>PBDH01000047.1 GCA_002717305.1 Gammaproteobacteria bacterium | reverse complement strand
TCGGCGGTTCGATTCCGTCTCTGGCCACCATTAGCATCTTATCTTCACATGTAACTCTCTGAGATATATGCAATTACCGTATCCAGCAGTATTGTAGGTAGAACAAATGAGTGCACAAATTGATGCCTCTAAATACACCTATCTCAAACGTGGTGTGTATTATTTTGCGATGCAAGCAAAGTCTTAACGCCCGTAAACAATGCTTCCCAATCCAAGTTGCTTTTTGTCTGTTGATTAAACGTTCTAATATCTTTACGTATATGACTGGTATGTAGGCATTTTATGTGCTATCCCGCAACATAACGTAGTTAGTGTTTAACATTGCGGAGTGTTCGATGGCGAAAGGTTATGTAGTTGCAAATATAAGGGTCACGGACCAAGAAAAGTTTAAAGAATTTTCTGGCATGGCAGGGCCAATAATTAAAAAATATGGCGGTAACGTTCTTGCCCGTGGTCCAAGTGCTGACAGACTTGAAGGCGATGTAAGTGGCATCGTTATGATGATTGAGTTTGAGAGCAAAGAGGCTGCACATGTTTTTTACCGTAGTGAAGAGTATCAGGCCGCAAAAGCTGTCAGAGAGGAATGTTCTGACACTGATTTTATGATTATAGAAGGTGTGACTGAGTAAATCTTAGCACTCCATCTATTGCATCCATCTCGCCAGTATGTCGACGCTATAGCCCTCTCCGTAGCCTTGTCCAACACTCTGGAGACTCCAACCGCCTAGCTGGTCGATCATATCAACCGGCGCATTTGCCGCTCTTAACCTATCTCTGAAGGCGAGGGGCATCCCATACACAAAACAAGTTGGAAGAGTAAAAAGAGATAACTAGTTGAGTAAATTTAATTCAGAGGAAAGTTTTCAAGCACTTTCAGGTCATCATCCTCTTGTAGTTGAGGGTATGGGAGGATACGACACCAGAGATCCGCTGTCGGTTGCCCGCATCATCCACGATAAATTAAAAGAACACTGGGACAAAAAACCACCTCAAAAATCTCTCATTCTTGTAACGCAGGGAGACCCTTATGAAGAGAACGGTATATCAGCAATTACACGCATTATGAGTGACCGCCTCGGGATTTCCCGCATTCTTATTTTTCTTGATCCGTCTATTGCCGCTTATCATGCTCCAAATGCTGATCGATACAAGGTAACGCATGAAATTCCATTTTCCCTGTTAGTAAACCGACTGAATTATTTAGACAACAAGATTGTCCCTTCGATCAATGGTTTAGTTACTGAGAGTCTTCAAACCAAAAAGGCGAAACGACAAGTTGAAGGGAGACGAGAGCTACCCGAATACTATCGAAACTTTGCATTGCTTCAAGAAATTACGAAAGTTGCTTGTAACAGGTTTTGTGGTGAATTAACCGTTGCGCATACAAGTAGTGACTTGAATGAATATTCAGTATCGAGTTTCTATCGGGTCGGTTTAGATCTAGGATTTATTGATGAGTCTGACATAGTTCTATTCCCTACAGAATGATGAAGTGGTGATGCCACTTCTTCTCAGAACTAGGTTTATTTCTCACCTATTCCTTACAAAAACCCCCCTTCTGTGTAACACCTTAACTACAACATACCTATGTACCCCCACTGGCCCATGCATACCCTCTATGCAAGACAGTTAAATGATTTATTTAGAGAGATTGAAATACATTGTCAGTGCTTGACATGCAGATGAGGCATTTTTAGTGAGGCATAGGTGAGTGGGTACTGATAACCTTTAGCAATAACTGTAGTGAGTGCACAAAGGGTAGAACATTTATCGGTATTGACTGTGAACTCATACCCAGTGAACACTAGTAATTGCAGGTAATCATTGGAGCATTGGTGCTGTACACAGGAATCACTTCCGTCTCTGGCCACCACCTAATTCCATTACTTCGCTCCTAATTTATTTCTCTGCTATTTTATGGGCAAACAAAAACTGAGAATTAGGTAAATCCGATCTTCACCGTGACAGCCAGGAGTCACACGATCAGCGCGGGAGGCTAAATTGATTAAATCAAGCTTGTTGGGTCTATTCGTGCCAACATTCTTTTTTGTGTCAGCCACCCCAGGTCTCTGCATGACGTTTGCGCTGTCCCTAGGTATGACAATAGGGGTCCGCCGGACCTTATGGATGATGGCTGGCGAGCTTGTCGGAGTTGCTTTAGTCGCTCTGGCCACAATTGCTGGTGTTGCCACCATCATGCTGGCATATCCTGAAATATTTATGATTTTCAAATTAGTGGGTGGTGCTTATCTTGCCTTTCTGGGTGTTCAGCTTTGGCAATCGGGAGGAGAGATGGCGATTACGCAAGAAACTTCGAGGCCAGACTTGATGACCCGAACCCAACTAGCGACTCGGGGTTTTGTCACAGCGATTGCTAATCCTAAAGGTTGGGCGTTCTTCGTAGCACTTTTACCGCCTTTCATCGATTACCAACTACCGATCACCCCCCAAATCATTATTCTGCTATTACTGATGTTAACTATAGAGTTTATTTGTCTAATCGCGTATGCATCCGGGGGTCGACTGCTAAGCAGTTTTTTAAAGAACCGATCGAACGTCAATCTAATCAATCGAATTGCGGGCTCACTTATAATTAGCGTCGCCATTTGGTTGAGTCTCAGTTAAAAGCAACCAAAAAACGCGACTAATTTTGGGTTTATGCAAACAAGTTACTGACTCAAGAATACATCCGACGAACAATTAAATGGCACCTAAAATCCTCTAAAATCGGGTAAATACCCAAAAAAACCCGAAAAATTCGATAAATTCAAAAACGCGTGTAGCCACAAAGATGCTTTCTCTAGCCGCGTAGTGTCACAGAAGACTGTTATGTTTTTTTAAATTTAACTGGATTTAATGTTATTTATTGATGTACCTGATAACACTTAAGATGCACGAGTAATTAATGTTTATTAATATATATCGCGATAATGAAACCTTTCTTGATGGAGCCTCTAGCATCATCTCCTTACGTCACCGATCGCCATGCAGATGACATCTCAACTAGACACTGAAATAGCCAAGGCTGTCGAAGACGTCTACGCCCCAGACACTGACGATCGTCAGAGATTCCCCGGTGAGTTAACGATCCGATCCAATCATTTCGATAAACTAGTAAACGAGATAGCCAGAGATATTTGTGCCCCAAGCCAAGCCAAATACGCGGAATCCCATGAAAAACATTTAGCGAATATTCTGCTCAACCTATCACGAAGCATAGTTACGAAGCGTTGGACAATCTTTGTTGGTGACCCTAAGGCCTACTCCAAAGGAGGCCTAATGCATTCAGCAGGGCTTGACAGTCGAGCCCGCACCACAAAAATCTTGGACGCGCTGGTTGCCTCAGATACTGTTACAAGAATTGATGGGGCAAAGTATCAGGACAACCCCCATGGAAGCCTTTACTACCCAAACCGTGAAATCAGAGAAAGATTATTTCGGTATGGACTAGACGCGACCTCTAACGCTTCTTTCGAAAAGGTTTTGATCAGAATAAATACGCCATCTCGAGGCTGGGGAAAGGCAGATCTCACCAAAGTTGAGGACTATCACAAGGTGGCCGAGATCAATGAGTACGCGAAAGCTCAGAAATGGGCTTGTAAAGAGGCCATCACCCGCATCTTTAGGTATGACCCTTTTACGTCTGGCCGCCTCCATACAGAGTTTCAAAACCTCCCTGCTCGTACTCATAAGATACGCCAAAATACTCTTATCAATGGCGAGCCAATCAAAGAAGTCGACTTCAACGCCAATGATCTCCGGCTTTTCCTCGCCTTTAACAAGCTAGATGTCTATGGCGACGGAACCGACGCTTATCGGGAAATTGCTAACCTCGCTAAAGTCGATCGTACGACCGTTAAATCCTTCTTCACTGCCGCTCTTCATTGTGAGTCATATGAAAGGGCCAGGTCAGAGGCAAAAGTTCCAGACACATTCGGCAGACGTATCATGGAGGCATTCGAACGACTTTACCCCAAGGTACAGCTGTTTAGTGGGAAGCAACCTTTTGGGCTTGTAGGGATGCAGCTGGAGGGCGAAATCTTGTTGATTGCAATGAGACAACTGCGACTCCTCGATGTCTTTGCTCTCCCAATTCATGACGCGATTGCTGTCCCTGAGAAGAACTACGAGCTGGCCAAGACCGCCATGGAAGACGCTTGGCAGCAGGTGATGCATCCATTCCACCCTAATGCGAAATCATTCGCAGGCTAACATAGCTGATGAATACCCATTCTCGAGTTGGTGTTTGTATGGAAACATCAGATCCACGCTTCCAACCGTAATAGGCGCCAGGAACTCATTGCCTGACTTAACCGTCAACTCAGCTATCGAATCGCGAGTTGTATTAATAATGCTAGGCAAGTCGCCTTAAAAACCAAAAGGAAAAAAGCAAAAACGACCCAAGGATCATTCATCTAATCAATCTCCAAGGCGCAGGACGCAAAAAGGCTGGAGTCATTATTTTGGAATGAGAGCCGGTACTTTCTCTTGACCTGATAATAGATCCCTAAGTACGCGCACTTTGGCCTGATTTCATACTCCATACCACGCCCATCAGTACTCTTTCTCAGAAAATCGCTGGGCGTCGAAGCGCCCTTAGAACTGTTGACACGGCTGCAGCTTGGAACATGATTCAGACGATCATTAGAAAACGCCTCGCGTTCGGCAAAAGTCCAGCGGCCTGCACCACTCTCATGGGCATCTTTTAATGATACGACATGGTCAATGTTGGTATCGCAACTTCGGCCAGTATAAAATCCACGTTTTGCGTAAGTTGGGTAACTTTCATAGCCGTATAACTCTCGATCATAAGCAATTATGGGCTCCGGCGTTCCTAATCTTTCTATGGAACCCGGCCGTGAGCCGGCTTTTTGAGGGGGCTTAGGTGCGGGATTGCCACGATGACAATGATAGTCACCAGTCTTGCGATTGTTGTGACAACCCTCTGTATTTAGGCCACCGCCATGAGAATACGCGAGCTCTGAAATCAGAAGCGAACCCAAACCAATCAAACACGTCTTGCAGACAAAGAATTTTTTCAAAGCGTCGCACCACATGTCAGCCGATAATTAAATTAAAAACCGCCGTCAGTTCACCTTTGCGTACCTCGGAATCTCTCACAAAAGGAATAATTAATTTTTGTCTCGCACTATCAGGGACCGTGTTCAGGAGAAAATCATTTTTATTCGAGGGGTCCCCTTGCACGTAGACTTGAGTGACCAACTCCCTTAAACCAACCAAAACTCTGAAGTGAATATGTGGTGCCCGTCCTGGATAAGCTACCGGCTTAATTGTTTTAAAACGGTATCTCCCACCACTATCAGTAGTGGTCCTTCCATAACCCTGAAAGTATGGATCAATACCACCGCCGGCCCGTGGATGATGATAGGCGCTAAAAGCATCACACTGCCAGATTTCAATTCTTGCGTCAGGCACAGGCTCGCCATCGGTACTGAACACCTGCCCAAAAAGGTTCGTTATTTCACCAGTTGCTCTCCCATCTCTTCCGGACACGACGGTAAGATCAGCATCGCTATCTAGTGGGATTTTTGAAGGATAAAATGGTCCCAGACTCTGACCAGGTGTAACCAAAGCACTGGCAAAGCCAGATACGGAGAAAAGTGTTAGACCCGTCAGGTTAGATAAAAAGGCTCTTCTTTTTGAATTCATCGATCAAACCCCTTTCGGTGGCAAGATTTCATCTAAGTCAAACACTGTTCTTCGCGATTATTTGTTTAGCCAAATCGCACATGTCCGAGCGTCTAGATTCATATAGTGTAGTAGACTCGGCGAGCTCGCGTTCTTCAAGAGTGGCTCCACCATCGTATAGACTTCGTTCTTCAATTAAACTGTCTATGCTTACTTTATTTCTCGATATAGAGAAGATGGTTTTTTCGAGCTACGCAGTTTCCTTTTTACAGAGTTCGCGAAATTTGTAAATCTGAGCCTCTTTTTCTTGGATGTTCTTATCGGACATAGGATTAGTTCGTTAACGGCTGAGATCGTTCCGTTATCGCTACCGAAGGATCAAAGATACGCCGCCAAACCTGCCCAACCTGATTGAGTCTGGGTTTCCGCTCTAACTGCTGAAAACTACCTATCTCAATGCCAGATAACTTCCTTAAACCGACCTCAAAGTTAAACACATAGGCACCCTCAACACCCATCCGAAGATCGGAAATGAAAATTCTGTTGTTTGACTCCCAGGCCTTATATTGTCCCTTGGTAAACCATTGTAACCTTCGGACACTTGGGTGGTTCGAGACGACCTCGATTAACTCTAAATTTCGAGGGTACCTGCGGACTTGGATCTCACTTACGTCATCAAAGATCGATGTCCAAATCTCAAAATAATCGTTTCCCTCAATCGCCACACCCCGCCACAAAAAGGTATTAAACGGCCCAGGCGTCGACTCATAAATGTCGGGCGAAACCCCTTTCGCCTCGAGGGCGGCAATTACTTTGTCATCAATAATGACCTTTGCGGACGCGCTCCAGATGAGATAGAGCGTGGACAACGATAGCATCCAAGCGTTGAGGGACAATGCTCGAGGTATACTTTTAACCAATAAAGCTCCTAAAAAGCCCACTAATAATGGAAGCGTATAGATCGGATCAATAATGAATAACAGCGAATGAGCAAACGGATAGTCAGTAAATGGCCAAAGGACTTGTGTGCCATAGACGGTGAATAAGTCAGCAAGGGTGTGTGTTACGAAGCACAGAAAGATCGCCAGGCACCATCGTAAGAAAAATGGATCGGATACCAATTTTGGGCGGATCGCCAACCATGCGAGTACAGGAGCAGCCAGTGCTTGAACTACGAATGCGTGCGAGAAACCACGATGGTAGGTCATGTTCTCTATCGGCCCACCAAAATCGATTAAAACATCGAGATCAGGGAGCGTACCCAGCGCTGCGCCATAGAGCGCCGCGCGCTTACCAAGGCGCTTACCAAGTATCGCGTAGGTAACGGTACCGCCGAGAACCGCTTGCGTTAGCGAATCCAAGCAACGCCTCCAGACCTAGATCCCAAGTTGATGCGGACTATTAGCGGTCTGCCCAAGCGAGGGTCTTTTAGGCTAGGTTGGATGAATTCAGGCATCCTGTCACTCACTGGCGCTCCATAAAAATTGTGACTTCTGCCATATCAAACCCAAATTTTTGTATGTAAGAACGGTTAAGTAAGCGCCGATCGTCAATCGCCCAAAACCAATCCTCAAAGCCAACCTCATACAGGGTATTTTCGACCGGAATCTCCATCCTATATGACCAACGGAAAGCGTTACCGTAAACCGACCCAGTCGCCTCTCCTAGCACATCGTCAGCGACACCCCGGTATTTTCCGTTATCAAGCCTGTCAACTTTCCATACCCGTTTTTCGGGCCCTGTTCCGATTGCATATGAAAACGTTTCATCAAGTGTTATTCGATTTCCTGCGACAGTACCCCGAATATCAACCTCAAACTTCTGGACTACCTCGCCGCCCTTGTTCTGAACGAGACCCCACGCCCTCACAGTGCCATTGAAAAACTCAAACAAATCAAAGCTCGGCCCGACTGATCGATAGCGCTCTCCGTCTAGACTTGTGGCACAACCGGCTAGGCCCGCCGCCATAATTAGAATGAAACATATTTTGTTCATTATCTATTGATTCCCAAAAGTAAATCACGCATACCAGGCTCAGATGTCTTCTCTGACAACCAAATGTCAAAGAATCGTCTGCTTAAATTCTGATCTGTGATCGTTCCAATCAATTCGCCGTTTAGGAAGAATCGCGTCCCTTCGGAAGGCTGACTGATCCCGGTAATCCGGTCACCCTCGACCACATCCGGAAAGATGGCATCCAACTGCGCCATCCAAGATGCTAACACTGTCTCATCAGAGAACCCCTGACGTCGAATTTCATCAACAGAACGTTGCGCGATGTCAGATCCAGAGAATCCACGAAGATAGGTCAAAGATAATGCAAAGGATTTTTCTGGGTCGTAGACCCCGTTTGTCGCATAAAAACTTGCATCGTATATTTCCCAAAATAAGACTTGTAAGCGGCTTTCTCCCAATAGCACCAGATCCGGCGTCCAGGCACGCTCGAGAGAGGAACCATGAGCGCTCACAGCAAGTGTTAATGCAGCAACGAATTTTAGACAAATTTTAATCGATTGAGTTACCGTGGAGATCATTGATCTTTCTTCTCATGCAAGTCGAGAGCCATTTCTGAAAACTGTTCCACATCAAGCTTGCCATAATTGGCTTGATTCCATGCCAGGCCATCAAGCAATTGGTCCGCGTTTAGCCTCATCAGTCCTACATTGATTTGATCATGCGCGCCTCGAACCAAGGCCTCGACTTCACATTGTTTCTTCGGCACAGGTTGCCCTCTCGTCAATTTCGTTCAACGGCACTGTGAACTCCACGATTTATCAGTATGTTAAAAAATATAAGAACTCCGTAACTAGGTACATCTGGGTGATTTATTCTTGCGGCTTTTTAGTGCCCTTAGGTAGATCACACGCGCCCTTTACGCAGGCTTGCCTAGCCTGAAGCCGAGCAATCACGTCATCTATGTCTTGTGTTAGTAAAAACAGAGTCACGATCCACCACCACACTTTCTGCAAGAACGAGTGCCTTTCGGTCATGCCATATCCTTTATTTCTTGGGTTTTTTTTTCGGGGTAACGTCCTCAGCCATCCACTTTTTAATCACGGCCGCTATTTGTTTTGGGCCCTTCTTAACGCGAGCACGGAGCTCAAGAAACTCCTTTATTCGGCTTTCATCAGACACATGGCCTCCGGATATTGTTAGGACTATTTAAAAACACGACCCTACCAATAAACACGAAACCATCCAAATTGTTGGAGTCGAACTCCCGGAATTGGTAGCATTCGCCGGATATCAAATCATCAGCTATAATGCATAGGATTCAGATATAGCGTTCAATGAATCATCAATCAACTAGAACTAAGGGAGTTTTAAGAGATGCCTCCACGTCGCTGGACAACAGAAGAGTTAGAAACAGCCAACACTATGATGGGCGAAGGCGCATCTTTCAGTGACATCGCCAAGAAAATGGATCGAACAGCGTCGGCGGTCGAAAGCAAGTTAAAAGGAAAGAAAGCTTCCTCCAGCGGGGCGTCGGCGTCCAAATCGAAGCCAAAACCAAAGGCAGTAGCTGGTGCGGCGCCTCAACCAGAGAAGGCATCAACAACCACCCCGCAGCACGCGCCGGCGAGCGATGGGTTAGATGATGAAGCTGGTCCAACGATGAAGTATATCGTGGGTGCGGTCATCGTGGCGGTGATTATTTGGTTGGTGATGAGTTAACGAGCACTCGATTCAACTCGCGAAAATAAGTTCACGACATTAAGGCTGCTCCGCCTGCGAGCAGAGAAGCCGCAAAAAGAAACCACCGAAGTGTTATCGGATCTGTGTAGACCGCGAGCTTGACGCCAAGATAGGCCCCTGCCACGTATCCTAAAGACAAGATAAATCCCACGAACCATGCCACCTGATCTTGCCAAATAAAGACCGCAAGCGACACTGCAGTGAAAACGAGGGTACAAACGAGCTTAATTGCGTTAGCCCTGACAATGTCATAACGCAAGGTTCCAGCGATTGACGCGAGTAATAAAAATCCAACACCTGCCTGAATAAATCCTCCATAAAACCCAGCAATAAAAAGACCGAGCAATGCGGATGGTGTTTCGCTGACTCGACGGATAGCGGTGCCGGTCGGGGGCGACACTACCGCTGGTCGCAATAAGATGAGAAGCGACATGAAGATCATCGTACCGATCAGCAGCGGTTTCAGAATCTCTGGGGGAGCAAAAGCGGCCGCGAGAGAACCGAAAAGCCCGCCAATAGCCATTGGCACCAAGATCGCTCTGAGATCTAAAGTCTCTAGCCTGTCATGTCGTTTAAACTCAGAAACCGCAACCACTGATTCCACTAATATCCCAACGCGATTAGTTGCATTCGCCACCTCCGGTGGCATTCCCATAATCATTAGGGTTGGTAAGACAAGATTTGATCCACCACCAGCGACTGTATTAATTGCCCCAGCTAGTAAGGCGACGAAGATGAGTAGAAGTATCTCCAGACCTGCAAGTTCCATTTACATCATTCTCTGTGAGTTGCCACTGAGTACACGGCTCAGGGTCCGAAAGCCGAAGAGGAGGCATTTCTATAGCCGCCTCAATAAAGCTTCTCATTTTTAGGTTCAGTGATTTCAGCAGATTCGACCGAATCCAACCAGACAGAAAGTTCTCGGGCCACAGACTTACCATGCTCGGCAAGGAACTCCAGTAGGCTTCGCGCGTTGAGTGTAGTTATATTTTTCTCAGAAAACCCGATCTGGTTTATTTTTTCGAGTGCGACGCCAACATCACCGACCGTGTAATGGACATGGGAATCGCTCGATAATGCGACTTTCCAGTCCAACCTTTGCACGGTCTCCAGTATCTGCATACAGTATGGCTCACTACCCAATCGCGAGCTGATAAAGGAAGAGTTATTGATTTCAACTAATACATTATTATCCCTCGCTGCACGAACAACATCCTCAATATTAATGGGATAATTTGGATTACCAGGATGACCAATAATCTGAATGAGGCCGGTCTCCATCGCTGCGATCATGGCCTTGGTATGTTCTTTGCGGTTGGCTTAAACACGGGCTCATGAAAGCTCGCGATGCCGAAGTCCATGAAACTCATCAGAGTATCGTTTACGTCAAGACGACGCTCTGCTGAAGCTAGAATATTAGCCTCAACCCCGCGAAGCATTGCTACTCCGTACCGCAGGCGCGGCAGTACTCGCATGTTCCCGAAGTGCCACGGATGCGGTGAATCTGGCATCTCTGGGCCATGATCAGTGATACTGAATAACTGTAATCCTTTCTCTGAAGCTGCACGAAAATACTCCTCGACAGTAGAATATGCATGTGTGCTGGCCACTGAATGCGCGTGCGTATCGGTCAGATGCCTCACTCTTGCCTCCTACTTGCTTTCCGTAGTGTATGAGCGTTTGATTTCGAAGTCTTAGCCCTTGGTGGACTTATGATACGACGCGTGCATTTTCCAAAGAGTTACTTCAAAATTTTTTAAGCGATTGGTTGATCCCGCGTTCCGCCCCATTCACTCAGAATCAGCTACTAAAAAAGTCGCTTCGTCTAATTTAAACGCCTGCAGATTAAATCAAAACAATATCTCGAGCTATTTATCTGGTAATGGGATGAATTCATTGTCACCTGTTACCCGATCAAATTTTCCTTGCACCCAATCCGACTTCGCTTGCTCAATCCGGTCTTTATCGGATGACACAAAGTTCCACCAAAGGTATCGCGGTGCATCAAGTGGCTCACCGCCGAAAAGAAGTACCCTTGCACCCTCGGGCGCACATATCAGCACATCGCGATCAGGTTTAAGTACCAAAAGCTGTGATGCAGGGTAGAGAATCCCGTCAACCTCGATAGGGCCAACGGCGCTGAAGACAGCACGCTCGTGATAATCTCTTGGAAAGTATACGTGACTAGCTGGCTTCATCTGCAGATCCACGTATAACGAGTCAGAGGGAAAAGAGACTGGGCTACACAACGTGTGCCATGTCCCAAGCAATACCCGACCTTCAACTCCCTGGTCTGTGAATGTTGGTAGAACAGGCTGACCGTAGCGCATAAAGTCTGGCGCTGTCTCTTCCAACGATATAGGAAGGGCGAGCCAGCTTTGAATACCGAAGAGCTTTGCAACACCCTGTCTCGACGCCTGGT
This sequence comes from Gammaproteobacteria bacterium, assembly GCA_002717305.1. Classification (GTDB taxonomy): domain Bacteria; phylum Pseudomonadota; class Gammaproteobacteria; order Pseudomonadales; family Litorivicinaceae; genus HIMB30. Next base: position 10,845 of record PBDH01000047.1, on the reverse strand, counting down.
CGGATCGCTCTGAATGAACAATCCCAGAACCTGCGATCATTAAATTCACGGCACCCGGACCGATGACAACGTCGTTACCAAGACTGTCACGGTGTTGCATCGATCCATTGAACAAGTAGGTGATTGTTGCCAGTCCGATGTGAGGGTGAGGGCGCACGTCTATACCTTCGTTCTCTAGTAGCTCGCCTGGTCCAAACTGATCCCAGAACATAAAAGACCCGACGGAACGCCTCTCTCTCGATGGTAATGCGCGCTTTACCTCCAGATTTCCAATATCGGATGTACGCGGAACAATTTGTATTTCGATAGATTTCATAACCTTTTCACCCTTCATTTTTTCCAAGATTCAGGGATTTAAAAAGGCCACCCTAGACGTTGGATTCGTTCCATTTTGGAAGGGTTCAAGCCGACTTTCTTTTCATGGGGAAGGCGCGTATCTTCTCGCCATGTTTACAGTCTGCCTATATCAACCAGAAATTCCGCCGAATACCGGTAATATCATCCGCCTGTGTGCCAACACAGGCAGCCAACTGCATCTGATTAAACCGCTTGGGTTCTCTCTGGACGAAAAATCAGTCAGACGATCCGGGCTCGACTATCGTGATCTGGCGCGAGTCACTGAGTTTGATTCATGGGAAGACTACATTAACGCGAGCTCACAGCGACTTTTTGCCCTGTCCACAAAAGGTTCCATTTCCTATGAGGCTGTCTCATACGAAAAGAACGACATCCTACTTTTTGGGCCTGAAACACGGGGGCTTCCTGCAGAAATTCGAGAGAATCCGGCTGTAACAGAGGTCATTCGAATCCCTATGTCTCCGAATAATCGGAGCCTCAATCTATCCAATTCAGTTGCGATCGTTCTTTATGAAGCCTGGCGGCAATTGAAATTCTCAGGGAGCCGTCATTGAGTATCTTATCCCTCCAGGGCATTAAAATAAGTTTTGGCGGACCAGCAATCCTCAACGACTTAAACCTAAGAATCCAGCCAAAAGAACGTATCGGATTACTGGGTCGCAATGGCGCCGGGAAATCAACACTATTGAAGCTCATCGCGGGTGAAATTCACGCGGACTCCGGGGAAATAAATAAAAGTGCACAACTAAAGATTGCACGTCTAGTACAAGACGTCCCGGCAGGCACCGACGGCACAATATTCGAAGTCGTGGCCTCTGGTCTCGGAAAACTAACACCTCTTCTTGAAAGGTATCATCGAGTATTGGCATCTATTTCTGAAGATCCGACAGAACAGAACCTACAAGAACTCGAGGAGTGTCAGCACGCCTTGGAGGCTGCGAATGGTTGGCAAGTGGAACAGATGGTCGATCAAACACTGTCAAGATTCGATCTCGTTCCAGAAACACAATTCAATACCCTATCGGGTGGCATGAAACGACGAGTGCTTCTCGCCCAAGCGTTGGTAATTGAGCCTGATTTATTGCTCCTTGATGAACCGACAAACCATTTGGATATACCCGCGATAGAATGGCTAGAAAAACAGATCAAATTATTTCAGGGCACCGTTCTTTTTATTACCCACGATCGTCGATTCCTCGACGCCTTGGCGACCCGTATCGTGGACTTAGACCGTGGTGTCCTGCGGAGCTATGACTGCGATTATCACACTTATTTGGAACGTCGTGACCAAGAATTACTCGCAGAAGCCGATCAATTCGCCGCATTCGACAAAAAGCTAGCCAAAGAGGAGGAGTGGATCCGACAGGGGATCAAGGCTCGGCGAACCAGAAATGAGGGCCGGGTTCGTGCACTCGAACAGCTCCGACGCGAGAGAACTGCTCGCCGCGAGCGCCAACAGACAGCTGAATTGTCACTGGTCGATGCATCAAAGTCGGGCCGTCTTGTTATTGAAGCTAAAAAACTAGGCCTGACGTTAGGCGAGGAAAAGCTGTTCGATAGTTTTTCAACCACCGTCCTACGCGGTGACCGTATTGGAGTGATCGGCCCCAATGGCGCGGGGAAAAGTACCCTTATTAAAACGTTGCTCGGACAAATCAAACAAAGCTCAGGAACTATCAAGCTCGGAACTAATTTGAAAATTGCTCTCTTCGATCAACTGAGGGAGACCTTGGACGACGATGCAACAGTCATAGATAACCTGCAACACGGCTCAGATTTTGTTGAGGTCGGCAGCGGCAAAAAGCATGTGATCGGCTACCTGCAGGATTTCCTATTCTCTCCGGAAAGAGCGAGAGGCCCTACCCGCATGCTATCGGGTGGGGAGCGGAATCGGCTCGTATTGGCTCGACTCTTCTTGAAGCCCGCAAATTTAATGATAATGGACGAGCCAACCAACGACCTAGATCTAGAAACCCTCGATATGCTGAGAGACACTCTCCTTGGGTTCAAGGGGACCTTGATTGTTATAAGCCATGATCGCGATTTCCTCGACTCTGTGGTCACCAGTATTTGGTCATTCGACTCGGACCAACAGCTTCGCGAATATATTGGCGGCTACAGCGACTGGATTCGCCAACGACCTGAGCAGCTCTCGAGCGAGAATATATGCCAAGTCTCAAAAGTGACCCACCAAAAATCTAGAAATACTCCTAAAAAAAAGCTTGCGTTTCATGAGAAACGTGAACACGAAGCACTCGGCTCCGAAATCGATCGGCTCGAGATAGAAATAAAAAAACTAGAGGCCCTAATGTCAGATCCCGAGTTCTTCGCCACGAATCCAGCGCTGGCTGCAACAGAAAGTAGCCGCTATCAGAAATTGCAGGCAGAGCTTGATGGGAAAATACTCCGTTTCCTAAACCTCGACGAGCGGGCCAACTGATCCCGTAAAATACGGCGAATGCGATGGTCGCCTCGTAGTTGACAATAATGTCAAACGCTATAGGGGAAATGAGTCCAAAAGAGCACTGCAATGTTGGCACTGTTATTTTTTATTCGGTTTCAGTGTGTCTGGGACGTATAGTCTTAGTCACGTTTCGCTGAGTAGTTTCAAAAAATTGGTAAGGCGATCCAATCGGCCAGACAACTCGAATACTTGACGCAGGATCTATTAACCAAGCATCGAGTCAAAGGTTCGGAATAAAATCAATTTAATCAGAACTTTTAATTGTAGTAGGCTCAGAATATGAAACGCTTCTTCATTTTAATTAGCTTTTTATTAATCAACGCGACAAGCGCCGCCGCGCGTGATTTTACTCGGTCTGATACCAGTCAAGGATTCTGTAAAGAGATCGTCAATAATCTCGCTGAGGTTGGGGTGAACGTGTCTCACAAGCAAATGAAAAAATGCTCGCTATTATTACTCGCTGGCGCCGCAGCAACATTTGAGCGGCCATACGGGGATTCACTCAATGTGCGTGTAAAAAGTAACCCCTACCGAATGTTTGTTACCCGAGGTGATCAGCGTGTAGGCACTTGCTACGTTCTGCATCCCCGCAGGATCTCTCGTCAAGTCGAAGGTCGAGACTGTTAGCCATGTCTTTACCTCGCCTCAAACTCAAACTCCAGCTAGACGATAACGACATATTAATCGGTCCCGGAAAGATCGCATTACTCAAGGCAATCCAAAAAGAGCACTCGCTATCGCAAGCAGCCAAGTCCATCAACATGTCATATCGTAAAGCTTGGCTGTTAATTCAAGAGTTAAACGAATCGCTGAGCGGACCAGTGTTGATAACACAGACTGGCGGGCAGTTTGGGGGCGGAAGCGAACTTACGGAGATAGCAAAAAATATTATAGCCATTTTTGAGCAATTAACGCAGGAGGCCGAAGCAGCTACCGAGGAGACCCGCAAAACCGTTGCCTCGTTGCTCAAATAACTACAGGACAGACAGTGCCGTTTGGTAGTCCGGCTCGGTGGACACTTCTTGCACTAACTCAACGTGCTTAACTATTCCAGCCGAATTAACAACAATGATGGCCCGCGCAGTTAACCCACGACGAATTCCTGTCAGAACGGTTACACCGTAGTCGTCTGAAAAAGATGACCTAAACGAAGAGGCAGTGACCACTCGATTGAGGCCCTCTGCTCCACAGAATCGCTTCTGTGCGAATGGTAAGTCAGCACTAACGCACAACACCGTCGTGTTTTCCAGATTTGCCAATTCTTCATTAAATCTGCGAGTGCTTCTTGCGCACGTGGGAGTGTCTATAGATGGAAAGATGTTCAAAACAAGATTTTGACCCGCGAAATCACTCAACACAATCTCACTAAGGTCATTCGCAGTAAGAGCGAAGTCAGGTGCCGTCTCGCCTACTGGCGGAAGGTTTCCCTTTACTTCGACTTTCTCGCCGCGCCACACGATCTGTTGTGTCATGCTATGTTTCCTTACACATCCGGACCGAAGCTACAGGCGGCCGGCTATTTTTCAATTATAGACCGTTGAAAAATCTTCCGAATATTTTCCATAACCGGCTTTCTCCAACTCATCTACCGCGACAAACCGCAAGGCTGCCGAGTTTATACAGTACCTCAACCCTGTTGGTTTTGGGCCGTCAGGAAACACATGCCCTAGATGTGTATCGCCAAACTTGGAGCGTACTTCGACACGCCTTATCCAGAGCTTATTGTCGTCCCGCTCCACAATGTGGCTGGCCTCTAGCGGTTTCCAAAAGGACGGCCAACCCGTACCTGAATCGTACTTATGAAGCGAACTAAAAAGTGGCTCTCCGGAAACTACATCGACATAAATTCCATCGGCTTTTTGATTCCAATAAGCGTTCTGGAAGGGCGGTTCAGTGCCATCTTCCTGTGTCACCTCATACTGCAAAGGTGTCAATCGAGATCTGATTTCCAGTGCGCTTGGCTTCCGATAAGCACTTCGCCTGAGTTTAATGTTGTCAAACAACAAAAAGTCTGCCCGATTTGCCCAAGCGCGTTCTAAGAACTCATCCCGGCCCGAGCGGTATCGGTAAAATTTGTACTGCAGGGCGTTGGTCTTATAATAATCTTGATGATAATCCTCTGCAGGATAAAAAGTCGGCGCCAATAAAATTTCGGTCACAATCGGCGCATCAAAAATTGTTGCCTCTTCCAGACGACTCCTGGATTCAAGTGCGAGTGACATTTGCTCATCGGTGTGGGTAAAAACCACAGACCGATACTGAGGCCCGCGATCGACGAACTGGCCACCCGGGTCAGTCGGATCTACCTGTTTCCAGAATGTATCAAGTAAGGTCTGATAATCGACAATACGCGGGTCGTAGGTTATCTCTACCACCTCAATGTGACCGGTTCTCCCCGACGTTACTTGGGCATATGTCGGATTCGGAATGGAGCCCCCGGCGTAACCGGCGACAACTGAACTTACCCCGTGAATTGATTCAAACGATGGCTCCAGACACCAGAAGCACCCACCGCCAAAAGTGGCTTTTTCAGTCTCAGCGAAGACACATCCTGAAAAGATAAACGATACTAGTAACAGCGCTTTTTTCATCGAAATTCCGCTTATCGACCCCCCCATCTATTTATTGCGACTTTAGTATTAAATCGCGCAGTTTTGCAACTATTCTTCCGTCAATGATGGCAAGCCCAGATACAATCAATAGGTAAGCAATAACATGTTGTAGGGCAAGGACCTCACCCAGAAAGACAATGCCAAGCCCCGAGGCACTCAACGGTACTAAAAATGTAACTAGAACCACATTGCTAGCTCCCGCCGTTTTTAAAACCCGGAAGTATATGTAAAACGCAAGTGTCGTTGATAGGAGCCCGATTGCAATGACTGCAAGCCAGGGCGCAAGACCGGGCATTGATATTGTCCAGGGCCGGTCAATTATCATGACAATGGGGATGATCCAGAAAGTCCCGTACATTACCTGGCCTGTTGCGTTAATAAGTGGGGCGTTCTCTTTTAGCCGCTTGGAGTACACGGAGCCAAAGGCATAGCAAATTGTTGCGGTAAGACCGGCCATCATTCCCAACAAAGAAGCCCCACCCTCCATCGCCGCCGGACCAAATAGCACGAGAACACCACTGAACCCAAAACCAATTCCCAATAATTTATTAGGTGATAACCGCTCGTCTGTAGTTAGTCGGTGAGCCACTAACGCTGTCATGATCGGAGTAGTCGCATTGATGATTGAAGCAAGTGACCCCGTAATTTCGGTCTGACCAAAACTGATCAAACTAAATGGAACCGCGTTGTTAATAAGCCCGATAAAAGCAAAGGACTGCCACTGTTTTAAGAGTATGCCTAGGCGATAGCCGAGGATCCTCAAAAGACATACCAATCCAATCAGCCCAACCATTAATCGCCCAAGCACGCTCGTCATAGGCGGCATCGCCTCAAGCATGACCTCGATAAAGAAAAATGATCCCCCCCAGACGAGGGATAAAAGTACTACACGGAACCAATCAGCGACTGTCATAAGACCTCACAACGTATGTCGTCTAGCGTACACTAGGCACATGCGGATCCCAACGAACGACAACAGCTGGCTGAAGGCTTCCAATTGGCGGGAAGTTCTAGAAGATCCCGACTGTCTTCCCAAGGACATCAGACACTATCTTGAAACGCAGAATCAGAAGACTGAAGAATGGCTTGGAGGAACAGAATCACGAAAGTGGATCATTGATGAGTTAAAGGCAACGATTCGGGACCGCGACGACTCAGTACCGATCAGCGATGGAATTTTTTCCTACTGGCAACGTTTTGTTAAAGGCGCTGAGCACCCTGATTTCCTGAGGCAATACCAGTCCGGAAAATCCGAGGTCCTTTTCTCCGGTGATATGAGGGCAGCAAATTCTTCTTATTACAACATAGGAGCCGCAGACCATTCACCGGATCATCGATTCTTCGCAGTGACTGAGGACCGCCATGGCTCTGAACGGTACACGCTAACCATATTTGAATCAGGAACGCAGGAACAACTGGAACATTCCCTCAACGACTGCCGTGGGGATTTTGAATGGAATACTGACAGCACCAAAATTCTCTACACACGACTCGACGAAAATCAACGACCGAGCTCGGTTTGGTGTCATGAAATCGGGAGCGCCCAGAACGACGATAAATTAGTCTTTAACCTAGAACATGCTGGCCGCTTCATTGGTCTCGGTAAGACAAGCTCTGAGAAATGGATCACGATTAATATCCATGATCATCAAACAAATCAGAGTTTTCTTTTGGATGCGACACTCGCCGACGTAAAGCTGCTTCCAGTGACCGATTGGATCGAGGGACTAGAGTATGAATTAGAGGAAATCGATTCTTATCTAATCATCCGCGGCAACTATGAACATGAAGATTTTGCTCTTTATAGAGCACCCACTCCAAATATTTCAAGGCCCAGCAACCCGGATCTATGGACAGTATTGTGGGTGCCCGCAGAGGGTTCCGTATTCAGCGACTACGAGGTGCTAAAAAATCACTGGATCATCGAGTACTCAGAGGAAGGGTGCGGTCGCTATCTAATTGCTGAGCCGGACCCTTTAACATTTAAGATACGGCAAGGGCTCAATCTTGAAACGTCTATCCACGACGCGCATCTCGATCCGTTACCCGGATTTGACCGTGATACGGTTCGGTTACGGATCTCTACACCTGCCTCACCGACGGAAGTGATAGAGATCAATCTTCGGTCCGGAGAATCAAAACAGCTTAAAACTTCAGTACCACCAAATGGTCACGATCCCGCAAACTATGTTGTCAAAAGACATTACGGAGTATCAGGAGATGGCCAACTAGTCCCATTGACCATTCTTCACCATAAAGACGTGGTCCCAAACCACAGAAGCCCAGTATTATTGACGGGATATGGAGCCTATGGGATGAGCCTGACTCCAGGCTTCAGCGCGACTCGCAGAATACTTCTGACGCGGGGAGTCATACACGTAACCGCGCATGTTCGAGGAGGTATGGAAAAGGGATATCAGTGGTACAGATCTGGGCGAATGGCCAACAAAGACAAATCGTTCGATGACTTTGTGGGTGCGGCCGAATCACTCATCCGAGCTGGTTATACGTCTGCAGGCCAAATCATCATACATGGTGGTAGTGCAGGCGGCCTGCTGGTTGGCACAGCAGCCATGCGTAGACCCGAGTTATTCAGAGGCGTAATCGCAGACGTCCCATTTGTCGATGTACTCAAAACCATGCTAGACGCAGATCTACCACTGACACCTCCGGAATGGCCCGAATGGGGGAATCCGATCGAATCCGAGGATGCGAAACGTCGTTTAAGTCATTTTTCACCAACACAAATGGTTGAGAAGAGGCCATATCCATGCATTCTTGCAACGGCCGGTTTGACGGATCCACGGGTAACCTATTGGGAGCCGGCTCGCTGGATACACCGTCTTCAAGCTCTGGGAGTGGGTGGACCCTTTTTGTTATATACCGAGCTTAACGCTGGCCATGGTGGTCCAAGCGGTCGTTACGCAGGCCTGGATGACGTCGCGAAAATTTATCAAACTGTTATTCAACTCTTCAAACTACCAATTGAGGCACCCCATGCCCTTTGATATTGATTGGCAAACGATTGATGACGTATTGCTCGATATGGATGGGACACTTTTAGACCTTCATTATGACGCAACGTTTTGGCTAAAAAACGTGCACTCCCTTGTTTCGAATTTGACAGGGGAGCCCGAACATAAAATTCGTGAGCGATTTCATAAAGAACTGCAGAAACACGAAGGCACCCTAGTCTGGTATTGCACAACATACTGGGCGTCATTTTTTGGCATAGATATTATCGAAGCTAAGAAGGGGCTTGCGCACTTAATCAGATTTAGGCCACATGCTCAGCAATTTCTCTCTGCGTTAAAACTCCTGCCCATACGCACGCTAATCGCAACCAACGCGCACCCTGACGTTATCCAGTTGAAACTCGATGTCGTGCCGCTCGCCGCGATGGTTGACGGGATAATTTCAAGCCATCAATACGGTGTCGCAAAAGAGCACCCTGATTTTTGGAAGGCGCTTTTCGATGAGTACACAATTGATCCAGCCCGCACTGTATTCATGGATGATTCGCCACGAGTATTAGACGCAGCAGACCATGCAGGCGTTCGTGAAGTTGTTGAGATTAGACACCCAAATCTTTCTGAACCGCCGAGGGCCAATTGGAGACAAGGGATCGATGATTTTGATGTTCTAATTCCAGGACTAGAAATGATGGTGAAAACATGAGTAGTGCAAGGCTCGATAAGTGGCTTTGGGCGGCTCGATTTTTCAAGACACGGGGACTCGCTCGTGATGCCATCGATGGCGGCAAAATTCATGTTGAGGGCGTCAAAGCTAAGCCCTCCAAGATGGTGGTCCCGGGACTAGAGATCGAAATATCAAGAGGGCAATCAAGCATAGTGATAAACGTACTGGACGTGCGGGAGGATCGTAGACCCGCCGTCGAGGCCCAGCTTTTATACCAAGAAACTTCAGAGTCAATTAAGAAGCGGGAGGCTGAACGTGATCTCTTTAGATATTCTCGTGCAGGGTTTCAGCCAGCAGACCATCGCCCAAACAAAAGAGAACGACGTCAAATGACAAAGCTGAAAGGAGCTTCCAATGACTGATTTGGTAGCAGACCAAGATGCCGTTCGTCGGTACCTCTGCGATGATGCGCCCGATGCACGGTTGATAACAGTCAGGCTCGGCAGAACCAAAGATGAGATGCTTGATCATCAAAAGATGCCGCTAATCTTGAAGTCTTTATGTGAGGAGCTTGTTGCCGCGACCTGCGTACTATCACATATGCTTAAGTTCGATGGCGAAATGATTGTTCAGATTAAGGGATCCGGCCCGGTCACCATGATGGTGGCCGAATGCTCCTCTGAGGGTAGGGTCCGAAGCACAGCGCAGTGGGACGATTTAACTGAGGCGGCCAGCTTTCGAGAGCTTTTCGGGACAGGTTACTTGGCAGTCACCATCGATCCAAAACACGGCGAACCCTATCAGGGCATCGTCCCATTAGAATCCGATTCAATTGCAGAGTGCATAAACCACTACTTTGAAAATTCCGAACAACTCGATACTAAACTTTGGCTATCAAGTGGAGACAAAGGTGTTGGTGGCCTTTTGATTCAGCGTGTCCCAGAAGAGGGAGGCCAGACATTTTTAGAAAACTCCAATTGGCAAACTCTCGCAACACTCGCGGATACGATCACTAAGAAAGAACTTTCTTCTGACGCTGGTCCCCTCTTAATTTATAAATTGTTTCATGAGCTCAATCCTCGAGGCCTTGATCCGTGGAAGATCTATTTTGGCTGCACATGCTCTCGCGAGCGCTCTGCTCGTGCAATTCGTGCACTTGGCGCTAAAGAGGTAAAGCAATTGTTTTTAGAGCGACAGTCACTAGAGGCTGACTGTCATTTTTGTGGGCAGGTATACCAATATGACCATGCTGACTTAGAATGGCTGCTATCTGATCAGCCACCGGGGCCTGACACATTGCAATGAAGACTGATGAGTCTAGTCGGTATGTCGATCTCACCGTTTCCGAATTAATCGAACACGCGTTGGCTCTCAATGAGGGTCAACTATCTGCAAAAGGCGCCCTGGTAGTTTCACCTGAACGAGATACGGAGGCGCAGAGGTTCATTGTCAATGAGCCTTCAGTCAGCGACGTAATTCGTGCTGATGCGCAGTTTCACTTGCTTGACCGTGAGGTTTTCAAATCAATCTGGGAGCGCGTAAAGGATGACGTAGCCGAGCGGTCCAGATACCGTATTCACGCCCATATGGGTATTGATTCCGACATCGCAGTACCCCTTGAGATTACGACATTAAGAGCATGGCACGCGTTAACCTGTCACCATTTGTGTCACTGTCCTAGTGACTTTAATCCACGCGGAAAACCGGTGTGGAAGTTGATTTGGACTTCACTTTCCAGTTTCGGTGATGCCGAAATTTTGAGTCACGGCGGCG
>PBDH01000039.1 GCA_002717305.1 Gammaproteobacteria bacterium | reverse complement strand
CATAGTAAGTGATCCGATAAGTAAGAAAAACATCGACAAAATCCGTGACGAAGACAAAAGCAGCATCGGTTGTATTTTTGGACGCGTGTTGGGTGATACCGTGTTTGTTACTGCGTGGGTGATTTTAGCTTTTCTTACTTATGAATTAGGAATTCATTTTTCAGGTTTCAATCTTGAATCCCTATTGCTTTTGGGAGCGGCTTTCGTTCCATTAATTGCTATAGTGGTGGGGTTTATTCCCGGATGTGGTCCACAACTGATGGTATGTTCTTTGTACTTAAGTGGAGTACTTCCGTTTTCAGCGGAACTTGGAAATGCCATTAGTAATGACGGTGACGCTTTATTTCCGGCAATTGCATTAAATCCAAAGGTAGCGATCGTCGCAACTCTATATAGCGCAGTCCCGGCAATCGTTATTGCTTATTCGTATTACTGGCTGTTCGAATAATAATCTGCCGTATAGCACCACGTCAGAGATCGAAAATTTATTACGAACGCTTAGTAAATCAGAAATTTAAGCATTGGCTAAAGCAAACTATTTCTGTCAATAAACCATTGATAAATATAAAGAAATAGGTGTAATATGAACGGTATCAAACAATTTACTGTGTCTCTGTTATTCGTTGTTTCGCCGGCAATTGTGGCGAAAGACTTAATTCCAAAAATAGTATCAAGTCCCGATGGGGCCGTAACTGCACAGTTTGATCTGTCGCATATGGGGCAAGACCTTGGCTCGTTGGTGAAATGGGGTGACGACATGGAAAAGAAGATCAGAGTTGGTCGTGACGTTAATGAAAAAGACTTCACAGTTACACATTCCTATTTAAGCCGCGGCGGATATATTTTTTAAGTTGAAGGATCAACGATAAAGAAAGGTCTGGGGACAGTGTTCGCTTGTCAGGGAAAAACTTACCGCCAAGCCATTTGGATTGGTAAGTGATTTTCTACAAAAAAAACCCTTAGGACATCTGACGGAATTAGTAGTGTCCTAAGGGAACAGGAGTCCGACGTCATTTTGACATCTGCAATGAGAGGTGCATGAGGTATGCCAAGGTGTGCCGAGGTGTCTTCATTCGTATGGAAAGCGACGTTTTATGACGTTCACTAAAAAAATAAAACCACGCCTGCGTTCTGACGATTGAATTTGAGTGGTCCGTGACGTATAACCAAAAGAAAAAATCGAAAATAATAAGGCTATAACGTTTTGGATCTCGTCTTTGCATTAGCGTTGAATGGAATCGTTTGGGGCTTGATAATTGCTCTGATAGCCTTGGGGCTTTCGATTATCTTTGGTCTTCTAGACATCATTAATATTGCTCATGGCGATTTTTTTATGGTCGGGACCGTTCTTGCATGGACGGTCTTACAAACCACCGGAAATTATTGGTTAGCTTTCTTATTAGTTCCAATAATCGGTTTTGGGTTGGGCCTCCTAATAAACCACGCAGTAATTCAGCCTATAAAGAATGCCGCCGCTCTCTCCATCGTAGCTACTTTTGGTCTGTCGATTATCCTTCAAGAAAGTGTTCGGGCGACCTACGGAGCCGCCCCTAATCGGTTAGTTGCACCGATACAGGAGACACTTCTTTTATTTGGTATCCAATATGAGGTGTATCGAATTTTCGCAGCTGCGATTGCAATCTTCGCGATTTGTGTCTTTTTCGGCTTTTTGCACAAGACGAAGCTAGGTACTTGGATGAGGGCAGTTCGATTCGATCCTGAAATAGCTACCGCTATGGGTATTCCAGCCCATCGCATTTATATGGTTACATTCGGTATTGGTTTTGCAATGGCCGCTCTGGGGGGTGTTGTTGCTGCACCTATTACGACCGTCGACTTTCAGGGGGGTATAGATATTCTCCCATTCTGTTTTATGGCGGTGATCATTGGCGGTCTTGGTAACTTAGAAGGGACCGTAGCTGCGGCTGTTCTTCTGGCATTTGTTGAGGGCATTATTACAAGTTTCACTGATCCAACGATAGCGAGAATTGGATCCCTAATTTTTATGAGTGCGGTCTTGATAGTGAGGCCCCACGGCATATTCGTAGGGGCTACAAGGTGAGGGTTACAGACACTTACAAATTTGGCTCTTGGCTCTTGGTTCTATTCACCCTCACGGCGCCATGGGTTTTGCCGTTATTGGTAGATTCGTTCTGGGTTGATATTTACTCTGAAATATTAATCTGGTCTTTGTTAGCGGCTAGTGTCAATCTTTTGTTGGGTTACGTAGGACTTCTCTCTTTCGGACAGGCGCTATTTTTTGGTTTTGGCATGTACGGTGTCGCCATTGGAGTGGTGAAATTCGATTTGGGGTTCTGGTCCGCATTTATCTTTGGTATTTCCCTTGCGACGGGTATGGCGGCTATAGCTGGTTCTTTAGCAGTTCGTCTTACTTGGCATTATTTTGCCATTATTACCGTAGTTTTTTCTTTGATTTTTTATTTCACCGCATTGTCATGGAAACCTATTACAGGGGGTGACGATGGTTTGCCTTTCACCATCCCTCCAATAATTTCATTTGGCGACTATAAGCTGACTATGACCAATGCTAACTTCCAATACTTTTTTATAGTGACTATCGTTGGCGCTTGTTATTGGCTGATGTATCGCGTAATAAACAGTCCTCTTGGACGAGCATTTGTGACGGTCCGAGAGAATGACGCCCGCGCGGCATTGATCGGTCTCAATGTTTATCTTATCCGGCTCACCGCTTTCATCTTTGCGGGCTTCATCGCCGGGGTCGCCGGTGCTTTATTTGCGCTTTTTGGTCGTTACGCATCTGCCAGTTATATGTTCTATCATGTATCTGGGGAGGCCGTAGTTTGGGCTATTATCGGAGGGGTGGGAACGTTATTCGGTCCAATCGTTGGAACTGGTCTAATGATTGTTCTCCGCGAAGAGCTATCCAGTGTTTGGGATCACTATCTGCTATTAGTTGGCGTTGCGGTTATTTTAACAGTCATTTTTGCGCCGAGAGGAATAGGCGGCGCATTCAAGGCTCTAGCTGAAAAGATTGCGCGCCAACAATTTTCCAGAAAAGAGAGTGGTCCATGAGTAATGTTCCTTTATTGGAAGTCACTAACGTTAATAAACGATTTGGTGGACTAAAGGCTCTCCAGGACGTCAATTTGTCACTTGAAACTGGAAAACTTCACGCAATCATCGGTCCAAACGGCGCTGGAAAAACGACTCTGTTTAACGTAGTGACGGGGACGATTCCAGTCACTAGTGGACGTATTAAGTTTCTTGGTACGGACATGACAAATGATAAGATACATCGCATTAGCAGAAGGGGATTAGCTCGAACCCTACAGATTAAAAGTGTTTTTGCCAACATGACGGTGAGAGAAAATTTATGGATAGCGGCGCAGTCTCACCATGGAGTATTTTCTCCTTTTAAAAGTTGGAAAAAATGTGTTCGCTCTGTGGAAATGGCAGATATTATTTGCGAACAAATTGGCCTTACGTCCCTCGCTGATCAAACGGCTTCGAATCTCTCTCACGGAGACATCGCTCTCCTCGAGATGGGTTTAGCCCTCGCGACAGAGCCCAAGTTACTTTTGCTGGACGAGCCGATTTGCGGTATGGGTCCTGCAGAGACCGAACAAACTGTTATCAAGATCCAAGAAATATCAAAATCTACCGCCATTATTATCATTGAGCATGACATCGAAGTCGTTTTTAAAATTGCAGACGAAATAACCGTTATGGCAAATGGCACAGTATTGGCTAAGGGAACCCCAGAATCTATAGCGGCAAATTCCGATGTTCGTAATGCCTATCTAGGTGACGATGACGATGATTGAGCTTCGTGATCTAAATGCACACTACGGGAAGGTGCACGTTCTTCAAGGTGTTAATCTTCATGTAGGGCATGGAGAATCGGTTGCACTGCTCGGACGAAACGGCGTGGGGAAGACAACCACACTTAAAGCAATTATGGGATTGGTTCGACCAACTGGTGGGTCAGTTTTCTTTGACGGTAGAGAAATTTCAAAACTCCGCCCATACCAAATACCAAGAGCAGGCGTCGGGTATGTCCCACAAGGGCGTGGTATTTTTCCAATGCTGAGCGTCGAGGACAATCTGTTTGTAGGCCTTTCCAAGCGTCCGCCGCAAGACATAATCGATTATATTTTCGATCGATTCCCTCGTTTACGAGAACGTTTGAAGCAATCAGGTGGAACGCTGTCGGGCGGCGAGCAACAAATGCTAGCGATTGCGCGATGTCTCGTAATGCAGCCGAAACTGATAATTTTGGATGAGCCAACTGAGGGAATAATGCCTATCCTAGTCAAAGAAATTAGGCGTGAGATAGACGCAGTTCGCAAAACAGGCGTATCAATTCTTTTGGTAGAGCAAAACATCAAAACAGCCCTGTCGTTATGCTCCCGCGTATACTTAATGGAAAAAGGTTTAATCGCTCACGAAGCATCCTCCACTGACCTTGAAAAAGACAGTGATACTTTGCACCGCTTCTTGGGAGTCGACGTTTAGATTAAGAGCAGTTTACGCATCTAGTGCAATGGAGGAGATATTGGAAAAAGTCTGGGATGGCAAAAATAGAAAAAATAGCTGATCAATAATAAAAAATTAGTGAGGAGATTGATTTATGAAATCAAGGAAAAAGACAGAAATTCAAGAGGTGATCCAGGATAACTCCCGACGATCGTTTCTAAAAAAAACATTAACGGGGGGGGCAATTGCTTCGGCAGCATCACTTGGTTTAATGCGTGATGTCTTTGCCAAGGAAAGCGGACCAATTGTTATAGGACACCACGCAGAATTAACAGGTGGATTCTCATCGTGGGGCTATTGGCACGACAAATGTGCACAGGCTGCAGTTAAGGTAATCAACGAAGGCGGTGGTATTGCGGGCCGTAAAGTGGTACTCGAAACTGAGGATACTGAATCAAATCCCGCTATCGGTGCTCGTAAATTAAGGTCGTTAATTCAGCGTCGTAAAGCTTCATTCGTGGTTGGTTCGGTGCACTCAGGGATAATGCTTGCGTCGATTCCCGTAGCAACTGAATTGAAAACACCCTATTTCTCTGCCGGGGAAGCCACAGAAGCTACTGGTTCTAAAGGAACACGCTATAGTTTCCGAACTGGCACTGATACTTATGCTTTGGCGGCAGCTGGTGCGCCATGGGCAGTAGAGAATTTGGGGAAAAACTGGACAATGATTTTCCCCGATTATGCTTGGGGACACAGTCATCATGCAGAACACAAGAAATTAATCGAATCCATGGGCGGGACTGTGAATGATCCCATTGCTGTCCCATTGGGTACTAAAGACTTGGTCCCCTATCTTTCCAAAATTCCAGAACAAACAGAAGTTCTTTTCTCAGTCTTCTTTGGTGCGCTTTCCGTCGCTTTTTATTCACAAAGTAAATCAATGCGCTTGGATGAAAAGATGAAGATGTACTCGGTGAGCGGTACTATTGAAGCTATCGATCCACGGGACATAGACGGTGCAGCTGAGGGCGTTTTCTTCCTCGAAAACTTTCCAAGACCGTTGGAATACAAAGATGACGAGTACCACAAACGTTTTATAGAAATGATGAATATAGACTCGGTTCATGCCGAGGAAATTGGGTCTGACCGTATAATGGCGAAAAGTCACGCTTGGCAAAGCTACGAAAATTTCTTTGCACTCAAGGCAGCGATTGAGATGTCAGGTTGGCAACGCGACTCGGATACCCCGGGAGTGATCGAAGCACTAGAGGGGCTAGAAATGCAAAACTCACTGGCGCACCCGCAGGGAAGTAAACTCCTGCGTGCCGAAGATCATAGTGGAATGATCGATTGCTTTATTAGCAAAGTTGAGGATTCTAAATTCGTTGTTAAGAAGAGGATTCCGCGGGACGAAATGATCGCGAAACTTCCACCTCGCTACGATTTCCGAAAAATGTCGCTTTAAAGTGAGCCTCGCTAATCTCTGGTGATATCCTGTATCGCCAGAGATTTTTAGGGATTTTAATATGGCCCAAGATGTTACAGTTGCTGCGGCTCACGTAGCTCCAATATTTTTGAATGCAAAGCAAACAACGGAAAAAGCGTGCGAAATCATCTCGGCCGCAGGGCAAAATGGTATTGACTTAATCGTATTTCCGGAATCGTTCATACCAGGTTTCCCCTTATGGGCTGCAATTTCGGCGCCGATTCGTAATCATGGTTTCTTTACTGACTTCGCTCGTGAGTCAATTCGGGTGCCAGGCCCTGAAATCTTGAGTATTTGCACCGCCGCTCGAGATGCGAACATTATTGTTTCAATGGGGTTTAGTGAATCTTCAGGTCAAAGTGTTGGTTGTCTGTGGAACTCCAACATACTAATTGGAACAGACGGCTCCATTCTGAATCATCATCGCAAGTTAGTTCCAACCTTTTTTGAAAAACTTATTTGGGCTAACGGAGATGGATGTGGTTTGCGCGTGGTTGAAAGTGACAAGGGAAAGATTGGTGCACTAATTTGCGGCGAAAATACTAATCCACTAGCTCGTTTTTCGTTAATGGCGCAAGGAGAGCAAATTCATCTTTCGACTTACCCCCCAACATGGCCGACGCACGAACCATCAACCAATGAGCGGTATGATCTCGCAGAAGCAATACGAATCCGTGCGGGTGCGCACTCCTTCGAAGCTAAAGCGTTCAATGTAGTTGCCGCGTCTAGAGTCGACGAAAATGCGTTAGATCGGTTGGGAAGCCTAGGCGAGGAAAAGCTAAGAATCATCGCCGATTCGCCCCGAGGAGTATCAATGGTAGTCGGACCGAACGGCCTTCCGCTCAAAGAGACATCATCAGAGGAAGATTTCATTTTAGTTGAAACGATCGATTTGGAAAAATGCGTGGTACCAAAACAGTTCCACGATGTGGTCGGTTATTACAACAGATTCGATGTATTTGATCTCAAAGTGAATCGCCGTAACGTGTCGGCGATAACATTCGAAGACGGAAATATAAATACCCGGGACCTAAACTTTAGCTCGATAGAGAACTCAGTTAATAAGAGTGGGAATCAAAATTAGGTTGCAATACTCAGATATATAATGCGGAACTACGACGCAAATGGTGCTCCTTTCGGATAGCGTTGGATTACGGTAACCCTGAACCATTACAAGAATAAAATTTTGGTGGGCCCAGCAGGACTCGAACCTGCGACCAAGGGATTATGAGTCCCCTGCTCTAACCAACTGAGCTATGGGCCCTTCGAGAGCGGAAAATGGTACACAAAAAGCTGAAACAACGCATCAAATCTTGTAAAGAAGACGCTATGTTAGTACGCGAAAGTCGTATTTTCTTTTTGGATTCGGCTACAGCAGGCTTCCTGTTTCGTAATCTCAGCACGAATAGATAGATAATGTTTTTGGACGGGTATTATTTCGAACCCGTTTAAAGATAGGGCTTTTTCTGTCACGGACCACATTCCATATGTAACAGAAGTTCGCAAAATCTCTGGGTTGAAAACATAAGGTGCTCACGTGAAATCTCATCCGCTTTATTGACATCCCCTGTCTCTTAAGCCACGACAATCTCGAAATGCTCAGCCAGCGATTGAGGCATTCGGCCACGGGCTTGCAATTGAAGCCGTCGGAATGATGGTAGCCGGCGACCAAATGCACGGGTCTCCTCTGTCAGAAACTATTGATGTAAGCAAAATAGTTGTTCATGAAATTCTATACTACTGTCAAAGTATAAATTTCTATCGTTATATCTAGTAGTGTCTTCACAATCAGCGTTCGCCGTTATTTACTCATTAGGCTAATCTTCACTGATCCGCGTCGCAGCAGGGAGCTCGCACATTTATTCAAGATCGCTCGAAACTTCAAAAATTTCGATTACTCTTCTAAACGCAGGAGCGTTTTGGAAGCGTGCGCGTTTCAGGATTTTGGATACGAGGCATGACCTGAAGAGTTGTAGTGACGCGACTCAAAAAGGGGTTCGGGATACCTGAAATCCTCCAGCTGGCTGGGCCTCAACCTGTTTTTTTCCATCCTTTAATTGGGTAGTCGTAATTTATTCCTCAACCCCTTGAAAGACCGTGTCAGCGGCTCGATTACTGGTACTGGAAAACGTGTTGCATATTGTTTTTGTATACGAGTTTTTTTGGTGTACTTCAGTATGTAGTCCGTTATAAGTTATTAATACGCAAGTTCCGACAACTTGCCACACTTGGCAGGAGCCAGTAATGAAAATAAAAACTCTCTTAACTGCGGCGGTCTCAACGTTTTTCGTTAGTTCGCTTGTAAATGCCACAGAGCTTCGTCTCTCTCATCAGTGGTCAACCAAAGATGTTCGCCATAAGGTGGCTGAGATAGTTGCCAATCACGTAAAAGAAGCTAACGTGGGTTTGGAAATAAAAATATTTCCGTCCAAGTCCCTCTTCAAACCTAAAGAGCAATACAAACCGTTGTCACGGGGACAGTTGGATATGGTTGTGCTTCCATTGTCTTACGCGGGTGGTCAGCAGCCTTCGTATAACCTTACCCTGATGCCGGGTCTAGTTAAGAACCACGATCACGCGGCGCGTCTGAATTATTCACCTTTCATGGATGCGATTCAGGAAAAGATGGCAGGCGATGACGTTATGGTTCTGGTTCATGGGTATTTGGCTGGTGGCTTTGTGGGTAAGGATAAGTGTGTGTCTCATCCTGACGACGTTAAGGGTCTGCAGATGAGGGCGGCTGGCAAGTCTTTTAACCAGTTACTGGCCGGGGCAGGTGCATCAATTGCATCGATGGCCTCCTCTGAGATCTATAATGCTATGCAGACAGGTGTACTCGATGGTGCCAATACCTCGTCATCATCATTCGTATCGTATCGAATTTACGAGCAAGTGAAGTGTTACACCCCCGCAGGCGCACAGGCACTGTGGTTTATGTATCAGCCGTTGTTAATGAATAAGTCAACTTTCGACGGACTCAATGCCGCTCAAAAGAAAGCGCTCCGCGCAGGCTCAAAGAAAGCCGAAGAGTACTACCTAGCTGAAGCTAAGAAGCAGGACGCTAACTCAGTCAAGGTTTATAAAGAAGCAGGTGTTCAAATCAAAGAGATGTCATCCTCAGAATTCAAGGCATGGCAAGATTTAGCTAAAAAGACTTCGTATAAAAAGTTTGTAGCTGACTATCCTGAAGGCCAGCGTTTTCTTGACCTTGCTTTAGCAGTCGACTAAACCGATAGCTCGGTCCGCTCTAGGGCCGAGCTCTTTCAAAAGGTTCAAAATATGAGGAGTTTCATATCCTCCGTGAATAGGCTTTCTACCGCGGTAGGCGTGCTCGCGGCCATGATGGTGTTAGTCGCAGTCATTATCACATGTCAGATGATCTTCATTAGATATTTCTTGAATGGGTCCACATATTGGCATACCGAGGCCGTCGTCTATCTGATATTAGCTGCGACACTTCTAGGACTCCCTTACGTTCAAAAGTTGAAAGGTCACGTGAATGTCGAATTGGTACCAATGTTACTACCTCCACCCGCGAGGAAGCTTCTTATGATCTTGAGTTTCTTGGCGGCGATATTGGTTTTGGCCATCATGACGTATTATTCAGCAGATTTAGTGCATGTATCTTTTTCTAAGGGGTGGACATCAGAAACCGTATGGGGCCCACCCCTTTGGATTCCATACCTCACCATGCCGATCGGATTTGGTTTATTTGCATTGCAATTAACTTCCGATCTATTTGAGATTCTGCTTACCCCTGCAGAGAAAATAGTTATCGAAGGGAGCACGCACTGATGGATCCTTTGGTGCTTGGACTGTTGGTAGCGACTGTCACAATGCTGATTCTATTTTCAGGAATTTCTGTAGCGAACGGACTTTTGGTGGTTTCCGCAATCTTTTTGCTTACCTTTGATGGTTTTCGATCGTTAGAGTTAATCCCCGAGGTATTGTTTGGGAAGCTCGATAATTTTGCTCTTCTATCAATCCCCATGTTTATCTTGATGGGAGCCGCAATTGCTTCTACCCGAGCGGGCGCTGATCTTTACGAGGCACTCGATCGATGGCTGACAAGGGTTCCTGGGGGTTTGGTGGTTTCAAACCTTGGCGCTTGTGCTCTGTTTGCAGCCATGTCTGGGTCTTCTCCAGCAACCTGTGCGGCAATAGGGAAGATGGGCATACCTGAGATGCGTAAACGAAACTTTCCGGACGGTGTCGCAGCCGGTTCTATTGCGGCAGGAGGGACGCTTGGAATCTTAATACCGCCATCGATAACCATGATTGTCTACGGAATCGCCACAGAGACGTCAATCGGACGTCTTTTTATCGCGGGTGTTCTTCCCGGACTTTTGCTCGTGGGTCTATTCATGGCTTGGTCCATTTTTGCCACTTGGAGACAAGGAGGAATAGACGTCCTAGCTGGTAGGACCTTCAGCTGGAAAGAAAAGTTTGAGGTCTTACCTCGGGTTGTTCCTTTCCTCCTTGTTATTTTGGGCGTTCTTTACGCGCTCTATGGAGGAGTGGCTACGCCGTCAGAGACAGCCGCTGTCGGAGCACTCTTGTGTCTAGGTTTGGCGATCGTGATCTACCGCATGACCGATTTAGGGACCATATGGCTCATGCTCCGAGATTCGACGAAAGAATCAGTAATGATTTTGTTTATTATCGCCGCTGCTGGCGTTTTTTCTTATATGTTGTCTAGTCTTTTTATTACTCAATCGATTGCAGCTTGGATCGGAACCCTCGAAGTTAATCGGTGGGTTTTGATGCTCTATATAAATATTTTTTTGTTGGTAGCCGGCTTTTTCTTACCCCCCGTTGCCGTCATCTTGATGGCGGCACCTATTTTGATGCCGATCATCTTGGGGGCGGGTTTCGACCCTTATTGGTTTGCCGTGGTGCTTACCATTAACATGGAGATCGGATTAATCTCTCCACCTGTTGGATTAAATCTGTACGTTATTAACGGGATTGCCCCTGAGATACCTCTAAAGACAATTCTTACAGGCTCACTGCCCTACGTTGCTTGTATGATCATAGCCATATTGATCCTCTGCCTATTCCCGGGCATCGCTACCTGGTTACCTGATGCGCTCATGGGGGCTGCGGTTACATGATCAGATCCTTTAGAGTTGGTCAGATAGTTCCCAGTTCAAACGTGACGATGGAAAAAGAAATACCTGAGGTATTTCGTAACAGGGAAATACATTATGAAGAACGTTTCACTTTCCACTCGAGTCGGATGCGGATGAAGCAGGTGACCAAAGAAGAATTGGCCTTAATGGACCGTGATAGTGACAGATGCGCACTTGAATTATCGGATGCATCTGTGGACGTTATGGGTTACGCCTGTCTGGTGGCTATAATGTCAATGGGCCTTGGATATCATAGAGAAAGTCAAGCGCGCTTGGGCCAGATAACCCTTGATAACGGGTATCCTTGCCCCGTTGTAAGCTCTGCTGGTGCGTTGGTTGAAGGTCTAGCGACGCTGAATGCAAAGCGGGTTGCTGTAATAGCGCCTTATCGAAAGCCTCTTACTGATTTAGTTTGTCACTATATCGAGTCTGAAGGTTTTGAGGTTTTAGATGCAATAAGTCTAGAGATACCTGACAACCTTCAGGTCGCACGGCAAGATCCCATGGCGCCAGTTGACCTAGTAGATAGGCTAAACCTGTCTAACATTGATACGCTGATCGCGTCAGCCTGCGTACAAATGCCCTCACTGCCAGCGGTTTCAGCGCTACAAGCTAAAACCGGTATACCAACACTCTCTGCATCTGTCGCGACAAGCTATCGAATGCTGGAGGCTCTTGGCCTAGAAACGAAAATGCCTGGATTTGGCGCACTCTTTGAATGAGAAAACGACGGTGAGTGGTGGAATCAAGGGGTGGATTCAACAAGTGACCGATAGGGCACTTGATCTCTTAGATTTTAAATCTGAAGGAGTATTGCTCGATGATTTGATCGCGCATTGCCATGCAGTCCTGTCGAGGCGTGGTGAGGCGACAGGCCTTGCTCTCGCTGGCTCTGTGGTGTCGTCTTGGCATGCATTGGACAAGGCTGACCATTTGGAATTTTTTAGTAGATTGATTGATGAATTCGGTCCCGATAGGGACCGTCTTGAACGTGCCATCAATCATTACCAGACTTCTCTTGATGAACTGTCAATAATGAACTTGCATCAAGCTGCGGAGGCAAATCGACAGGAATTGTTTCGGCGCATAAACTCCGCGCCGAACGGACTACAAACTTTGATTTTGATGCGAGAAGAATTGAGTAAATTATTACGCAACCATCCAGAGTTAAGGCCGATTGATCAAGACTTCGTTCATCTTTTTACATCCTGGTTTAACAAGGGCTTCCTAGAGTTGGAACGGATTAACTGGCAAACGTCGGCAACGGTGTTGGAGAAACTGATTCAGTACGAATCAGTACACGAGATTCAGGGCTGGGATGATTTACGGAGAAGACTCGCGGAAGACCGGTTCTGTTTTGCGTATTTTCACCCTGTTATTCCTGATGAGCCTCTTATTTTTGTCGAAGTCGCACTTGTTCAGGGAGTGGCAGATGCGATTGCGCCACTCCTTGAGACGACTCCCGTTTCACCAGTTAACGCAGATACGGCAGTATTTTATTCGATTAATAATTGCCAGCCTGGTCTGGCTGGGGTGAGTTTCGGTAATCTCCTCATCAAGCAAGTTGTATCTGTGCTACAAGCTGAACATCCGAACTTGAAGAATTTTGTAACGCTATCCCCCATTCCCGGTCTTCGCCAATGGCTTGAGTCCGACGGTCAAATATTCCTCGGCCAATTCAAGGAACCTGCCGATAAGCAAAAGTTGAAGCCAATCGTCGCGCAGTATCTTACCGACGGCAAGGGCCCAAAACTAAGAGATCCTGTAGCCAGGTTCCATTTGGGAAATGGCGCATCACTTGAGCGCATAAATGTGGACGCGGATCTAAGCGCCCGCGGTTTCGAGCAAAGTTTCGGTTTTATGGTCAATTATCGGTACGAGCTGGATCTTATCGTCAGTAATCACGAACAGCTCATGGAATCCGGGCAAATTGCGACTTCCAGAGAGGTCCAACAATTATTAAAAAAAACGTCAAGATCTCCCGTAAAGGAACTTCCGCATGCATAACGTCTTCGTTCCGATCCAATCCAATCTGAGCCAACAAGCTGAACAGACCGTTTTGACTATTCCCGGTGTGGCAAAGCTTAGTGGAATTGATCTTGATAGCCAGTCTGCGATTCTGGCGGCAGTGCTTCATGATTTGGGTGTCGAGCCGGGTGATCGTGTATCTGTACAGATCGAAAAAGGTCAGATGAATGTTGTCCTTTATCTAGCTGTATTGCGTGCTGGGGCAGTATATTTACCGTTGAACTCTGCCTATACCAATGCAGAGATCGAATACTTTTTAACCGATGCGGAGCCAAAGGTACATGTGTGTTCGAGAGATCGAGCAGAACATGCTGAGGCTTTAAAAGATAGTTTGGCAGAGCTTGAAGTTTTGACTTTAGACAATGAAAGCGGTTCTTTGTCCGATTTATTCGTAGAAGCAAAATTAGCGGGCAAAGCTCTTGAGAAGATTACGTCTCGCGCTGCTGATGATCTTGCTGCAATAATTTATACGTCTGGAACAACCGGCAGGCCCAAGGGTGCCATGATTACCCATAACAACTTGGTTTCAAATGCTGAGATGCTAACCCAGGCGTGGGCTTACAGTGCTAATGATACGCTCTTGCACGCTCTACCATTGTTCCATGTACACGGTCTATTCGTAGCACTAAATCTGGCTCTAATAAATGGCGGACCTATTATAATGTTGCCGAAATTTGATTTGGACGGTGTTCTTTCGGTTATGCGGGAGGCGACGGTGATGATGGGTGTTCCTACCTACTACACTCGGTTACTCGGTGATCGACGTTTTAATCAAGAGATTGGCGGTCACATGCGCTTGTTCATTTCGGGTTCGGCGCCTTTGTTGGTTGAGACTTCCGATGAGTTCTTCGATCGGACAGGGCAGCGGATTCTCGAGCGGTACGGAATGACAGAGACTGGTATGAGTTGCTCTAACCCTCTGCATGGTGAGCGCAGAGCTGGCTCCGTTGGACCGCCGTTACCGGGAGTCGAGGTGAGAATTGTGGGAGAGGATGTAACCGAGTTACCGAAGGGTACTATTGGCTCTTTGGAGGTAAAAGGGGATCATGTTTTCAAAGGTTATTGGGGACTGCCAAAAAAAACAGCAGCCGAGTTCAATGGCGAATGGTTCGTTACCGGTGACGTTGCTATGCTCTCTGAGGACGGTTACGTGTCGATCGTCGGGCGAGGCAAAGACCTAATTATTTCGGGTGGTTTAAATATTTATCCAAAAGAAATTGAAGATGTACTGAACGATCAGAAAGGTGTGGTAGAGAGCGCTGTGGTAGGTGTTCCACATTCTGATTTTGGTGAAGGTATCGTCGCTATATTGGTTGGTGAGAGCGCACTTGATATGGGTTCCCTTGAGGTTGCTTGTCGAGAGAAGTTAGCCGGTTTTAAAGTCCCTCGCCGGTGGATTCAGCTTGAGGCCCTGCCAAGAAATACTATGGGCAAGGTCCAGAAAAATCTGTTGCGAGGCGAATACGCCGATAGTTTTACCTAAGAGCGCGTTTCTAGTTCTTTCGCACCGTTGGGCTGATGAAAGTTAGCTCTAGTGTTCAGGGACTCTTAACTTTGTATTTCTACCCAGAGACAAGCAGATTGGATAAATTGAAATCCAAAGCAAAGGCCGGGCAGAAATTATTCGTCGAGGAATGATCGTAAGTGATCTGACCGACTTGGGTGTCTGAGCTTGCGGAGGGCTTTGGCCTCAATTTGACGGATTCGCTCACGGGTGACGTCAAATTGTTTACCCACTTCTTCAAGTGTGTGGTCGGTGTTCATATCAATACCAAAACGCATTCGCAGAACTTTCGCCTCTCTGGCTGTCAGACTTGCCAAAACTTGACGTGTTGACTCCGTTAAGCCTTCGACCGTGGCGGAATCGACAGGTGATGAGATTGTTGTATCCTCAATAAAGTCGCCAAGCGAGCTATCTTCGTCATCACCGATTGGGGTTTCCATTGAAATTGGCTCTTTTGCGATTTTTAGAACCTTGCGTACTTTATCCTCGGGCATTTCCATACGTTCGCCAAGCTCTTCAGGTGTTGGCTCTCTCCCCATTTCCTGGAGCATTTGACGGCTAATGCGGTTGAGCTTATTGATCGTCTCGATCATGTGCACCGGAATACGAATTGTCCGCGCTTGATCGGCGATAGAGCGGGTTATCGCCTGGCGAATCCACCAGGTTGCGTAGGTCGAAAACTTGTAACCACGACGATATTCGAACTTGTCGACCGCTTTCATTAAACCAATGTTTCCCTCCTGGATGAGATCTAAAAACTGTAAGCCTCTATTTGTGTATTTTTTTGCGATTGATATAACTAGTCGAAGATTCGCTTCAACCATATCTTTCTTCGCACGCCGCGCCTTCGCTTCACCCATCGAGAGACGACGGTTGATATCCCGGAGCTCTGGTATCGTAACGCCAACGCCTTCAGCAACTGATTGAAGTCTTGCTTGGCAACGTTGTACTTCTGGAATCACTACCGCTAATTTCTCAGACTTCTTTTTACTAGCGAGCCCCGGAATCCACTCAAAATTAGTCTCGTTACCATGCCATTGCTTTATAAAAACTTTTCGGTCGAGCTTCCCTTGTTTGGTACACAGTCGCAGGATTTCACGCTCTTGATCTCGAATAGAATCGAGGACAGAGCGGAACTCAATACAGAGTTCGTCAAATAGCCTTGGCGTAAGTTTCAATGACGAAAAGACATCACCAATGGCTGAAAGTGCAACCTTACCTTCTTTAGAGTCGCGCCCCTTTTTGGCGATCACTTTTTCAGCTTTAGCGAGGTTGACGCGGAGATTTTCGAACCGTGTTTTAACCTCTTCAGGATCTGGCCCTGTATCGCCTTCTTCCTCATCATC
Organism: Gammaproteobacteria bacterium; assembly: GCA_002717305.1. Taxonomy (GTDB): domain Bacteria; phylum Pseudomonadota; class Gammaproteobacteria; order Pseudomonadales; family Litorivicinaceae; genus HIMB30. The sequence goes on along the minus strand of PBDH01000039.1, from coordinate 721 downwards.
CGAATCATCATTGTCGTGTTCAGCATTGGAATCCTCGAAGTCCTTATCATTAACTTCGTCAGTTGAGCCAACAGACTCTGTTACTTCGTCTTCTGGATCAGGGTCCAAGAACCCAGCTAATAAGTCAGATATTCGACCTTCCTCTATTTGGATACGGTCATAGGTGGCGAGAACCGACTCGACGATTCCAGGATAGTAGGCCATAGCTTGCATGACCTCGCGGATACCTTCTTCGATTCGCTTGGCAATAATTATCTCACCCTCGCGGGTCAGAAGTTCGACGGTACCCATTTCTCGCATGTACATTCGAACAGGATCCGTGGTCCTTCCAACATCGTTCTCGACAGATGCAAGTGCTGCCGCTGCTTCTTCCGCAGCTGAGTCGTCTGTAGCATTTGAGTTTTCGCCAAGGAGAAGTTGATCATCGTCTGGTGCTTCCTCACCGACAGAGATTCCCATATCTCCAATCATGCGAATGATATCTTCGACCTGATCAGGATCCGCAATTTCTTCTGGAAGGTGATCGTTGACTTCAGCGTAGGTCAGGTATCCCTGTTCCTTACCTTTGGCGATCAGGTCTTTCAGTCGTGATTGACGCTGTTCGGTTTGTGTAAGCTCGTGATCTAACGATTTTTCTGCCATCAACTGACCTAGGGAGACTGTTATAAAAACGGCCGTGGAGTATACACGTATTTGATTGTGCCTTTCACTACTTTTTATG
>PBDH01000030.1 GCA_002717305.1 Gammaproteobacteria bacterium | reverse complement strand
TTTCTGGAGAATGCTGACCCGGTAGTCCAGTTTGTGAGAAGCGGCCGTACGTCAGACGCCCTATTACTCGACCGAGCTGTCGAACGTTCTGTGGGGGCGCTTGTGGCCGAGTACTTGGTACTAGGTTTTACACACATCATACCGAAAGGTCTCGACCACATTATTTTTATTTTGGGTTTGGCCCTAATTTCTAAACGTTTCATCGATTTACTTATTCAAGTGACGGCCTTCACCGTGGCGCATTCGGTGACCCTGGCACTCGGTCTCTACGGGGTACTGAGGCTTCCAGCGTCGGTTGTTGAACCACTGATTGCCGCCTCTATTGTATACATCGCTGTGGAAAACATATGGCACCACCGGGTGAACACATCGCGTACACTGGTTGTGTTTTTTTTCGGCTTATTGCACGGGCTGGGCTTCGCTGGAGTCTTGACCGAACTTGGGTTACCCGAACGTGATTTTTTGGTGGGTCTTCTGGCATTTAACGGAGGGGTCGAAATTGGACAACTAGCGGTTATCTTGGCGGCCTATCTCTCGGTAGGTATCTGGGTTATGAGATTTCCCTGGTACCGAGGGCGAGTAGCTGTGCCGATTTCGGCGATCATTGGTCTGGTCGGGGTCTATTGGTTTGTAGAAAGGGTGACTGGTTAATGTCCGCTGAGACGAAAACGAGTGCCCAGATTATGACCCGGGTTATAACGATTGGAGCCGTGGTCGACGGGTCACTCGGCGTATATAAAATCGTGATAGGCCTCACTAATCAGAGTCACGCCCAGGTCGCGGATGGTGTTCATTCTCTTTCAGATCTTAATACCGATGTGCTGGTAATCTTGGCAGCGAAGTATAGTCTAATGCAGACCTTCCTTACGGACACGACCGGATTCACACGCTTGCGACACCTATTCCTGAGGCGGATTTTGTTGGCCAAAGGGATCTATGAAAACTATACAATTCGATTTCTAGAGCACGCAATTATTTTTGATCTACGTGTTTTTAGGTTCTCTGCCACTCTTTTTATTGCTCAATTTCGCACCAAAATCACAACAACATTTTTTTGGGAGGTGAGACCGGAATTAACTTAAAATATCTAATCCTATTTGCAAGTTGAAGCCCTCCCAACGTTGATCCACAGCAGTTCGGTCTTTCGTGATGTTTATCAAATTCGATCCCACACTTAGGGTAGTCAAGATTCGAATGAGTTACACGCGCCAGTCAATTCTCTCAGGTCAACATCAGAAGACTTTCAAATCGGATCCTGGCTTACCAGCTCGACAGGGAATCGATGTTGCTGGCCTTGCGGATGTGACGTTGTATATCGGTCCGGAAGATGATCCCGATTTTTATAGAAAATTCGAAATTCACCAAGACTGTCATGAGCCGAGATAGCCAAGGTTCTTAAAAACAATTGAAGCGGTTATGAGAGGCCGAGGATTTGATGGACCTTTACCTACTAAGATTTTTTGACGTAGAACTAGTAATCAGTCATGTGTTAATCGAGCTCTCTTGCGACCAAAATGCAAAAGAGCGCGATCATTAGATATAACCATTCTTCGACTACGAGTTGTGCTATAAAAACCGTTGAGGGTAGCGTCTGAGGTCACAATTACTTTGAATCCAGCGACATAGGCCGATGATCGGTAGGTGTTTTAAAGCGCTAGCAAGTGTGATCTGCGCTTTCATAGGAGTTCAGTCCGCTAGAAACTGGCGATACGACTCTGAGCGTGGTAGCGCTACTGTATTTGTGATAGCGGGAATTTTGATGACGATTATTTTTCTCGCTGGAATTTACGGACTTGTCCAAGTGGTAATGATTTATGTACAATATAGCGGCTGAATATTAGCTCGAGTTCCGGATGAATTTTGACCTCGATATGTGCTGGAGTGCACACCAAGTAATGATCAATTGTAGTTTTTAAAGTTTTGTTAACCGCCGTATTGAATTACGTAGGAGGTATGCGAATGACCAAAGCACTAACTTTGGCTCTATCGCTAGTGTCAGCGCCAGCCTGGGCAGACTGGCAAATTAATATGAATGAAGGCGTGACAGCCCTGTCTCGGGAAATCTTCGATCTGCACATGTTGATTTTTTGGATTTGTGTTGTGATCGGTGTCGCTGTTTTCGGCGTGATGTTCTACTCAATTTTTAAGTTTAGGAAATCGAAGGGAGCTGTATCGGAGCACTGGCATGAGAATACGACAGTTGAGGTCGTGTGGACCGTTATCCCTTCGATCATACTTATCGCCATGGCAATTCCAGCAACCGCAACCCTCATGGACATGTACGATACATCAGAAGCGGACGTGGAGATCCAAGTTACCGGTTATCAGTGGAAGTGGCGGTATCAATATCTTGACGAAGATATTGACTATTTTTCGAACCTCGCAACACCTCGTGAAGAGATCGCGAACGAGGCCTCGAAAAATCCGAACTACCTTCTAGAAGTCGATAACCCGCTCGTGATACCAGCAAATAAAAAAGTGCGGTTTCTGATCACCTCGAACGACGTGATCCACTCATGGTGGGTCCCAAACTTTGCAGTTAAGAAAGACGCTATCCCCGGATTTATTAACGAGTCTTGGGTCAAGGTCGAACAGCCCGGTGTATACCGCGGTCAGTGCACCGAGTTGTGCGGAAAAGAACATGGCTTTATGCCGGTCGTTGTTGAGGTTAAGGCCGAAGCCGACTATGAGCAGTGGGTCGCTGATCAGAAAGCGATTAAACTTGCAATGGCCGGTGAAGCTTCAAAAGAGTTTTCAATGGATGAATTGATTGCACAGGGTGAGGGCGTCTACAAAATGGCCTGTGCTGGATGTCACCAGCCGAATGGCCAAGGGATCCCAGGGGCATTCCCGGCCATCACGGGGAGTACCATTGCCACGGGCGAGATGGATACGCATATAGACATTATAGTGAATGGTAAGTCAGGAACGGCAATGCAGGCATTTAAAGAACAGTTATCAGCTGTCGATATCGCGGCTGTGGTTACTTATCAACGAAACGCGCTTGGTAACTCGGTGGGTGATTTTATCCAACCGAGCGCGATCCAGAAATAAAGGGGTATCATTATGGCTACAGTTGACGTAGATCTACCGCACGTAAAGGATGAAGATCCACACCACCATGGCCCTGCGAAGGGTTTAGGGCGCTGGTTGTATACAACGAATCATAAAGACATCGGCTCGATGTATCTCATTTTCAGTTTGTGTATGTTCATGATCGGCGGAACCATGGCGTTGATCATTCGCGCTGAACTGTTCCAGCCCGGCCTGCAATTGGTCGAGCCAAATTTCTTCAATCAGATGACTACCATGCATGGACTCATTATGGTTTTCGGCGCTGTCATGCCAGCCTTTGTAGGTTTGGCCAACTGGATGATCCCAATGCAGGTTGGTGCTCCAGATATGGCGTTGCCGCGAATGAATAATTGGAGTTTTTGGATTCTTCCGTTCGCATTTTTAATATTGTTGTCATCGTTGTTTATGCCAGGTGGTGCGCCTAACTTTGGCTGGACGTTCTACGCACCACTGTCGACTACCTACGCCCCTGAATCTGTCACATTCTTTATATTCGGTGTGCACATCATGGGTGCCTCATCTATCATGGGTGCGATTAATATCATCGCAACCATTTTGAATATGCGTGCCCCCGGCATGACGTTACTTAAGATGCCACTCTTCGTGTGGACCTGGCTGATTACTGCGTTCCTGTTGATCGCTGTGATGCCGGTGCTGGCTGGTGTGGTTACTATGATGTTGATGGACATCCATTTTGGAACGTCTTTTTTCAACGCAGCTGGTGGCGGTGATCCGGTCTTGTTTCAGCATGTTTTCTGGTTCTTTGGCCACCCCGAAGTTTACATTATGATCCTGCCAGCGTTCGGTATTATTAGTGAGATCATTCCGACCTTCGCGCGCAAGAGGTTGTTCGGCTATGCGTCGATGGTGTATGCCGTAGCGTCGATCGCCCTGTTATCCTTTGTTGTCTGGGCTCACCATATGTTTACCGTCGGAATGCCCCTGGTTGGTGAGGTGTTCTTTATGTTCGCTACGATGCTGATCGCAGTTCCCACTGGGGTTAAGGTATTCAACTGGGTCGCGACAATGTTTCGGGGCTCGTTGACGTTCGAGACGCCTATGCTTTTCGCGTTGGCATTTGTTGTCTTGTTCACCATTGGTGGTTTCTCGGGCCTAATGCTCGCGATTGCTCCTGCCGACTTCCAGTATCATGACACTTATTTCGTGGTAGCCCACTTCCATTATGTATTAGTGCCAGGTGCAATATTTTCCATAATGGCGGCGACTTATTATTGGCTACCTAAGTGGACGGGTCATCAGCTAAACGAGACGATGGGTAAGATACATTTTTGGTTGTCATTCGTGGGCGTGAATATTACTTTTTTCCCAATGCATTTTGTTGGTTTGGCGGGTATGCCGCGTCGGATACCTGATTATGCTTTACAGTTTGCCGACTTCAATAGCATGGCCTCGGTGGGTGCCTTTATCTTTGGGTTCTCGCAGTTGGTGTTTATCTACAACGTGATCCAGAATGTGCGCGTTGGCGAGAAGGCGACGGCTCAAGTCTGGGAGGGCGCACAAGGGTTGGAGTGGACACTCCCGTCCCCGGCCCCGTATCACACATTCTCGACTCCCCCGGAGGTAAAGTAAGTTATGGCAGTGCAGAACGAGAAGCAGACGAAGCGTCTTGCAGTTCGGCTGGCAACAGCCGCTGTAGTGATGTTTGGTTTTGGTTTTGCATTGGTTCCGTTATACGACGTACTTTGTGATATCACTGGATTGAACGGAAAAAATTTCAACCAAGGACCTACACAAATTGCTGTTGTAGACGGATCTAGGACAGTGAAGGTTCAGTTCATTACCGTGAACCCAGCGAATATGCCTTGGAGCTTTGAACCGACAGAGCGGTCGATCCGAGTGTCGCCAGGGGAAGATAGGCAAACCGTATTCTACGCAAAGAATCCGACTAGTAAATGGATGGTAGCGCAAGCGGTTCCTTCGGTAACCCCTTCTGAAGCCGCACCCTACTTGCATAAGGTGAACTGTTTTTGTTTTGAGCGTCAGCCTCTTGAGGCAGGAGCTGACACGGAAATGCCTTTACTTTTCGTGGTTGATCCAGAGCTGCCAGAGTATATTTCGACAATTACATTATCGTACGCACTCTATGATTTGACTAGCGAACAGAAGATAACGCAGGTAAAACCCAGCAAGGATAAAGGACGGGTGAGCTTATGAGTGGTTCGACATATTACGTCCCAGAACAGAGTAAGTGGCCGATATTGGCATCAGTTGCGCTTGGGCTTTTAGCTTACGGGGCTGCCATGACGATCACATCTATGACCGCCGATCGTGACTCAATCGGACCGTGGATTCTTGGAAGTGGCTTCCTCGTGCTTTTTTATGTGATCTTTGGGTGGTTTAAAGATCAGATTAGGGAGGAAGCTGAGGGGTTACACAGCGAACAGCTTGACCGGTCTTACCGTCAGGGAATGTTGTGGTTCATATTCTCCGAAGTAATGTTCTTCGCAGCGTTCTTTGGTGCCCTTTTCTATGTCCGAACATTCTCAGTGCCGTGGATCGGGGGCGAGGGCGCTAAAGGCGTCACCAATATGTTATGGGAAGGCTTTAGTGCGACTTGGCCTTTGTTGCAGACTCCAGATATGAAACAATTCCCGGGCGCGGACGCAGTGATTGATCCTTGGCATCTGCCTTTGGTAAACACTGCATTGCTAATCACTTCGAGTGTTACGATCACGTTTGCTCATCATGCTTTGAAAGAGCAAAAAAGGCAGGCGTTAGAGGCCTGGCTTGCGGCTACAATCGTTTTGGCCGTTGTGTTTTTATATTTTCAGGCCGTGGAGTATCACGAGGCCTACACTGAGCTCGGCTTAACCCTAAATTCCGGAATCTATGGCGCCACGTTTTTTATGTTAACTGGTTTTCATGGGTTTCATGTGATGCTTGGTACGACCATGATATTCGTGATGCTTATGCGTTGTTTTGATGGTGCGTTCTCACCAGAAAAGCATTTCGCATTTGAAGCGGTTGCCTGGTATTGGCACTTCGTCGATGTGGTTTGGGTTGGACTCTTTATTTTTGTCTATATTCTTTAACCACCGATCCCATGTGGCTCGAGTAGACCGGTAGCAATACCGATTCCTACCATGGCTATCAGGACAGCGGCTAACCCGACGCGCCAAGCGAGTGCACTTACGACACGGTTCTTATCGGATGGGTCTTTCATCAGGAAATAAAGGCCTGAAAATAAGACGCCAACGACGGCCAGGAATAAAATCACAATTAATAGTTTGAACATGGTTCATCTCACGTTATTGATAGTATGCAGGAAACCACAATGTGGCTCACAAAGAAATGGTGGTTTTTGATAGTTGTCATTCCAGTTATTGGTTTGTGTGTCAAAGCAGGTTTTTGGCAGCTTGATCGTGCGTATCAAAAAGAGAATTTAATTCAAGAATTGAGGGTTGGAGAGGCGTTACTATCCACGAGCTCTGAAATCTTGGAGGCCCAAACGAATAAAGGCTCGTATAGGGTTCGGCTGCCTGTATCACGTGACGTATCTGAACCGTTGGTATTTTTGGATAACCGTATTCAAGCGCGAGTTGCGGGCTATGAGGTGTTTACTGAGGTCACGAGTATCGACGGAGCCATCCGATTTTTGGTCAATTTAGGATGGGTTCCAGGGAAGAAACTTAGAAGTGAATTACCGATAGTTGAAGTACCAGAGCGTTTTGTTCTATCGGGCCTTTGGATTCCGGTGACTGAGAGTTATCTCATGGCTGCATCGCAGCCTGAGAGGATAGCGAATAATTGGCGGGTACAGTCTTTGACTGACATTCTGAACGAAGATTTTCTGTCAGGAGTCGTTTTAGCGGATGGTCTTTTATCTCGCAACGCGGCTGGCCCATCGCCACGACTTGGGCCCGCAACGCACTATGGCTACGCGGTGCAATGGTTCTTGATGGCAGCCGTACTTGGTGGAATGGCAGGATATATATTGAAGCGAGGACTAATTCGTGGGTAATAGAACCATATTTTGGTTAGTCTGGGCTATTGCAGTTGTTCCAGTCCTTGCGGCGCTCACGATGTATTTCGGGCAAATCGGATTACCCAAAGGGCGAACGCATCACGGTATGCTTGCTGAAAGCGGGACTCAATATTTCGATATAGGGCTTCCGGCACCTGGTGATCCGGCTAAATGGCAGGTGGTTCTCTCGTCTACGGAGAATTGTTTGCCTTGTGCTTCGTTTAGTGAGGGACTGGATAACTTTCACATCGCACTGGGTCGAGAAAAGGATCGCGTGGCTGTGAAGGAGATTCAAGCGGATAACCTAACGATGACTGCGCCATCGATTTGGATCATTGATCCGTTGGGTAATGTTGTTTTACGTTTCGAACCCGGGATCAATCCAACCTTGATCCTCCGAGATTTGAAAAAGCTTTTGAAATTATCGAAGGTGGGATAATGGCCAATAATCTTCCATTAAAATTAGCCACAATCGCGTTATTTTTGGCTGTTGAAGTTGTGTTAATGGGTGGTTTTACGCGTATCACCGACTCGGGTCTTGGTTGTCCAGACTGGCCAGGTTGCTTTGGTGAAATGGTTATGACGACAGATACTGAAATGCTCACGTATCTTCAAGAGCGCTATCCAGAGATTCATGTCGCCGCTCACAAAGGTTGGATTGAGATGATTCACCGTTACATTGCGGGAATCTTGGGTCTTTTAATTGTGGCACTGGCCTTTGTTGGATACCGTGAAAAAGCGAGGACACCCAATTATCCGTTTTTACTTTCACTGACGGTTTTGGGGCTTGTAATTGTTCAGGGCGCTTTTGGGGCTTTCACCGTAACATTGAAGCTCGTTCCGAATATTGTCACATTGCATTTAATGGGTGGACTTATAATTGTGTCTACTCTGATGTATTTGAGGCATCGCCTTAAGCGACTGGTAAATGGTGAGACCAGTCTAATCAAAATACGAGGGCCAGTCTTGGTGGGTGTCGGTTTGTTGTTTATACAAATCTTACTAGGCGGGTGGGTCTCTACGAATTACGCGGGTTGGGCCTGTCCGTCCGTATTGGGATGTTCCATGGGGACCGAGGTTCAATACGATTTTCAGAGTGGGTTCAACTTTTTTCCCGAAGTAGGTCTAAATTATGAGGGCGGTCGATTGGAACATGGTGCAAGGGCAGCAATTCAGATGGTTCACCGGGCCGGTGCATTCGTTGTGCTAGGATATTGGATTATGTTGCTAACGTTTTACGTCAGAGGCAAGGTGCTTAGGTTACGCCAAGCCTACCATTTCATAGGGTTGGTTATCGTACAAATAGTATTCGGTTACGCCAATGTCGTTTACGCGGTTCCAGATAGCCTTGCATTTATTCATCATGCGCTTGGTGTTTTATTATTGTTTTCAGCGTGGTCGATTGCGTACGCTACGGCTGTGGAGCAGGAGGATGCTATTTATGGCAATGTCAGACACGCTTAATGTCGGATCAACGAGCCCCTCCTGGAGAGATTATCTTACATTAACCAAGCCACGAGTGGTTGCGGTCCTTGTTCTGACCTCGATGGTTGGAATGTTGCTAGCAAGCCCGGTATTACCGAGCATCGAGCTATTTATCCTCGCAAATGGCGGAATCGGTCTCGCTGCCTCAGCGGCAGCGGCTGTAAACCATGTCGTCGATCGGCGAATAGATGCAATGATGAGCAGGACCAAACATCGACCTGTCTCTGATGGAAAGATATCGCCAACTAATGCGCTGCTATTCGCGTTCGTACTCGGCATAACAGGGCTTGGTACGTTGGTCATCGTGGCTAATTTATTGACTGCGGTATTGACCTTTACGTCAATTATTGCCTACGCCGTTGTTTATACTCTATATCTTAAACGAGCGACGCCCCAAAACATCGTGATTGGTGGTATTGCTGGTGCATCGCCGCCGTTACTTGGTTGGGTTGCTGTGACCAATACGATAGATCCATACGCATTGTTGTTGGTAGCTATTATCTTTGCTTGGACGCCTCCACATTTTTGGGCGTTGTGCATTGCCAAAAAAGAAGATTACGCCAACGCAGATATCCCTATGTTGCCTGTGACGCATGGCGATGAATACACACGATTGCAAATGCTGCTTTACACTATTTTAATGATCTTGGTAACGCTCTTGCCCTACCTGAGCGGTATGAGCGGTGTCTTTTATTTAGCAGGCATTACAGTTATCAACGTAAGGTTCTTAATGCTTCTCCAGAAGTATTCGGATTCAAAAGATCCACAAGATGCTTTGTACCTATTTTGGTATTCAATACGCTACATAATGTGGTTATTTCTATTTTTGCTTGTCGATCATTTTGTTGCTTTCTAATAGGGTATCGGGAGACATTATTTTTACTTGGGACGTAATCTTGTCTACTAAATGAAGCGAGCAAGCCGCAAACAAATGTTTTGGCTGGTTCTTAATCTAGAATGCGTCTCACTCAACGAAGAAAATTAACTGCCCACGGTAAATAGGTGCCCGGGCCCTACAATTGCCGCGATCATAAAGGCGTGATGTATTCCACGACAGTAGGTTCCATATAGAGCGGTCGTTTGCATTCATCGGGTACCTCCGTTTTACTCAGCTTAGATCTGAAGCCAATAAACGAGATAGAGAGACATCATTCCGGTGACTATAGTAGGGATGGTTCGCTTTGTAGCAAAGAATGCGACGGCCGCAAGAATCGCAGCGATTGGTTTAGGGTCGACGGCTACCTGTCCGAATTCTTGAACGAGCCCTGGGTCTCCCTTAAAGATATTTGGGACAATAAGAGAGCAAAGCACCGCAGGAGGCACAAACTCTAATGCCGTGACAAGCCACGACGGAAGCGTAAAGTAGGTTTGTCCCTCGATAAAAGAGCTTTTAAGGCCGAGCGTAATAATCCCTGCCAGCCCTACGACAAACAAGAAATCGAGCGTCATCGGGTCGCTCTTTGGTATAAAACTCCGAAACAGACCCCCGAAATAGCGCCAAGAATCAGGCCTAGACTGTAGGGTAGGTCTAACCCGACGAAGGACACTAAGGCGCCTGAGATAGCGGTAACTCGATGGGCCATCGTTTTCAAGGTTTGGAGTGCTAGTGTCAAAAATGTCAAAGGGATAATAAATTCGAGAGACCAAAACACTGGGATAATTTGACCGGCAAAAGCGCCAATAAGGGTGCATGCTTGCCAGAGTACCCAAAGTAGCAAAGTTCCTCCGGTATAATATGCGACACGCTCGTCTAATCCCCATTCATGAGTTCGATAGTCACTGTGGCAAATGGGATAAATTTGATCACTCAACCCATACCCTGCCAGTAATCTTGTTAACCGATTCGCGTCCGCCAGATGAGGTGCTATCGAGGCGCTATATAGGACGTAGCGAAGATTGATTGCGGTGACCGTCAGCAAAATGATCCAAATAGACGCGTCTTCATTTATCAATTGGTATGTCGCTAGCTGAGCTGCTCCTGCGAACATGAGGAGGGAGCCAAGCCAAGAATCGATCCAAGTAAATCCGAACGATACAGGAGTAAAACCGGCAACAACCCCGAAGGGAACGATTCCTGGTAAAAATGGGAGCATTGCTCGCATTCCCTTTATGAAGGGAGACCTAAGCTGCCTAGATCGCTTTGAATTCATGCTGGGACGATACAGCAAGTTGAAAAAAAACGCAGGAAATTGGTAACGGTTTGCTAAATATGGTGCCCACAGCAGCTGTGGATAACTATGGGGATTTATTTTTTGTTACCACTCTAAGTATTTGAAGTGTTTGTTACCATCGAGTTTTCTAAAATTTAAAAGAATGCTGCATTAATATTAATTGTCAGTATTTTCAGTGGGTTAACAAAAAATTTCAAATAACCGCGTGTTTCGGTATCAGTATTTGGACGTATGGGGCGCAAGCAGACTTGTTTCGGACGGCAACACTTTATTGTGGATATTGTGCACAGGTTTGGTGCATTTAGGTTATCGAATAGGAGTGCCTCGAGTACATTCAAAATTATTGGTCCATCGGCGGCTCTGCGCTAAGCTAACGTGACTTTTTTTGCATCACAATGCCTTTTTTGAAAAAAAGTGGCACTTTAGAGGTTGATTTGGTCAAATTAGGGGCACGCCAAACACGCATATATGAGAGCACGTCTCTGTTCGACGGATCCTAACGAGCGCAGCAAGTTTGATAATTATATTTTGTGTCTGGTTTCTCGTTCTCGACACAAAAGCGTCAGCCATCGGATGGGAGACAATGATTTGTAGCTACGGGTTTTTCACTGGCCTTTCTGGACCTAGAAGGACAGCTAACCAACGATACTTGGGAGACTCTTCGAAAGCTAATTTAGCTGTCATAGTGAGAGGAATAGCCAGTAGGATGCCTACGATTCCGAGTAACCAGCCCCAGAATACGAGGGACAGGAAAACAACCATGGGTGAAAGTCCGAGACCCTGACCCTGCAGGCGGGGTTCGATAATTTGACCGAGCCCAATGTTGACGCCCAGATATACTAGGGTTGTGAGGCCAGCTGAACCAATTCCAAATTCAAGGAAGGCTAAGATCACTGCTGGGACGCCTGCTAATATTGAGCCAAGAGTTGGGATATAGTTCAAAAGGAATGCTACGAGGCCTAAAACGAACGGGAAATCCACTCCTTCCGATAAAAGAAATCCAGTAACCGCTACCCCTGTTATCAGACCTATGAGCGTTTTTATCAGCAAATATTGATTTAAGTGTCCCATAAACTGTGTGAACGCACCAAATGGCTCATGTTCTCCTCGCTCAAACGCAACACGAGCTTTTTGTGGCATCGATGCGGCTTCCATTAAAATGAAGACGACAATCAATAGAATAAGAAAACCATTGGTCAGGAGGGCGCCCAAGGCAGTCAACAAATTCGATAGAAGCGTAAAGACACCCGTTGTGTTAAGGGTTTGACGTAGCTGGTTCGCATCGATGGGGACGTCGTAATTGGCAGCAATAACCCAAAATGATTCAAGTTGGTCATTCAGGCGAGCTTCATAAATAGGTGCTGCCGCACTAAATGCGTTTACTGATCCGCCAATAACAGCACTAAATCCAGCGACGATCGATAGAAGAAGAACCAATACGATTATTACCGAGACGACATTTGGGACACCGCGGTTCTTGAGACCGATTGATAGTGGAGCCGAGATTAGCGCCACGAACAATGCGACGAGCAAGGTCACGATAATCGCGCTAGCCGACTTAATGCCTGCTATGACCACCACAAAGGCGGCCAAATTAAAAAGCCAACGTTCCCCAGAGTGCACTCGAATCCCTCATCAGTAAGTATTCGATCGAGATTTTAACAAAGAAGCTCGATAGAGGTACCTAGTAATTGGCCAAACTTGTGCTTTTAATGAAAATCGCACCATATTTGACCTCTTCATGGAAGGATTATCTGTGGATTTAAAAAGGCGATTGGTAATGGTTAGACGATGGTAGATTTTTTCGACGTATTACTTTTCTATCGGCCCCGATTTATAGATGACTCACCATCCTAGATAGATTCCAAGAATTCCGTAGGTGAGGCCGAGTATTATTAGCGAGGATATGAGACCTCTCATAAATATGACGCGGGAAAAAGCGTGGGGACTGCCGGGTTCCTGATCAAACGCAGGTTTCCTGCCGGTAAGCATCCCTCGAATTAGTGGCTCCTTCATTACGGTGACGTGCCAAGTTATGGCAATGAGGTGGATACCAACAATAATGAGCAAGAGATCACTTAAGATTGGGTGTAAGGTACTTGCGAGACCTACCGTGGCTGCCGGTAATAATGACGCAAGCGGTCCATCAAATAGAATATCATCCGAAGACGACATACCGGTTAGCGCGGTAAGCACTATTAGCGTCAACAAAAGATAAACTGCCACTCCGCCAATCGCGGAATGACCCGGAACTTTTTCGGGTTGACGTACTAGGACCCTTTTTAAACTTTTCGACGCGCGCGTTGGATTTGGGGGCGGAAAGCTCGAAAAACGCGCATATTTTGGACCAATGATACCCCAGAGGATCCGGAAAAGAACCCAACCCGCAAGCAATATCCCAACCGTGGCATGTGCATCGATGTATTCCGCATCTCCCCCAGAGATCTGCTGGAAAAAAACCCCCACTACAATTAACCAATGGCCGAGCCGTACCCAGATATCCCACACAGGGATCGTCTTTTGCATCTTCTATCCGCAACCGGCTTGATTAGAAAAAAATAATAACCTCATTACGTTAAAGTTAAAGAAAGCTTTTAGTTCAGGCGGAAATCCATAATTTGATTGCTCCTCAAATTTGTCTGGTTCAAGTGTCACGATTCGAAAATCTGTAATTAACTTACAAAATATTGTAGGACAAGGAGCCCATTATTTTTCTTTAAAAATTCAGCTATCAAGTGAATTATGTGTCATTCTTTCTCGACTGATTATAGAAACGCGTACCCGCGAGATGGAGAAATCGCGTTTCATGGATGAAAATTTTCAAAGGAGTGAGGTGGGATATGCTTGTACTGACACGACGCGTGGATGAATCGATTCGTATTGGCGATGACATCCGTATCACTGTAGTGAAAATCAAAGGAACGCAGCAGATTTGTGTTGGGGTTGATGCCCCTCGAGATGTACCGGTGCTTAGAGAAGAGTTACTAATCGATCGTAGTGAGCTTGTCGACGAGTCAGAGTCTTCAAACTCGTAAATCGGATCAAACATATTTTAACGATTCCCGTATCATAATAATCCCGGTGATATGCGGACGTTAGTGTGCAATCAAAAAATACACTTCTTATCCGACCAGGTCTGTCTGTTCTGGTCGTACCTAATTGGTTGTCACGACAAGGTAGTGATGATTTAGCGATCGAGTTGCGTAATAGCCTTGATTGGTCTCAAGGCGCAATCCGACTGTTCGGTCGGACAATTGATGAGCCTCGAATCACTACCTGGTGCGGTGATATACCTTACACTTACTCCAACCGCGAACTACTGCCGAGACCGTGGCCAACAAGTTTAGCCAACATCCGAGATGCGTTGCATCACCTACTAGCCCATCACGAGATTCGGACGCAACACGGTTTGAACCACTGTTTATTGAATTACTATCGGTCGGGTACCGACTCCATGGGTTGGCACCGAGATAATGAACCAGAGCTTGGTAGGCATCCTGTAGTTGTCTCTTTATCCTTGGGCGAACCCCGCCGCTTCCGTCTGAAATCCAGGATTAGTAAAGCGATATCTCCAGTTACCTTTGATTTAGGACATGGTGATCTGTTAGTCATGTACGGAACTACACAAGTCTATTGGGAGCACGCGTTGGTAAAGACCAAAAAAATAGTTGGTGGAAGAATGAACCTTACCTTTCGTTCAGTCGGAGTCGTATGAGTCGTCATATTTTGTGCGTATTACATCAGGCGCACTCGACTACGGGGCAGGTCGGAGTCGCCTTGAGGCAGCTTGGCCACCGGGTTCAGGTAGTACGTCCTCTTATTGGCCAAAGTATGCCGCGACAGATTTGTCGGTTCGATGGAATGATCGTATTTGGCGGACCCATGAGCGCCAATGACGACCATCTACCTGGAATTTCCAAAGAGCTCAAGGCTATTGAGCGATGGATGCATATGGATCGGCCGGTGTGGGGGATCTGTCTAGGGGCTCAACTAATGGCTCGAGTTCTTGGATCAGAGGTATATAGCCATCCTGAAAATCAGGTCGAGGTTGGTTGGTATCCGATTAACCCAGTGGGCCACGGTAAGAGAATCTTCGGCAGATTAACGCATGTTTACCAGTGGCACAGGGAAGGGTTTGAGTTACCAGATGCCGCTGCAAGGCTAGCGTTTGGGGGGGCAATGGGGACTTTCCGAGAGCAGGCTTACATGGTGGGCCGACATGCTTTTGCTACGCAGTTTCATCCAGAAATGTATCGAAAAATGATGAATACTTGGTTAGCGCGCGCCGGGCATATGACTGAATTACCGGGTGCAATGCAGATCGATAGTCATGGAACCGGATTAGTCAGATATTACCAAAAGCAGTCGTCTTGGCTTAAACGGACTCTTGATCTCTGGTTACACTCGATGCTTTGAAGCGAGATGACCAAAGATTCTAGTGTATATGTCGATACTAGAATCAAGACAAGTGAGGTTTCAACTATAGGAATTTGGCTTTCATGCAAGGGTTACTGCTTATCACAGCGATATTTACAACAGCATTTTTGATTTTTGGTCTCTATCAATTGAATCAAAGAGTCGTGCGAATCGAGGTTAAGAAGCGCCAAATGGCGTCTGCCAAGGTAGCCGATGAGAGCGTTTTCAAAAAAAGTACTTCTGAATCGAGTGATGACATCTTCAATGATCTGGAGGGTGAAGAATTATTTTACGCTATGGTCGGTGAGCGGCATCAGGACATCATCTTTTCAGATGATGCGAGAAAACGTTTTGAGTTGATTGTTCGCAAGCATATCCTTGAGGTGCTGGAGAGGGCAAAACAGGGTGAACTCACACTTGATTCTGATACGACAATTCGAACGCTTAGAGGGGCAGTAAACTCCTGGCTTCCACAGGATGTGATAGGTCAGCTTCTAACCCAAGGCGGTGTACTCGCGGACAATCCGAAGGATGAAAGTGCGGTTAAGGCGATCCAGGAAATTATTGACAATTTATACGCTCAACTAGGTTACCAGACGTCTGATGATCTGCTTGGCTTAAAAGAAGATCAACTATTGGACACTACGGTCTAAAGTCAAGAAGAGCAAAAAACCTCTTCCACGGTCCAAGTCTTGACTTAACAAAATTTCATTTGAAACTGACACGAAATGAATAATGTGCCTTAAAGCCTTTATTGTGCGACTACTTACCGATGGTTTGGTTCGTGAGGCCTTTCGCGTCTTCCAACAAGTAGCCCAATAGGCACTGTTTTCGCAGTGCCTAGCCGGATTCAGACTTCTGGATTTGCTTTGATGCGGTGAATCGATAAATCCGCCCCGTCGAACTCCTCCTCTTCAGATAATCGAATTCCTAGCGTGTAGCTTATTAGTCCGTAGACTGTCAAGCCCCCGAACACTGCGATAATAACGCCCGTGATCGTACCGATAAGTTGAGCCGTAAACGAGACACCTCCTAATCCACCAAAAGCGGCCGTACCAAAGATTCCGCACGCTAATCCACCCCAAGAACCGCAGACACCGTGAAGTGCCCAAACCCCTAGAACATCATCGATTTTCTTTTGGGTAGAGCACCAAACGAACAGCCACACAAAAATGCCTCCAGCCACTAGTCCTGTCGCCAGAGCTCCGAGTGGGTGGAAAACATCTGAGCCGGCGCAGACCGCAACGAGTCCAGCGAGTGGACCGTTATGGATGAAGCCAGGATCATTTTTTCCAACAATCAATGCTGCAAGGGTTCCACCAACCATAGCCATCAGTGAATTGACTGCCACCAACCCGCTGATGCCCTCGACCGCCTGCGCACTCATTACGTTGAAGCCGAACCATCCCACAGTTAAAATCCAGGCGCCGAGAGCGAGGAACGGGATGGAACTTGGTGCGAAGGAAATTACTTTCCCGTCACGAACGCGCCCCGCTCGTGATCCAAGGAAAATAATTCCCACAAATGCGAGCCATCCACCCATGCTGTGCACAACCACAGATCCGGCAAAGTCATGGAATCCTGACCCGGTAACACTTTCTATCCATTGTTGGAAGCCGAAGTTGCCATTCCAGATCATCCCCTCAAAGAGTGGATAGATCAGTGCTACGATTGAAACGTTGGCAAGCATCATCGGCCAGAAATTTCCGCGCTCAGCGATACCGCCTGAGATGATTGCGGGTATGGCCGCGGCGAACGTGACCAAGAAAAAGAATTTCACAAGTGCAAAGCCGTTACCGTCCATCATTTGGTCTGCGCCAACTAGGAAACCTGTAGCGTAAGCGACCTGATAGCCAACGAAGAAGTATGCAAGTGTTGATGCGCCAAAGTCAGTTAAGATTTTGACTAGTGCATTGACTTGATTCTTGTGACGGACAGTTCCGACCTCCAAGAACGCGAATCCGGCGTGCATAAAGAGTACAAGAATAGCACCTAGCAAAAGAAAAAAGGTGTCGGTTCCGGCGACGATCAGATCGATGCGTTCAGCTAAGCCTGTTAGCGTTGGCTCCATAGAGTCTCTCCATTATTTGCACCATAATGGTGCGTTTTCATTTGATGACACCCGTTCGCGCCCAAGTTTGGTTCAATGGGGGCCGATTTGGTGCGGAATCTACATTTTCCTATAGTAAGAGCGAAATACATGCCAAAAAGGGGGGCGGTCTCCGCCCGAAGATTGAAACTGTAAAGCTATGCAGCAGATTGGTTTGTTGAATTTTGAGTCATCCAAGATATAGTCGTGACGAGCATCCTATTGGAAAATCCCCACTGGTTGTCGTACCAATACAAAACCTTTGTGAGCCCGCCAAGTACCTTGGTTTGGTTGAGGCCCACGACCGAATTTGCAGGGTTGTGATAAAAATTTTTTAAACTTACAACAATCAAAGATATCGAAACTTCTAGATAAGGATATTTGGTATGCGTCGCACCAAAATAGTTGCCACCTTAGGTCCGGCCTCAGACCGTCCAGGTGTATTGAAGAATTTGCTTGTAGCTGGTGTTGATGTTTGTCGATTGAACCTTTCGCACGGGACCCCTCACGATCACCGCAGGCGTGCGAAGGAGGTCCGTGCGATTGCCAATAAGATCGGTCGAACAGTCGCCATACTCGCTGATCTTCAGGGGCCAAAAATTCGAATTGCACAATTTCAGAAGGGATCGGTGACGCTAAAGGTTGGAGCGAAGTTTATATTGGATGCTGACCTAGATCCAAAACGTGGCGACGAGACAAGAGTTGGTCTTGATTATCGTGAACTGCCTAATGACTGCGGACCCGGAGATATCCTGCTTCTAAATGACGGTCGCGTTGTTCTAAACGTTTTGGATACAGATGGCTCGCGAATCGTTACAAAAGTTGCCACAGGGGGCATCTTATCAAACAACAAGGGTATCAATAGAAAAGGCGGCGGGCTATCCGCCGGAGCGCTGACGGATAAAGATTATCAGGATATGGAGATGGCAGCCGAGATCGAAGCCGATTTTGTTGCGATTTCGTTTCCTCGTGATGCTGAAGATATTCATAACGCGCGAGATGCGCTGGCAGAGCGTGGATCAAAGGCTGACCTGATTGCAAAGTTTGAGCGCGCGGAAGCCGTCGCATCAGAGGATGTTTTAGACGCCATGATATCAGCGAGTGACGCTGTGATGGTTGCGCGCGGTGATTTGGGGGTTGAGATTGGAGATGACCGCTTGATTGGTGTCCAGAAGAAAATTATCGCCCGTGCTCGTGCGTTAGATTGTCCCGTGATTACCGCGACACAGATGATGGAGTCAATGATATTTAATTCGAAGCCAACCCGAGCGGAAGTTTTTGATGTA
>PBDH01000046.1 GCA_002717305.1 Gammaproteobacteria bacterium | reverse complement strand
TGGTAGCACCGGGCTACCCTGGCGATTATCCGAAAGGAGCTGAAATCAGCCTCGGTCAGGATACTGAAGACACCAAGGTATTCCACGCAGGAACTGCAATGAAGGGAGATCAACCTGTCACATCAGGCGGCCGCGTACTTTGTGTAACTGGCCTAGGATCCAGCGTTACAGAAGCTAAAGAAAAAGCTTACGAGCGGTTGAAAAGCGTACATTTTGAACGCGCCGAATATCGCACAGATATAGGATATCGGGCCGTCGAACGTGAAAGTTCTTAATCAAGCCGCAAAAAAATCTTATCAGCTAGTTGAATTTTAGATGGCGTAATCTCTGTTCCAAAAGCGTGCATAATAACTCCCGAATCGCGAGCCTTCAGGCACGCGTCAGCAAAGGCTGGATCAAGCGCGCGATGTGGCGTAACCTCGCGAATCCCTGTATGCATCGCAACAAAAACCAAGTGGGTCTCCAGTCCATTTGTGGCCATATCAGCCAGCAGATTTACATGTTGTATTGCACGTTGAGATGGAGCGTCGGGAAATAACCCCAATCCCTCATCTTCGCAGAATGTGACTGATTTGATCTCAACATATACAGATCGATCTCCACGATTTAATTGAAGATCAAATCGATGTTTTCCTACTGTGGGCTCACGGCGAACAAGCATGACATCTGGAATCCAAAATGAGAGATCCGTCGAAGCCAGCAGTTCATTCACTCGTGAAGTATTTATACAGGCAAGGCCGGTGTGAACCTCGACCAATTCCCAGGAAAACTCAAGTTTCCGTCCAGGTGGTTGCCTGCGAAACCAGACTCTTGAACCCTCATAAAGTAGCCCAGTCATACGGCCTGTATTCGCGCAATGGGCGGTTATGGTCTCTCCACCAACATCAATATCTACGAAAAATCGTTTATAGCGACCGATTAAACGTCCCTCGATAAGAGCATCGTGATAATTAATCATGAATAAAGCGTGCCATTCTCTCGAGTGCCTCGAGTAATCGATCTGCAGGTTGCGTGTAGGCAATCCGAATCCAGGTCGGGGGGAGACTACTAGAAAAATCGACCCCTGGCGTAATAGCAACACCAGTTTTACGAATTAATTCAGCGCAGAATTGGTGGCTATCTTTTACAATATGTGCCCCGTCAACAAAAACATAAAAAGCGCCATCGGGCTCCGCAGCAATACTAAATCCCATTGCTTCCAAACGAGGAATTAATAAATCACGGCGCTTTTTAAGTTCAAGTCTATGCATCTCAGCATCTCGCAATGCATCATGCTCGAAACAGGCAAGCGCTGCTTCTTGCGCGAATGAAGGGGCACAGATGAATAAATGTTGAGCCAGCCGCTGTGTTTCCTTGACTGCATATTCAGGAATAACAAGCCAACCCAGCCGCCAACCCGTCATATTAAAGTATTTTGAAAAACTGCCAACAACAAAATGATGCTCAGAGATTGCGAGACTGCTTTTCAAAGCATCGGTAAATGATAAGTTTTGATAAATCTCATCAACAATCAAATGACGATTAGTGCGCTGACACCATTCACTCATTTGCTCTAACTGTGCACGTGGAACAGCCTGACCTGTTGGATTTGCTGGATGAGCTAGTATCAAAGTCCGATCAATGTCTGTCGCTTTTTCTTCAAGTTGCGACAGAGTCGGTTGAAAGTGAGTTGCAACATCAGTTTTTATCCAATGGACGTCGCCACCGACAGCTTCTACAAACCTTGGGTTACATGGGTATGCAGGATCTGCCATGAGTACACGATTACCAGGATTGGTGGTGGCTGCAAAAGCCAACAGAAGCCCCCCGGATGCTCCAACAGTAATTTGAATTCTGTATGAGGGAACATCTAAGCCTTTTGATGCATACCAATTCGATAATGCATCCCTTAAAGGCTCAATCCCTCTAGCATCTGTATATCGAGTCTTTCCTGTCCGTAAAGCACGACATGCACGATCAACAACCGACGCTGATGTCGGGAAGTCAGGCTCGCCGACCTCAAGATGGATAACATCCACTCCCTGTGACTCTAGCTGCTCAGCTATCCTGACCACTTCCATCACATGAAATGGAGGTATTGCTTGAAGTCTGTTTGCTAAGGCAGGTCTTTTTGTTGATCTCAATGTATTCTCCCCATCAAAGAAAGTGGTACTGTCTATCAGGTTCTGATATTTTTTCGCGTCAGATTTTTTATATTGTGGAGTTTCGCCAACGATGGCAACGAATAAAAAAGAATCACTTTTAGGCTTTATTGAGCCGTACCAATCATCGAAAGATGAAGAGTACATGAGCGAGGCTATGCGTGGACACTTCGTGAGGATTCTAGAACAATGGAAGCAGAATCTGATGGAGGAAGTAGATCGCACTGTATCCCATATGAAAGAAGAGGCAGCGAATTTTGCAGACCCAGCAGATCGCGCAACGCAGGAAGAAGAATTCAGCTTAGAATTGCGCACCCGTGATCGTGAACGTAAGCTCATAAAGAAAATTGATAAAACACTCGAATCAATAGAGAGCGATGACTACGGATTCTGCGAAACTTGTGGAATTGAAATTGGTTTGCGGCGATTAGAGGCACGCCCCACGGCAACACAATGTGTTGACTGCAAAACACTCGATGAGTTACGCGAAAAACAAACAGGTGCCTGACAATTGAATGTCTACCGTGGCCGATTCGCACCATCAGCAACCGGCTCACTGCATCTTGGGTCAATTTTCGCTGCTCTTTTAAGCTTTCTTCATGCAAAGCAACAAAACGGGCAGTGGTTAGTTCGCATCGATGACCTAGATGAAAAACGTTGTAGTCAGTCACACTCAGATGAAATTCTTCATTGCCTCAGCGCTTTTGGACTTGAGTCAGACAGGGCCGTTGTTTACCAGTCTACCCGGCTTACGGACTACGCAGATGCCCTAAAAACATTAGAACGCCAGAATATTCTCTATAGCTGTACGTGTTCTCGTAAGTCATTACCTAAAGGCCCCTATTTAGGTAACTGCACACACCGATTGGGGCAGGGTTTTCTTAAAGATGCTGCTATCCGAATCTCTACGAGGAAATTAAGCACTAACGTATATGATTTACTGCTAGGCCCAAAGATGACAGATAGCCCCGGGGATTTCATTGTAAAAAGAAGAGATGGATTATTTGCCTATCAACTAGCCTGTGCAGTTGATGAGCATATCGACTCAATTACTGACGTCATTCGAGGTGTCGACCTTTTGGAATCGACACCTATGCAGTGCTTCATTTCAGAACGTTTGGGGTTAGTGAACTCCAACTATGGACACTTTCCCATCCTCGTCGACAGTGATGGTGTCAAGCTGTCAAAACAAACATTTGCAAGTCCTGTCGACTGGAGATTTCCCTGTAAAACCTACTCAAAACTAGCGGAGCTGTTATCACTGACAGACACGCCATCAGACAAGGACCCAGCATCTACCTGGCTAACTTTTTTCCAATCAGCCACGACGCCGGCAGCAATCTGCGGGACAGCAGGAGTAGCTCATACCCTTTCCGTTTAGAAAACCATACACTTGAGCGGAAAAAGGATAATAGTGGTAGCACTGCCTCTCATTACGGACGTGACAATCGTCGTACATTGATTTAGATAAATCTTGAGCAACAGAATCATAATGTTTTCATAAGTGAAGCTATCCAAGGTGCCAAATCAATTACCTCAAAAATCGACTGCGTAATATGTGAACATAGATTATCTGATGGATCGGGCACCGACCTAATTATGTAATTAAAAAAACGCCTCTTATTCTGTTAGTAAGTCAGAGTTCCTTGCAGACCGGCGTCTTAGGAATGCGCAAAGGTGCATTTTACTGTTTCACCAAACCGGTAGATCAAGCGGACCTTGTCAAAGCGGTCGGGAGAGCCACAAAAACTTACTCAGCATTTGTAACCGATCCAATGATCGGCCATTGCGAGCTCATGCTAAAAGTAAAGCGACAAGTCTCCCGGGTGGCGCTGCTTGATACAAATATTTTCGTTCATGGTGACTCGGGTACCAGCAAAAAATTGGTCGCCAAATCAATCCACTCCCAACCCAAAAGATCGATCTTGAAATGATATCGGTCAACTGCGCGGCGATTCCCGGGCCCTAAATAGACGTCGAACTATCTGGTTGCGTTAATGATGAAGTAACAAGCGCGACGAAGGATTATTATGGTCTCATCAAATCTGCTGACCAATCGAGTCTCTTCCTAGACGAGATCGGCGAACTCCCGACAGTTGCGCAATCGCGACTTTTACAGTTCCTGGAGGATAATGCGATCCGACGAATCGGCGGTATCGAACAAATCCATGTAAATGTCCGACTAACCGCTGCAACACATCGTAATCTGCCGGAGATTATATCTACAGGTGAGTTTAGGGCGGATTCGTATTACCGTCTTAATGTCTTCAAGCTGACATGTCCACCGCTAAGAGACTGCGGAAACGATAGTGTAATTCTCGGGGAGGCATTTCTTGAGCAAGTCAAAAATAACGAGATGCACCCCGAGATACGACCCAGTTGCGTTGCGAACGCTGCAATATCGAAATACAGATGGCCGTGCAATGTTAGAGAGCTTTATAACGTGATCCAATAGGCCGTTGTTCTCTGCAAAGGTCCGAATAATTGAGGCCACCGACCGCAATATCCAAAGACAGCTCCTAGTCTGCCCGAATTTAGCGCAGGGGAACGGCATCCCTTACCAGAGAGTCAGCCTACAATGTCGTAAGAAGTTTACTTCCAACACTTCGTTTTATTATAGCAAAATCAAATGAGTGAAACCGAGCTTTCTAGACGGCTTGGTATAAATCCAAAAATTAATTGGGAGCGCCGCAATCGACTACGCATCCCCAAGCCCAAATGAGTTTGAATGGAATGTAATACCCGTCTTTGGCAAGTCATAACTATCAGTAACATAGGGCCATAAAAATTATCTAATCCCTAGGTCTAATATTTCATCTGTTCGGGAAATGGTTTACTTCTCGCTCGTTCGAGATAAGACCAATAAAAAGAGCGGTAACAGCTACAGAAATAAAAACATAGCTGTGTGAGATTACGGTTCACTGTGAGAACTGAGTTTCAAGGGGGCAAAGTTGTTCTCTTAGGCCAAAAAAATAATAAAGCGAAAGCTGAGGCCTTAATTATAGGGACTATGATTTGAAACTGAGATTGCCCATTGAAAGGTAATTTTTAGCGTACAAATAAATGTAACAATAACAACTGTACGATTATGAAAGGGGGCGTAAGCCCCTTTTTTATTGTCCGGCTCTGGTATCATACGACGCACACGTCACACGGAGTTTTTTATTGTTTTCGGTATTTAAAAGGAAAGGTCCTCAGCACGTCGACGTATACAAAGAAGTGATTACTCAGGAATACCACGGAATCGACCATAGGAACTTATCCCAAGGTAGCTTGAAAGTAATTGAAGTACTACAACACGCCGGACACGAGGCCTATCTGGTTGGCGGTGGTATCCGTGATTTACTGCTCAGAAAACATCCCAAAGATTTTGATGTTGCAACTAGTGCGAAGCCTTTGGAGGTGCAAAAACTGTTCAGGAGATCACGACTCATTGGTCGTCGGTTTCAAATTGTCCACGTCAGAATCGGTGCTGAAATAATCGAAGTAACCACGTTTCGCGGATCTACTAGCAATAATAAGTTACGTCGGGCAAACGCATCAGGAATGCTTGTTCGAGATAATGTATTCGGTTCTGTGGAGGATGATGCTGTGCGTAGAGATTTCACCATGAACGCACTCTATTACGATCCATCTAACCATCAAGTCTTGGATTTCGTCGGTGGATATGATGATCTAGAGGACGGGATTGTTCGTATAATTGGCGATCCAGAAACACGCTATCGAGAAGATCCTGTTCGTATGCTTCGCGCCATTCGCTTTACTGGCAAACTTGGTCTCTCTCTTGAGGATGACACGTCAGAACCTATCCGGCGGCTAAATTTACTTCTCCGCGATGTGTCTGCTTCACGACTTTTTGATGAAATTCTAAAGCTACTTCAAGCAGGATATGGACGAGTTACATTTTCTCATCTTGTGTACCACAGTCTGCTAGAGCCACTATTTCCAAATACTTTTGATTTGCTCAAATCCAGCGACAATACGTTTTACCGAGAACTGATTAATCTAGCGTTAATTAGTACTGATACTCGCCTGGCCGAGGGCAAGTCCGTCACTCCCGCGTTTTTATATGCAGCACTGCACTGGCCTCAGGTTCATCACCGATGGCAAGAACTATCAACAGAAGGCCATGGCCGAACACAATCCCTCGCTATTGCCTCATCCGAAACCTTAGACTTAAATCAACAATTTATCGCGATCCCAAAGCGTTTCTGTGCGACTATTCGTGAAATCTGGGATCTACAAGTCAAGTTGGAAAAGCGTTACGGTCGACGACCTGACTCAATACTTGAGCACCCTAGGTTTCGCGCTGGCTTTGACTTTTTGCTACTACGAGAACGTTCTGGCGAAATAGGGGCCGGGCTTGGGGAATGGTGGGCAAATTATCAAGTTTTAGATGAATCGCAAAGACGAGAGATGGTTGCATCCGTCAACGAAGATTTCGAAGAAGGGCCAAAGCGGCACTCTCGCGGAAAATACATACGACGTGACTGATACCATATTCCTTGGACTAGGCTCTAACCTCGATAACCCAATCCGCCAAATTTATCGTGCCATCGGTTTATTGACTGAATTCGTTGATTCTATCGAGCGAGCAAATCTGTATCGATCCAATCCGTTGGGACCGCAGGACCAACCAGATTTTATAAATACTGTTATCAAAGGACGAACGAGCCTCACGCCAGAGGATCTCTTGGGGTTTGTAAAACGAATAGAGACATATCAACAACGAGTCGAAACTGTCCGCTGGGGCCCTCGAACAATCGATATAGATATCCTGTACTTTGGAAATTTAAACTTCAACAGTTCATCACTCAAGATCCCGCATCCCGAGATCCTAAAGCGTTCATTTGTAGCAATCCCATTACTCGATTTATTAATGAACGAGATCACACCCACAGGTGACCGAATCGACCGAAACCGCTACGATGCCTCCTCACTGGTCCGAATTGACACACAGGAAGAAATACAGTGGCTCTAATTACCCTCAATACACTCAAAAAACACCGGACTGAAAGTACGAAGTTCAGCATGGTAACCGCTTACGATAAATGCTTTGCGTCCCTTGCTTCCAAGGCAGGTATCGATGCGCTCTTAGTTGGTGATTCACTTGGCATGGTGCTCCAAGGCCACTCCAGCACGCTTCCAGTAACCGTGGATGATGTTTCTTATCACACGCGATGTGTCGCCGCGGCTTCTTCAAATTGCCTGATTATCAGTGATATTCCTTTTTTAGCTTCAGCAACTTTTCAGGATGCTGTTAATACCGCTCGTGCCCTAGTACAAGCCGGCGCAAATGTAGTCAAAATTGAGGGGGGTAGTAATCTGACCAGCCTGGTCAAACTCTACCGAGATCAAGGTGTAGCCACATGCTGCCACCTCGGACTCACGCCACAATTCGTCAATCAATTTGGTGGGTACCGTGTACAGGGGCGAACCAGCGAGGCAGCCAAACATCTGATCGATGCAGCTGAATCACTCGATCAGGCAGGCACAGATATGATCTTGCTCGAATGTGTTCCAAACAGCGTAACAGAAGAAATTATGAGGGTAACCACAGCCCCTGTCGTCGGAATCGGCGCAGGCCCAACCGCAAACGGCCAAGTACTGGTTATGCATGATTTGCTTGGCATTACTTGCGATAAAACCCCAAGATTTGTCAAAAACTTCATGTCTGAAGCCGGTTGCATACAAGAGGCGTTTGCACTGTTTAATCAAGCTGTGAAAGATGGATCATTCCCTGCGTCGGAGCATTGCTTTGAAGAATGACCAGCCAGATATTTTTTATACAGTCAATGATCTACGTGACTTTTTGGTAAACGCTCGTACTCAGGATAAAAAGATCGGATTTGTTCCAACGATGGGTAATCTTCACCAAGGTCATCTAGATCTCGTGCAGCGGGCTTCTGATCTCTCAGATGTCGTTATCGTTAGTATATTTGTCAATCCAATGCAATTCGGCCCTCACGAGGATTTTGACACATATCCACGAACACTTAATTCGGATCGTCAAGCGTTGGCAGGTCATGCCTGTAACGCTATTTTTGCACCAACTGTAAGAGAGATCTATCCAAAGGGACTGAGTACTGAAATTGATGTCCCAAGCCTTTCAACCATTCTTTGTGGGCATCATCGACCTGGCCACTTCAAGGGTGTTGCGACAGTCGTCTGCAAACTGTTGAATATCGTGCAACCAGATGTTGCTGTTTTTGGAAACAAAGATTATCAGCAGTTACAAATAATCAAAGCTTTGGTTCAAGATCTTCTGCTACCTGTCCAGGTCATTGGCACGGACACCAAAAGAGAACCTAATGGTTTGGCAATGAGCAGTCGCAATGCGTATCTTCTCGAATCCGAAAAGCAACTCGCGTCCATGCTGTATTCTTCACTTACGAAGGTCGCACAAGCGGTGCGAGACGATACTCAGATAAAGACAACACTCAAGGAACAAAAGCGGCTATTAACCAGTGCTGGATTTGTACTCGACTATCTTGAAATACGAGATGCAGAAGACTTATCAAAGACCTATGTCGAAGCGGATACAGCCGTTGTGTTAGTTGCCGCAAAACTTGGGGACGCAAGACTCATTGATAACATGATAGTGAATTTACTCAAGTAACAAAAAACCTCGCTTTAGCGAGGTTTTGTCTGCCCCAGATCAGATGTGATATCGGGGAATACGGATCGCGCTACAATTCTTTCATCGTCAGCTTAATACGACCACGCGCGTCAACGTCAAGCACTTTTACTTTCACCACATCTCCAACCTTCATGTAGTCTTCGACTTTCTCAACGCGTTCTTCCGAAATCTGACTGATATGAACCAAACCGTCCTTACCTGGAAGAATATTCACGAATGCACCGAAATCAACTACCCGCTCAACCTTCCCTTTATACACGCCACCTATCTCGGCTTCGGCCGTAATTGCCTCAATCATCGAAATCGCCTTTTGCGCTTTTTCCTTAGTTTCTGCGTAAACACGAACTAGGCCGTCATCGTCTAAATCAACAGTTGCTCCAGATGTTTCACAAATATTTCGGATTGTAGTGCCACCTTTACCAATAACCTCTCGAATCTTATCCGGATCAATACGGAAACTATAGGTACGTGGCGCTGTTTCAGCAACCTCGTCACGCGCACGCTCAATAACTTTGTTCATCTCGCCGAGAATGTATAACCGGGCTTCGCGCGCCTGTCCCAGTGCAACTTGCATAATTTCTTCGGTAATACCCTGAATCTTGATATCCATCTGGAGTGCAGTCACACCATCCGACGAACCTGCGACTTTGAAATCCATATCACCTAGGTGGTCTTCATCGCCGAGAATGTCAGTTAGGACCGCGTAACCTTCGTCTTCTTTAACGAGACCCATAGCAATACCGGCAACCGGTGCTCTAAGAGGTACACCCGCATCCATTAGTGCCAAAGACGCACCACAAACCGAGGCCATTGATGACGAACCATTTGACTCAGTTATCTCACTAACTACCCGTATTGTATATGGAAATGATTCTTCGTCAGGAAGCATTGCGTAAACGCCACGGCGAGCCAATCGTCCGTGCCCAATCTCACGACGTTTAGGGCCAGTCATCATGCCAGCTTCACCTACGCAATATGGAGGAAAATTGTAGTGCAGCATGAATGTGTCTTTTTCGTCACCCAAAAGACCATCAACGATTTGGGCATCACGTAATGCACCCAAGGTAGTCACAACAATTGCCTGCGTCTCGCCGCGTGTGAAAATAGCAGAGCCATGGGTACGATTTAACGCACCGACTTCGCAGTTAATTGGACGAACTGTCTTTTGATCGCGGCCATCGATACGTGGTAAACCTTGGATGACACGACTGCGAACCACACTTTTTTCAACTTTATTAAATAGCTCGCCAATCGCTTCAGCGTTCTCACCTTCTTCTCCACCCAGCGTTGTTATCGCTTCAGATCGGATCTCGCCGAGCGCGTTATAACGAACCATTTTTTCGGAAATCTGATACGCCTCACTGATACGTGGCTGATATTGATCATTGATTTGAGAAAGGAGTTCTTCGTCGATTACTGGAGCTTCCCAATCCCATGCCTCATTACCAAAATTCTCACCAAAGTCACTGATCGCATCAACCGCGACCTGAAATTCTTTATGCGCAAACAAAACCGCACCAAGCATTTGTTCTTCAGTGAGCTCATCGGCTTCAGATTCAACCATTAAAACCGCGTCTTTGGTTCCTGCAACAACCATATCAAGTCGTGAGTCGGACAATTCGTCAAATGATGGATTCAAAATATATTGGCCATCGTCGGAGAAGCCGACACGGGCAGCACCGATTGGGCCATTGAATGGGATGCCTGAGATCGCGAGCGCGGCTGACGCACCAAGCATCGCTGCAACATCTGAATCGTGCGTTTTTGAGGCTGACATTACAGTCAAAACCACCTGAACCTCGTTCATATATCCATCTGGGAACAGCGGACGAATCGGTCGGTCTACCAGGCGCGAGGTCAGTGTCTCTTTTTCGGTCGGACGACCTTCACGCTTAAAATAGCCACCAGGGATTTTTCCTGCAGCATAGGTTTTTTCCTGATAATGCACCGAGAGAGGGAAAAATTTTTGACCCGGCTTTACATTTTTTGCACCGACAACCGTTGCGAGAATCTGAGTCTCGCCCATCGTAATAACGACAGCACCTGTTGCCTGACGAGCGACTGCTCCTGTTTCCAAGCTAACACTCTGGCCGCCAAACTGAAATTGAACTACTTGCTTTTCCATTGTTTCCTACTTCCAACATGCCGGATCGCGCCCGGCTAAAATACGGAAACGGCCCCGTAGGGCCGTCTTTGTTTTGATTCGGTTACCGCCGAAGACCAAGTTCCTTGATCAATACTGCATAACGACTCAAGTCCTTTGATTTAAGATAATCTAACAACTTACGACGTTGATTGACCATCCGGATAAGACCACGACGACTGTGGTGATCATGAATATTTTTTTTGAAGTGATCCTGAAGAGCCTCGATATTAGCAGTCAGCAAGGCAACCTGAACTTCCGGCGAACCGGTATCCTTTCCGTCACGACCAAACTTTTCAACAATCGAAGCTTTCTTCTCAACTGATAAAGCCATTCTTTTCTCCTATGCGGCATGCCCGGCCCCAACGGCCGACATCCGAACTGCCGCGCATGCCAGCAGCAGCCGGAGATAACATTCGTTTTGCAAAAATGTCCCCGTCAGAATCAACGGCCACAAGTCCAACGAACGAAGACTCTTCAAAATACGCGCGCATAGTATCGCAGACACCTATTCCTTTACCAGAAACTTTTTGCCCTTGAATCAACATCATACACTCGTGTTCAGATAAATTGATTCGGGGGAGATGACCCAAAAGTGTGTCCGTCGAATGCAGTAGTTTAGCAAGTGCCGTTACATCCTTATTTTTCAGTGATTCAACTGTTTCCCAAGACTTTGCCTGATCGATTGAATATCCTCCAGCGAAATCACGACGAAGCCGACTCAAATGTGCAACGGTCCCAAGAGACTGTCCAATCGATTCGGCTATGCTCCGGATATAGGTTCCCTTTGAACATCGAATACGAATATCTAACCAGCCCTTGCCCGCTTCAAAACCGGTTAGTTCGTTGCTAAAAATCTCTATCTCGCGTGGAGCCCGCTCGATCTCGAGGCCTTGTCTTGCCAATTTGTAAAGTGGTTGCCCCTTATGTTTGAGTGCAGAAACCATTGGTGGAACTTGCATCAACAATCCCGTCAACGCATTCAATACTGGCAAGAGCACAATCTCGTCGATGATAGGGATTTCTTTTTTAGCAACCACCACACCATCCGAATCCAGCGTATCGGTTGCGGTGCCGAGCTGGATACGCGCGAGATACCCCTTGTTTGAATCGAGACAATATTGACTGTATTTTGCAGCCTCGCCGAATACTATAGGTAAAACACCCGTGGCCATTGGATCAAGTGCACCTGTATGCCCAACTTTTTTTGCCTTAGACCACCCCTTGAGTCGACGGACGACGCCGCTAGACGTAGGACCTCCAGGCTTATCTACAACTAGAACTCCATGGATATCAAAACCCTTCCTGGGCATACCCATCAGTCGTTATAATCACTGTTCAGTGCTTCGTAAATTAGTCCATTAATTCGCGCGCCGCGTTTCAACGAATCATCGTAGTGGAATCTCAAATGCGGCACTTTACGAACCCTCAACTCACGACCGAGTTCCATGCGCAAGAAAGGGACCGCTTCATTTAAAATTGCAAGACTCTGGACAATACTATCATCTGAATCATCTGGCACCATTACAGTAACTCTCACATCGGCATATGAGAGGTCTTTGGAAAGATCGCAGAAGTTGACGGTGATCATGCCCAAACGAGGATCTTTTAATTCACGCTGTATAAGCAAAGCCAGATCTCGCTTGATCTGCTCGCCCAGACGCTCTGTACGACTATATTCGGCTGGCATCAGATTTTCCGAGCCACTTCGCGAACATCGAAGACCTCGATTTTGTCGCCTGACTTCACGTCTGTGTAGTTCTTTACTCCGATACCACACTCAGTTCCATTACGGACTTCGTTTACATCGTCCTTGAAGCGGCGTAAAGACTCCAGTTCTCCTTCGTAGATGACTACATTATCACGTAATACCCGTATCTTTTTGTTCCGAAATACGATTCCTTCAACCACCATGCAACCCGCAATCTGGCCAAATTTTGGTGAGTTAAAGACGTCTCGAACTTCCGCTATACCCACGATTTCTTCACGTAATTCAGGCGCGAGCAAGCCAGACATTGCAGCCTTTACGTCATCGACAATGTCATAAATAACACTGTAGTACCGAAGTTCAATTCCATCACGTTCAATGACCTGTCTTGCGCCAGCATCAGCGCGGACGTTAAATCCAAGAATAATTGCTCCCGCTGAAGACGCCAGGGTCGCATCGGATTCCGTGATACCACCAACGCCCTGTGCGATAAGATTTACTCTGACCTCGTCGGTCGCCAGCTTTTGTAAGGCAGTTGATAAAGCTTCGAGCGTTCCACGAACGTCTGTTTTTAAAACGATATTAAGGTTGGCGACCTCACCGGCTTCCATATTCGCAAACATTTGATCCAGTTTTTGCGCTTGCTGCCGTTTGTGCTCCGCATCACGAGTCCGTTCCGCACGAAATTCAGCGACCTCTCTCGCTTTTCGCTCGCTCTCAAGTACCAAAAGCTCATCACCGGCATCCGGTGTCCCAGAAAGGCCCAATATCTCCACAGGGATCGATGGTCCGGCCTGCACGACATGCTTACCACTTTCGTCAACCAAAGCGCGTACCTTGCCAACTTGCTCACCGGCCAAAATCGCATCGCCGACTTTCAACAAACCATTTTGTACGAGAACTGTCGCAACGGGACCGCGACCTCTATCCAGACGTGATTCAACAACCGTACCTCTAGCTGGACCTTCGTGGACCGCCGTCAATTCAAGAAGTTCGGCCTGCAAAAGAACTGCTTCAAGTAATTCCTCAATGCCTTGCCCCGTATGTGCGCTGGACGGGATAAATTGAACATCTCCACCCCAATCTTCCGGAATCACTTCTCGGCTCGCCAATTCTGTCTTAACACGGTCTGGATCCGCTTCTTCCTTATCGATCTTGTTAATTGCCACAACAAGCGGAACATTCGCCGCCCTCGCGTGCTGAACAGCTTCCTCGGTCTGAGGCATCACACCGTCATCTGCGGCAACAACCAAAATCACAACATCAGTCACTTGCGCCCCTCGGGCTCTCATATTGGTAAATGCAGCATGGCCTGGAGTATCAACAAATGTGATCATTCCGTTATCAGTATCTACATGGTACGCACCAATATGTTGCGTAATACCACCAGCCTCACCCGCTGCGACCCGCGACTTGCGAATACAATCGAGCAATGATGTCTTGCCATGGTCAACATGGCCCATGACGGTTACGACTGGAGCACGAGGCGACCGATCGCCCTTGAGTTCTTGATAATCGTCGAAAACTGACTGCTCGAGCGCGTCTTCGGCAACCACCTCGATCTTATGACCCATTTCCTCGACAACTAAAACCGCAGTATCTTCATCCAATACTTGGTTTATAGTCGCCAAAACGCCCATCTTCATCAGAACTTTGATGAGGTCTCCTGATTTCACAGCCATTTGAATGGCTAATTCAGCAACCGTTACTGGTCCAGAAATTCTGACATCACGGATGATCGGCGCTGCTGGCATTTCGAATTTATGAGATGACAATTCCTCTGCGGCCTTTCCAGGCTTTCGCTTACTACGTAACTTTGGAGCGCGCTGATCGTCAGTCACAACGAGCTTTACCCGTTTCTCGTCACGTTTTCCGGATATTTTACCTTGCCGACGTGGCTCATCATTGTCTGATCGATCACGACGTGCATGCACCTCTTTCTTATGCCTGCGGCCGTCATCATCCTTAAGTGGTGGAGGTGGCTCAATAACGGCTGGCTCAATCGAAACTTCCTCCACTACCGTCGGAATTTCATCAATCACAAGCTCGTCGCTGATCACTTCAGGCTCGCCTGTTGTTAGGCTAGTCGCTCCTTCGCTCGCAAAACCCGTAGATTCTTTAGCCTCTTGGTCTTCATGTAATTTTGCTTCTTCGACCTCGCGCTGCTTTTCAGCTTCTGCAGTCAAATCACGGTGTACATAGGT
>PBDH01000029.1 GCA_002717305.1 Gammaproteobacteria bacterium | reverse complement strand
TCCTGCATACTTGACATTACCGACCTCCCTGTTTTCCAATTTTTAATATACAGATAAAATTACCATGTTTTAGTTCCACTACGCTGAAAATAAAGCCTGATTCCTGCCCTTTTGTATCTAATGAAGAGCATTAAGTCGCCTACTCACAGCACGTTCCGCACCAACCCAACTTGCAAATATCGCTACGGTCGCTACACCAATAGCCGTTCTACTGTCGACAGGGAGATATTCAAGTCTTGAATCTAAAACTTTTAAATTTAATGCGAGATCAGAAGAGAATAACTCATTTAAGGAGGTAATCACAAGGCAAGCAATCAACCCGGAAAGGACACCTAGCCACGTAGCACGATACAAATAAGGCCTACGGATAAAGCTTTTCGACGCACCAAGCAGTGTGTAAAGTTCAATGCGACGTTGATCATCGACTACATCGGCAGCAGCCACCAGAAAAACAGCCATTGCCACGCCAAGAACAGCTAAGCCTGACAGGCCAACACCGAGTAAACCCAGCTTTTCTACCAAGGAGGAATATTGAACCCGAGTCGATGGAAAATAACGCAACGACAAGACACGTTTATCAGCCAGTAAGGTCGTAATAACATTATTTTCAGTAATTTTGAGTGCTCGAATCGAAAACTTAAGACGGAGTGCATCGGGAAGCGGATTATTAGCCTGAAGATCAGCAATCGGGCCAAGCCCATCTTGCGCACTGAGCTCTTTCAGAGCAATATTTTTTGCTACAAAGATGACCTGCTCAATCTCCTTCATTTCACTGAGAACACGCTCCAGCTCGATTCTCGCCTCAACATCAAGTTCTTTATTCAAAAACACGATGGCTTCGCTCTGCACAGCCTCCTCGGGTACTAAGGAAGCCATGCTGAGCCAGATCTGAGCTAGCCAACCCGGTATGGCTAATAAAATACCTAATAAACAAACCAAGACCACAAACTGGGTCAGACGATCAGCGGTTCGTTTCCACGCGTCTTTGATGGCTTGCAAGTGATCCAAAATCCATCGGGTCACTACCTAGACCCCATGCCATCAGAAACCAATCGGCCTTTTTCAATCACCAGCCGACGAAATGGTAAGGAATCAACCACAGCGCGCTCGTGTGTGGCAACTAAGATGGTCACCCCCAACTGTTGAAACTGAGTAAACATCCTCATCACGCGTGCCGACAACTCCGGATCTAGATTCCCGGTTGGCTCATCTGCAACCAAAAGTGCTGGCCTGTGAACAATCGCTCGCGCTATTCCGACGCGTTGCTGCTGCCCGCCGGATAAAAAGCGTGGGCTGGCATTTGCTTGATCGGAAAGATCGACCCTCGACAAAGCAGCGTTTACCCGCTTTGGAATCTCAGATTCACTAAATCCCGAGATTCTCAGCGGAAGCGCAACATTATCGTACACCGAGAGATCATCTTCGAGATTCGGATCCTGAAATACAACCCCGACACGCCGCCGATAGCGCGCCAATTTTTCGCCAGACAAGGTTGATAAATCAGAACCCGCCACCCGTACAATGCCTGATGAAGATTTTTCCAACCCAAGGATCAAGCGCAGTAGTGTCGACTTCCCTGCACCAGAGTGTCCGGTCAAGAAAGCCATCTCCCCGGGCGCCAAACGAAAATTTACGTCTGAGAGCGCTTCACGATGTCCTTCGTAGATCTTAGCTACACCCTCGAACTCTATCACTCACCAGTCTCCCCAAAAATGGCATCGACAAATGACGTAGCATCAAACGGCCTCAAGTCCTCTGCCCTTTCGCCGAGGCCAACGTAACGAATCGGTAATCCAAATTCTCGGGAAAGTGCAAAGATCACACCGCCCCTAGCCGTGCCATCGAGCTTGGTCAAGACCAAACCAGTTGGTCGAATTGTTTTCATAAACTCTCGTGTTTGACTAATAGCATTTTGACCAGTACCGGCATCTAAAACCAGCAGCACTTCATGTGGTGCACCGATGTCCAACTTAGCTAACACGCGACCAATCTTCTCAAGCTCATTCATTAAGTTTGTCTTGTTTTGAAGACGACCAGCAGTATCAGCTAAAACGACGTCAATACCGCGAGCCCTCGCAGATGCACACGCATCGTATAAGACCGATGCCGAATCCGCTCCACTATCTTGTGCAATCACGGGAACCCCATTTTGCTCACCCCAGCTTTTCAACTGCTCAACTGCTGCCGCCCGAAAAGTATCACCCGCCGCTAACAGCACTGTTTTTCCACGTGTCTGATAACGATGCGCCAATTTCCCGATGGTAGTTGTCTTACCGACCCCGTTCACACCGATCATTAAAATCACATGTGGTGTGGTCGCGCCCTCTTCGGCAGTACCTTCAGATACCGGCAAAGTGGAAGCCAAAATTTCTTTAACAAGCGCCAGAAGCCCATCTGGATCCGAAACACTTTCCTGTCTTGAACGCTGTTCAAGTTTTTCCAACACCCAATCCGTCGTGTCTACGCCGACATCTGACGACAGAAGAATCCCTTCAAGATCTTCACGAATTTCCTCATTAAAACCATCACTGAATAAGCCTCTTAGACTGCTCGATAATTGCGCCCGAGAGCGCGAAAGCCCTTTAAAAAAGCTGGTAGGCTCTGCTAACCCTATCGCTGCACGCTTTGCTACAGCTTCTCGCTCGCTACCATGAATCGAATGGGTCTGTTCCGGGGTGTTTTCCTTCCGTCGAATCAAAAGCCAGCAGGCGACCGCAAGCACAAGGGCTAAACCGATAAGTAGCAGCGGATCGAATAGCATAGCGATCGAAAGTCCTAAAAATAATGAGACGAGATGATAGCATTTGCAGATGAAAAGAGAGACGTACAAACACAAATCAACGGCGGGAATTCGAATCATTGGCGGTTCGCTTAAACGCTCAAAGATTGAGGTACTTAACCGTACGGGGCTTCGTCCAACGCCCAATCGTGTGAGGGAGACGCTTTTTAATTGGTTAGTGCCATCAATACCGGGAGCATCAATTTTAGATTGTTTCGCCGGAAGTGGCGCCCTAGGTTTCGAAGCCTTATCACGCGGCGCATTGAGCTGTACGTTCGTTGAGCAAGACCCTCAAGTAGCCAAACACATTCAGAGCAATGTCGAACGGTTTCAGCTTCACGCGCAGGCGAATGTGATAGCCAATGATGTCTTCGATGTTCCCAGTGAAATATTCATTCATGCCAACATCATCTTTGCTGATCCGCCTTTTCATCATGGGTTAAGCCAAAAATTTCTTGCATGGATCAAAGATAAAGTGCATCAAGACTCACACCTCGTTATAGAATGTGGGCAAAGCGAAACTCTAGACCTAGAAGGATTTGAAATAATCAAGGAATTGAAGGCTGGCATTGACTGGCTACACTTGTTGAGACCTATATCATGACTACTGCTGTGTACCCGGGAACCTTTGACCCAATTACAAACGGTCATGTTCATGTTGTTGAGCGTGCCGCGCGTATCTTCGACCGAGTCATTGTAGGCGTTGCCGGATCGACACATAAATCAACGCTGTTCGATTTAGAAACCCGGGTAAAGTTAGCAGAAAAATCCCTCGAACACTTGGACAACGTTGAAATCCGCGGGTTCCACACACTGTTGGCCAATTTTGCACAAGCAGTCGGTGCGCGAATTTTACTCCGGGGCCTACGCGCGGTAGCAGATTATGAGTACGAGTTGCAACTAGCGAATCTCAATAAACAACTCGCCCCGGAACTCGAGAGCTTGTTCCTTACTCCGGTAGAACATTATAGTTTTATTTCGTCGACTCTTGTCAAAGAAGTTGCCCGTCTCGACGGTCAAGTTGAGGCATTCGTACCACAGGCAGTGGCTACCGCACTGAAGCATCATTTCGATTACTAAGTTTGGCATCGCGGGCAAAAGAAGCTGTTCCTGCCAGCGATCATTCGACTACCAATTGCGCGACGACATCTCTTGCATGGATCTCCTACTCGACCATACACGCTTAAGGCTTGTTGAAAGTACCCTGGCTCACCTTGTCCATTTACGAAATCACGCAACGTTGTCCCACCTGCCTCAATCGCGCAAGTTAAGACCTTTTTTACTTGGGCTGCCAGGTCATTGTATCTGGCATGTGAGATCCGATTTGCTGGCCTTGCTGGATGAATTCCCGCCAAAAATAGTGACTCTGATGCATAGATATTACCCACACCAACAACCACACTATTTGTCATGATGAATGACTTCACACCAATAGTTCTGCGTTTAGCAAGTTTATATAACCATTCACCGCAAAACTCATCTGAGAGGGGCTCTGGGCCTAGGTTATCGATCAATTTCCTTGCCCTCTCAGAATCTGCCCACAACAAACATCCAAATCGACGCGGGTCGTGATATCGAAGCTCCAAATCACCTACTTGGATCTGCACGTGATCGTGTATCTTCAATGGTGTGTTGGCATCAACTAGGCGGAATGACCCACTCATTCCAAGATGCGATAGTATTTTGGTCGTCTGAGTTTCGATCATTAAATATTTCGCGCGACGAGTAACAGAAAGGCATAATTCGTTTACGAGCCGCTGGGAAAAATCAGGTGGAATGGGCCATCGGAGCGACGGTTGATTCACTCTTATCGATACAAACCTTTGCCCTAGAAGAAAAGGCGCAATTCCTCGCGCCGTTGTCTCGACCTCTGGAAGTTCAGGCATGAGCCTTTACTTAATCTTTGCTTCCTTGTAGATCACGTGCTTACGGACCACGGGATCATATTTTTTTAGTTCCAGCTTATCTGGAGTACTTCGCTTGTTTTTGTCGGTCGTATAATAATGACCGGTACCAGCAGAAGACACCAACTTAATTTTATCACGCATGATTCACACCTTCTCGCCACGTGAGCGGATGTCTGCTAACACTGCATCAATCCCTTGTTTGTCGATAACACGCATGCCCTTTGTTGAAACGCGAAGTCGTACAAATCGGTTTTCTGTTTCAACCCAGAATCGATGCCAGTGCAGGTTTGGGAGGAAACGGCGCTTCGTCTTAACGTTGGAATGGGATACGTTGTTACCGGCTGCAGGACCTTTTCCTGTTACTTGGCATACCTTTGGCATAACTTGATTCGCCTCTGCTATTTAGACCCAAAATCACGGTGCCATAGAATATCGTTGCCGATAAAAACATACAAGTGACAATTAATAATCACCGATTTGTACATCGGCTGTTTCTGCCGCTCGTGCTATCGTTGGCTCTTCGATGACAAGAGAAAATCTGTGACGCGGACATCCTGGCTCCAAAACAAACATATCGTCCTCGGCGTAAGCGGCGGTATTGCCTGTTACAAGGCCTGCGAGCTCACTCGAGAGCTTGGACGCCGCGGTGCTCTAGTACAGATTGTGATGACTGAGGCAGCTACTGCGTTCGTCAGCCCTCTTACTTTTCAAGCACTCACCAGTCGAGAGGTACGTATTTCGGTGCTTGATGCAAAAGCTGAGGCTGGCATGAGCCATATTGAATTAGCCCGTTGGGCTGATCTGATCATCATCGCCCCTTGCACCGCTAACACTTTGGCACAGCTCGCGTCCGGACAAGCGTCAGATCTTTTGACCACCCTATGGATAGCG
The DNA here is from genome assembly GCA_002717305.1 of Gammaproteobacteria bacterium. Classification (GTDB taxonomy): domain Bacteria; phylum Pseudomonadota; class Gammaproteobacteria; order Pseudomonadales; family Litorivicinaceae; genus HIMB30. Next base: position 20,848 of record PBDH01000029.1, on the reverse strand, counting down.
TCAGATTGTGAGAAGGCTATTGCGCCAGCTATGAATCAGCAAATGTGGAAAAATATACAGACCCAAGAGAATTTAACGCATCTGGTCGATCGTGGTGTTGCAGTTATCGGACCAAATTCAGGGTTACAGGCGTGCGGTGATATTGGATCAGGCCGAATGACGGAGCCAACGGAGGTTGTTAATACTCTTGAATCACAGCTTACCCGAGGGCCGCTTGCACACAGAAAAGTGTTGATTACCGCGGGCCCTACCCATGAGCCGATTGATCCTGTTCGCTATCTCGCGAACCGTTCTTCAGGGAAGATGGGGTTTGCACTGGCCGATGCGGCAAGCAGGCTTGGAGGATCAGTCACACTTATCAGTGGGCCAGCCCAATTGGAAACCCCAGCGGGAGTCGCACGCATCGACGTCGAAACCGCGCGAGAGATGCTCATTGCAGTAGAGAGCTCTCTCGGCGATACAGACATTTTTATTGGTGCCGCAGCGGTCTGTGATGTTCGGCCCGCGAAGTTCTCCACTTCCAAATTAAAAAAGTCGATAAATAAGTTATCAACAATTGAGTTCACTGAAAATGAAGACATCATCAAGGTTGTTGCCAACAGTCGCCAACGGCCAACCCTCGTGATCGGCTTTGCCGCAGAAACAGACTCCGTTTTGGAAAAAGCAAAAGAAAAGTTGGTATCAAAGTCTCTGGATGCTGTCATCGCCAACTGCGTGGCGAATGGCGATATTTTTGGGCAAGATAATACGCAAGTAACTCTAATACAGAATGACATGGAGAACCCGTTACCGCCCGGCACCAAGGCCGAAGTGGCAATGGAGATCATGACCTTAATTTCTGAATTCTTATCAAAGAGGATCTAACGTGAACCTGAAATTTAAGCGACTCGATCCCCGCGTGGGTAAGAACTGGCCAATTCCAGAAGTCGGAACATCCGGCTCTGCCGGTGTGGACTTGCGCGCATGCCTTAGCGAAGCCGTAACCCTCTCCCCTGGTGAAACCTTGCTTATAGGGACGGGAATCGCAATTTATATTGAGGATCCTAGCTTCTGCGCAATGATTCTTCCAAGAAGCGGGCTTGGACACCACGGACTGGTTTTAGGAAACCTAGTGGGTCTGATTGATTCTGATTATCAAGGCGAACTGAAAATTTCCACGTGGAACCGGGCCAAAAAGCCACAAACCATTGAGCCTGGCGAACGTATTGCGCAGATGATCATTACCCCAGTGATTCAACCAAATTTTATCGAGGTTGATAACTTCGATGAATCTGACCGGGGTGAGAGTGGCTTTGGCCACACCGGCGCACACTAATGAGCGCGGTAAGTCCAACGATTTTTCGTGCCTATGACATTCGTGGTACCTACCCCGATCAACTAAATGCTGAGATGGTTAAAACACTTGGCCAAGCCATTGGGACTTATGCCCATGATCAAGGTCAGACGACTGTTGTGACAGCACGTGACGGGCGTTTGTCAGGACCGGAGCTTCACAATGCATTAAACGAAGGTTTGGTTAGAGCTGGTATCCAGGTCATCGATATAGGAATGGTTCCAACACCGGTCCTATACCACGCTGCACTTGCGCTAGGTACTGGCTCTGGTGTGATGGTCACCGGTAGTCATAATCCACCAAAATTCAATGGATTTAAGATGATGATCGACAGCCATACGCTTTATGATGAAGATATAACGAACCTATATGAGATGATGACGCAGCCTAAGCTCAAGATTAGTGAAGGTAGTCTCGTAACCGCAGACGGACTTTCTCCGTACATTGATCAGATTATCGGTGATATTCGACTAGAGAAACCACTCAAAGTATCAATCGATTGCGGAAATGGTGTCGCCGGGGTTTGTGCGCATGCGCTGTTTGAACAACTAGGTTGTACAGTTGTTCCCCTGTTCACTGAGGTAGATGGAACCTTTCCAAACCACCACCCAGATCCTTCCAAGCCAGAGAATCTAACCGATGTTATAGGTTCTGTCCTATCCGAGAAATGTGATCTTGGCCTCGCATTTGATGGTGATGGAGATCGAGTGGGGTTGATTACCGAGAAAGGTCAATCAATTTTCGCTGACCGTTTAATGATGTTGCTGTCCCAGGATGTTCTCAGCAGAAATGCTGGAGCAATCATAATCTATGATGTTAAGTGTAGTCGACATCTGGAGGCTGTCATCAAACAAGCAGGTGGTCACCCTTTAATGTGGAAAACCGGCCATAGTCTCGTGAAGGCTAAAATGAAAGAGACAGGTGCCCTATTGGGTGGTGAAATGAGTGGTCACATTTTTTTTAAAGAGCGTTGGCTCGGGTTTGACGACGGACTCTACACAGCAGCAAGATTATTAGAAATTTTCGCAAAAACAGATCAAACCATTTCATCAATATTCGAATCAATCCCAGACGACGTATCAACTCCAGAAATCAATATTGAAGTACCTGAAGCCGAAAAATTTGCCATTGTTGAACGTGTAGCATCTATTATTGCAGATCAAGGGCTTCCTTTATCGACAATCGACGGCGTTCGCGTGGACCTTGATTCTGGTTGGGGTTTAATCCGAGGTTCTAATACGACACCAAATTTGGTTTTACGCTTTGAAGCAGAATCGACTGAAGCGCTGGCAGAAATCCAGAGTACAATTCTGGATGCGTTAAAAAGAGCAGAGCCGACACTGGAACTTGGATCAATATGCTAAACCTGACTCACGCTAAAGAAATTGCAAAGGTTCTCTCAGAGGCACTTCCCTACATTCAGAAATTTTCTGGTCGCACGATAGTTGTGAAATATGGCGGCAATGCGATGATCGATGACGCCCTGAAAGCGTCTTTTGCAAGAGATATCGTACTGATGCAAGTCGTTGGAATGCGCCCCATCGTCGTGCACGGCGGTGGGCCGCAGATTGGAGAGCTTCTCGAGCGGTTAAATATTGAATCTAAGTTCATCGATGGGATGCGCGTTACTAACGAAGAGACCATGGATATTGTTGAAATGGTGCTCGGTGGTCAGGTCAACAAGGAGATTGTAAACCTTCTGAACCTTGCTGGTGGGCGCGCAGTGGGTATAACCGGAAAAGACGGTAGATTCATCCGCGCAAAGAAGCTGAAGATCGAGCGAAGAAGCCCTGAACTTGAAGCGCCGGAGATAATTGATATCGGTCATGTCGGTCAAGTTGAGTCCATCGATACTAAAGTGCTGACTATGTTGACTAAAAATAATGTAATTCCGGTGGTTGCACCGATTGGCACAGGGCCCAATGGGGAGTCCTACAACATAAATGCAGATTTAGTTGCAGGAAAATTGGCTGAAGTTTTAAAAGCTGAAAAACTAATGCTCCTCACCAACACAGCCGGAGTTTTGGACAAAACTGGAAAAATTTTAACAAGGATTGTTGCTGATGAGGTGAATGCGCTGATCGACGACGGCACAATTTCAGGTGGTATGCTTCCCAAGATCGGATGCGCACTCTCAGCAGTTAATACGGGCGTCAACAGTGCTCACATTATTGACGGACGTGTTTCGAACTCAGTGCTTTTAGAAATTTTTACAGATCAGGGTGTTGGCACGCAAATACTTAGAAAACGTAACTAAATCAGGCCCCATATTTTGAGCGATATGCATCAATACTCGGTGCAATCTCAGTGGCGAATCTAGGGTCATCACTAGTAAAAGCCAAAATATCATCGAGAGTTACAATAGAGATCGGGGTTAAATTAAAGATTTCTGCCAGCTCCGAAAGCGCAGAATCTGATCCATCTTGACCTCGTTCTTGCCTATCAACAGCCACGCAAAATGAACTCAAAATCGCACCGCAATTTGCAACAAATTCGAAAGACTCCCTAACCGCCGTTCCAGCAGTCACCACATCATCAATCGCTAAAATGTGCCCTGTTAGTGGTGCACCAAGCAGTAATCCACCCTCCCCATGGCTCTTAGCTTCTTTCCGATTGAATGACACGGGGTAGTCATGGTCAGCCTCCGCAAACGCCATAGCGACGGAGCTAGCCAGCGGGATTCCTTTGTAAGACGGACCAAATAATCCGTCAAATTGCACCCCCTTATCAATAATCGCATCACGATAACAGCGACCCAGAGTTTGGAGCTGACAACCGCTTGAGATAGCAGACGCATTGAAAAAATACGGACTAACACGTCCCGACTTCAAGGTGAATTTACCAAACTTCAGAGCATGAGAGTCGAGAGCCAATTCCAAAAAGGAACGCTTATAGGGGGACATAAGACACGTCTAACGTTGCAATGGTTGGGTAAAAATAGTACACCAGTTCTACTGGTCTCTCACTTCAGGGATACAAAATCTTTTGATGCGGATAATCAGCCTTCGTTGTAGCGGACTCATTTCGGCCGTTAAACAAGGTTTAATCGAATGGCTTGTAAGTAAGGACGCAGATGTGATCTGCCTTCAGGATATTCGCGTGCGTGAATACAAAGCAACTAATGATGCGCGCTTTTGCCCTGAGGGATTTGTACCTTTCTACTCTGAAGGCGAGGATGAGGGGAGAGGCGGTGTGGCTATATTTACCCGTCATACGCCCAAAGCAGTAATGCGGGGTCTCGGTTCCTATGACTTAGATCGCGATGGCCGATATATTCAAGCCGATTTCGATAACGTCAGCATTGTATCAATTCTTCCTCCGTCTCCAAACGGTGATGAAAAAGAACTACGCGATGCTTTTATTAAGTCGTTAGAAACTTGGATGCGTAAAGTCCGTAAAAAACGCAGATACTTCGTCTTCTGCGGAGATTTCGGAGTCGCTGCTCGAACACTTGATGTCGAAGAATGGCATCAACATAACGAGTCACCAGGATTCACGAAAGATGACCGTCATTGGCTAGATCATCTGTTGAATGATATTGGCTACGCCGACGCCTTTCGCGAAGTTTTTAGTGACGAGCCCGCATACAGCTGGTTCCCTGCGGCTGATATTTTCGATATGCAAAAACCCGGTGCCTGGCGAACAGATTTACAATTAGTTTCTCAAGAAATCGCCCGCCGGGTTCTTGCCGCTGGATATGTTACGAAAAGGCTGTTTGACGATCGCGTGCCTCTTGTTGTGGACTACGATATTACGCTTGGTATCGACTCGAATCCTTAAAGATCTGCTAGTGCCGCCTTCTGCGCATCGATGAGCTTTGCAATTCCCTGCTCACCTAGATCCAACAAGGCATTCAGCTCTTTCCGACTGAATGGCGCTTCCTCGGCTGTTCCTTGAATCTCAATCAGTCTTGGGCCTTCGGCCATAACAAGGTTTACATCAGAATCGGCATTCGAATCTTCAGGATAATCTAGATCCAACACCGGTTCACCTTTGTAAATCCCAACAGAAACCGCAGCGACAAAATCGATCAGAGGATCCTCTAGCAGCAACCCATTGCGTTTCATGAAATTTAACGCGTCAACCAAGGCGACCATTCCGCCTGTAATTGAAGCCGTCCGGGTTCCGCCATCTGCCTGGATCACATCACAATCAATTGTGATTTGGCGCTCACCGAGTTTCTTCAAATCCACAGCTGCTCTCAAAGAGCGACCGATTAGGCGCTGAATTTCTTGTGTGCGTCCAGATTGTTTACCACGAGCCGCTTCCCGATCGGATCGGGTATGCGTCGATCCGGGCAACATGCCATACTCTGCTGTCACCCAGCCTTGTCCTTTCCCCTTCATCCAACGTGGTACCTGCTCTGCGACGGATGCTGTAACAAGTACGCGAGTATCGCCAAATTCAACTAATACAGACCCCGCCGCATGACATGAAAATCGGCGGGCAAAAGAAATTGGACGCAATGAATTGAATGCGCGACCGCTTGGACGCATAGCACAACCTCTCTAATTAAATTAAGCTTACGAACTATTGTTCATTATGACCATCTTAACTGGATCTTTCATGCCTAATGGCCAATTATTTGTGATATCAGCGCCATCGGGCGCCGGCAAAACTAGCCTGATAGCAGCAGCACTCGAGACTATTGCAAATCTTGCGGTAAGCGTATCCCACACAACTCGCAGACCGCGGCTTAGTGAAAAGGACGGCCGTGATTATCACTTTGTATCCGATTTCGAATTCGAAAAACTAATTGAATCTGAGGCTCTTTTTGAACATGCCAAAGTATTTAGTAATTATTATGGAACATCTAGAAAGGCGGTTGAAGAAAAACTCGCCTCGGGAATAGACGTCATTCTAGAGATCGATTGGCAGGGAGCAGCCCAAGTTCGGCAAAAAGCGTCTGAGGCTATTTCTATATTCATCCTGCCTCCCACAAGAGAAGCACTCCAAGAAAGACTCCTCGAACGTAATCAAGACGCTTCGTTTATTATCGACGCTCGGATGAGTGAAGCTGACCAAACGATCACTCAAGCAGCTCATTTTGACTACTGGATCATCAATGACGATTTCAAAACAACTCTGGATCAATTAAGATCGATCATCATGAGCTTCCGACAACGCCGTACTAGAATCCAATCCAACAATCCAATGTTTTTAGAAAGTCTTCGCGGTTAGCGATAAATTGCATATAATCTGACCATTATTTTTTTCTTGGAGATTAACCATGGCTCGAGTAACCGTCGAAGATTGTCTCGAACACGTTGAGAATCGATTCGAATTGGTAATGTTGGGAACCCGTCGTGCTCGTCAGCTTTCAACCGGCGGGAAGGATCCGCTGGTAGCAGAAGAGAACGATAAGCCAACTGTTATCGCCCTTCGCGAAATTGCCGAAGGCGTTATCAATAGGGAGGCGCTAGATGCTGAAGACGCAAAGACAGAGGCCGAACTCGAACTGGCTCGTGCGCGCTTCGAACCTCGTCAACCTATTTTCGATAATGATTTCTAGACTATGAATGCTGCCGTCGAAACCATTGACGGTTTATGTAGTCGTCTGACCAGCTACCTGGAAGATGAGGAAATTCGTCGAGTAAAACGCGCATATCTATACTCAGAGCAAGCTCATGACGGACAAAAACGTAGATCCGGTGATCCGTACATTATTCATCCACTTCAAGTTGCTGAAATCCTATCAGATATGCGCATGGATCATCAGAGCCTCATGGCAGCGATGCTACATGACGTCATTGAGGACACAGGGATTGCGAAAGACGCGTTGAAAGCCCAATTCGGTGAGGCTGTTGCAGAACTTGTCGATGGGGTTAGCAAATTAAATCACATTAACTTTGAGACTCGAGCAGAGGCTCAAGCGGAAAACTTCCAGAAAATGACGCTTGCGATGGCTCGTGATATCCGTGTGATCATTGTCAAACTCGCGGACAGACTCCACAATATGCGAACCATCGGCCCTCTGAATCCAGAAAAACGCCGGCGCATTGCCAAAGAGACACTTGATATCTACAGCCCTATCGCGAATAGATTAGGTATGTATGAGCTCCGAAGCGAACTTCACGAATTGGCTTATCGCGCGATGTACCCAATGCGAATCGAACGTATTGAAAGAGCCGTTCAAAATGTTAGTGGAAATCGCAAAAAGATTGTGGCCGAAATTCTTGAGTCACTTGAAAGTGCCTTGGCAAATACGAGTATCAAAGTGCGTGTCGAGGGTCGCGAGAAAGCCGCTAATAGTATTTATCGTAAGATGTGCGACCAGAGAAAATCGTTCTCTGACATTATGGACGTCTATGCATTTCGAATCGTGACTGAATCGGTCGATGAATGTTATAGGGCCTTAGGGATTGTACACAATTTATATAAGCCAAAGCCCGGCCGTTTTAAGGATTACATCGCTATCCCGAAAGCGAATGGGTACCAGAGTCTACACACTACTTTATTTGGTATGCATGGTGTTCCTATCGAGATACAAATTCGTACATCAGAGATGGACGCGATGGCTTCAGCAGGAATCGCAGCACATTGGCTTTACAAAGCAGGCTCTGACGACACAGCAGCAGTGCAACGCACAAATCGCTGGGTGCAAGGTCTTCTAGAAATCCAGCAACGTGCGGGTAATTCACTCGAGTTTATTGAAAACGTTAAGATCGATCTTTTTCCCGACGATATCTATATTTTTACCCCGAAGGGTAAAATTATGGAGTTGCCAACAGGAGCAACCGCAGTTGACTTTGCGTACGCGGTTCACACCGATGTCGGAAATCGTTGCGTGGCATGCCGCATCGATAAAGCCTTGGCACCCCTCTCGTCAGTTTTGCAGTCAGGACAGACCGTCGAAGTTGTTACCGCAAAACACGCAAAACCAAATCTGGGCTGGCTATCATTCGTAGTGTCTGGCAAGGCGCGATCGGCAATCCGTCATTTCTTGAAAAATCAACAGCGTTCAGAGTCTGTAAGTTTGGGACGGCGTCTCTTAAGTCGAGCTCTTGCCAACCTCGAATCTAGCTTCGACCAAGTCACTGATCTGCAGAAACAACAACTGGTCAGTGACGCAGAATTAGCAGAATTTGATGATATATTGGAAGACATTGGGCTCGGTAACCGAGTAGCTTACTCAGTGGCGAGACGGCTAATACCGGATGCAAACACTGAACCAGCCAAGCTCTCAAGAACCAACGATGCTAGCCCGCTGGCAATAAAAGGTTCCGAGGGATTGCTAACCAGTTACGCAAAATGCTGCCGTCCGATTCCAGGCGATCCTACCGTTGGGCACATCTCAAAAGGACGCGGCATGGTAATTCACCACGAGACCTGCCACAACGTATCAGAGATCCGAGATAAGCCTGAAAAATGCGTTTTTTTGACTTGGGATGATGATCTAAACGGGGAGTTTTACACCGCGCTCAGGATCCAAGTCGAAGCACAAATAGGGGTGATTGCCAAAATCGCATCCGCGGTTTCAGTAGCCGGGGCAGCCATCGATCGAATAAATCGCGAAGAAAGAGATGCTAAAATTAGTGTGATCGTTATTGAAGTTGGCGTTCGTGATAGACAACATCTTGCGAATGTTGTCCGCCACATTCGTCGAATCAAGTCGGTCATGAAGATCTCACGTGTACGAGCCTAGTCATGAACAAGAGTTTTATTACTACAGCAGACGCACCTGCTGCTATCGGAACCTACTCTCAAGCTGTGAAGGTTGGTCAAACAACTTATTTATCTGGCCAAATTCCTTTAATTCCCGACAGTATGCTTATGGTTGAAGGCGATATCGAAGCAGAAGTGCGTCAGGCATTTACTAATTTGAAAGCAGTCTGCGAAGCGGCCGGGGGCTCACTGAACCACTTGGCAAAGGTCAATGTATTCCTTACAAACCTTAACCATTTCCCGATTGTTAATCAGGTTATGGACGAATTGTTTGAGGCACCTTTCCCTGCGCGAGCTGCAATCGGTGTGGCCGCCTTACCGAAGGGGGCTAAAGTTGAAGTCGACGGTATTATGGTCGGGTGAGTACAGAATCCAGGGTCGGGTGTCGTAATGAAGGCATCTGAGCTCTGAATCTAGTAGAAATAATCCGGCCGACCTCAGCGGAGTCTATTTGCGGTCGAGCACCATCCAGACGATCAAAGATCTGACGATATTCGGTCGATCCTCGGTCTACGCCGTGAACGAGTTCTGGCGTAGTAGCATGATTATAATGATCAACCACCAACCTTCGTAATAAATTAACAGCATCATCTCGGTGGATCCGATTAGATACCGATTCAGGATTCAACTTTTTGCGCATCTCTGGATTTCTCAATCGGTTAAGACTCTGCGCCGTGTAGAGGCCCGCGAATCGTAAGACGGTAGTTTTAGCCTGAATTTCAAAAATATTGTCCTCTGCTTCCTTCACTAGGGTTCCTCTCCAATGATCCGGCATTGGCATAACCGACTCATCCAATAAGCCGATCTGATTTTGCCCAAATACAGCGGTGGAGCTAACCCAAACCACACGATGACTGCGACCTGGTAACGAGGCAAAGTTTCTGAGTCTTGCCGATATACCGACATATCGCTGACGATATGCATCAGCAGTCCGAGTGTCCGGTGTTACGATTGCTACGATTACGACATTTTCGGAAAGCGGGAGGTTTACTAACCGATTCCAGCTTTCTGGTAGGTCTAAGTCGAGACTCAAAAAGGTCGCATCCTTTTTCACCTGTGATCTTCGCACCCCCAGAACACGGAGTTTTTCTGTCTCAAGTTCAGCTTTCAGGTTGCCACCTAATCGACCACAGCCTAGGATGAGGATATCCCAAGGATTTGACATAATAATGACCCTCACAGAACTTCGATATATTATCGCCGTGGCGGAAGAAAGACATTTCGGGCGCGCAGCCTCGAAATGCTTCGTCAGTCAGCCTACCCTTTCTATCGGTGTGAAGCGACTCGAAGTTGAACTTGGCGTTACCCTCTTCGAGCGCAGCAAATCAGGAGTCCATCTAACTGCAGTCGCAGAACAGCTTGTTGAGAAAGCTCGCAATATTCTTCGCGAAGTCGATGCATTTAAGGAGCTATCAGATCATCTGAAAGATCCCTTTCTCGCTCCCCTCCGGCTAGGCGCTATATATACGATAGGCCCGTACCTATTTCCGTCGCTGCTCCCCGCACTTAAGAGAGTCGAACCGAGGTTGAAACTGTATATTGAAGAGAGTTTCACGGGAACATTGCGCCAGATGCTAAAAAAAGGGCAACTCGACGCCATCATTGTAGCCCTGCCCTTTACCGAGCCAGACATAAATGTTCGCGAGCTTTACACCGAACCATTCGAGGTCTTGGTTCCAGCGAAACATCCATGGTCTTCGGAAAAATGTATTCCTCCAAAACGCTTACATACTGAAAATGTGTTGTTACTCGGCGAGGGGCATTGCTTCCGCGACCAAGTTATTGACGCCTGTCCTGCCCTTTCGAAATCAGTCTATGACGGAAACAATGTAGTAACCGAAGGTAGCTCACTGGAAACCCTAAGGCACATGGTGGCATCAGGTCTCGGAGTAACCGTCCTGCCTGCGTCTGCGGCTGGTCTTAAAAACTACGCACCCGGTTATCTGACGACAAAGCCCTTCACAAAGCCTGAACCATCAAGAGTTGTGGCCCTGGCATGGAGAAAGCAATTTCCGAGAATGGAGGCTATCGAACTATTGATAAATGTCATCAGAAAACAAGTTGGTCCCGAGCTCAATGCTAGACACCACGCTTCCTAGCGAACTGCGAGCCCTCAAGGGTGTTGGGCCAAAGGTTGAGCAGGCGCTGAATCGGCTTGGCTTATTCTCACTACGAGATCTGTTGTTCCATTTACCAGCGCGCTACGAGGACAGGACTACGCTCGTGAATATCGCTGATTCAAAACCAGGGCTGCTGCAACTTTTTCAGGGCGAAATTACCTCGCAAACGACGATTCCGGGACGCCGTATGCAGGCTGTCCTAACATTTGAAGATGTAAGCGGTGCAGCACGCATCCGACTGTTTCATTTTTCGCGCGCGTACCTCGCAACACTCAAAGCAGCAAGTTCCGTAAGAGTTTTTGGAGAACCCCGGGTATATCAGGGCGTCACGGAGTTCATTCATCCAGAGATTTCCGTGTTTAAATCAGAACCACCTCCTCTGGACGATACTTTGACGCCAATCTATCCCAACACTGAGGGACTCTCGCAACCAAAAATCAGGGCCATCGTTCAGCAAGCACTTAACAAAGGACCAGATTTCTTCTCGCTTGAGGAACTTCTTGATCAAGACTACACGAAACATCAACCAACCCTCTGGAAGGCATTAACAGCAGTTCATCAACCCTCACGAAACTTGCCTGCAACTGCATTCATTGAACGATTAGCATTTGAAGAACTACTCGCGCATCGACTCCTATTACTTACCCGCCGAGAAGACTACACACGGCTTAAATCACCACAACTCAAAACGATAAAAAATCATAATCGATCAATGATAACTAAAGCATTACCTTTTGATCTTACGAATGCCCAGTCAACTGTGATCCGGGAAATCGATGGGGACCTGACGCGGGGGCATCCGATGCTACGACTTCTGCAAGGTGATGTCGGCTCAGGCAAGACCCTTGTAGCAGCACTTTCCGCGCTACCTGTCATTGAGGCAGGTTTTCAGGTCGCCCTGATGGCCCCGACCGAACTCCTATCTGAACAACATGCGAGCCAATTTTCAGAGTGGTTTAGCCCATTAGATATTTCAGTGGGTTGGTTGACCGGGTCTATGAAAATCAGACCGAGACGCGCGATATTGGAGCATCTAGCTAATGGCAAATGCCAAATGGTGATCGGCACCCACGCACTGTTTCAAGATGAAATCTATTTTCACCGATTGGGCCTGGTCATTGTCGATGAGCAACATCGATTTGGCGTCGCCCAACGCCTGTTGCTCCGGGAAAAAGGCCAAAATTTGACACCGCATCAATTAATCATGACTGCGACACCAATCCCTCGTACCCTGGCAATGACACACTTTGCGGATCTTGATATCTCGGTCATCGATGAACTCCCTCCCGGCAGAACTCCCGTTGATACGCGCATTTTGAATCAGTCTCGCGCCACCGAAATAACCGACCGGCTTGATACACAGTTCGATGAAGGCGGCCAAGCATACTGGGTCTGCACTTTGATCGAAGAGACAGAACAATCTGTCTCGGAAGCTGCTGAAAGCAGAGTGGAAAAACTTAAACAACAGCTACCACATCGACGTATTGGTCTAGTACACGGACGCATGAAAACTGATGAGAAATCAGAAATCATGACCGCGTTTGCTTCCGGTGCCTTGGATCTTTTAGTAGCGACAACCGTCATCGAGGTTGGCGTCAATGTTCCTAACGCAAACATTATGGTTATCGAAAACCCTGAACGCCTCGGTCTTGCGCAGCTGCATCAGCTGCGGGGCCGGGTGGGACGTGGCGCGCGTGTAAGTTTCTGTATCTTACTCGCCGGTGACTCGATCTCACAGCAATCACGTGAGCGACTAAGCCTTCTAAAAAATACAAACGATGGATTTGAGCTAGCCGAGGCTGATCTGCGTCTCCGCGGACCCGGTGATGTCACGGGCACACGACAGACTGGGGAACTATCGTTCAAGGTCGCCGACCTTAGCCAACACGCCCATTTACTAGACCAAATCGCATCTCTCTCTGAAACCATACGACTCAACCACGGGGAAACCCGAGATCAGCTTATTGAGAGATGGATCGGACATGAGGAACACTTCGTCAATGTGTAAGATCCGCGCGCTCGCTTCCTACATCCCATTATGGATACAGGTGACTCGCCTTGATCGGCCAATCGGTTGGATGGTGCTTCTTTGGCCCACGTGGATCGCGCTTACGTTGGCAGGATTTTCCGCAAACGAATTCAAATTAGACACCTGGGTCATATTCACGCTTGGAGTGATTATCACTCGCAGCGCGGGATGTGTGATCAATGACCTGACCGACCAAAAATTCGATAAACACGTCAAACGGACACAAGCCCGTCCAATCACGACCGGCAACCTGTCGGTCAAAAACGCTGTAGCCGTAACGATCATCTTACTAATCACTGCATTTTTGTTAGTGCTCCAAACCAATCAGCAAACTATTTATCTATCGTTCATTGCGCTTGGTCTTGCGATCGTCTATCCCTGGCTCAAACGGATCACATTCTGGCCACAGATTGGACTGGCTCTCGCATTCTCCATGGCAATTCCGATGTCATTCACGGCCTATGAACAACCTATCAGCCGAATTGTATGGGCACTTTTTTTTGGTAATGTCGCTTGGACAATGGCCTACGATACCCTCTACGCCATGGTGGACCGCGACGACGATTTGCTGATCGGTGTGAAATCGACTGCTATTGTATTCGGACGCTATGATTTATTCGCCATTGGGTGCTTTCAACTGATCGCAATCTCCTGTTTTGGCTATGCGTTTTGGCTGGCGAAGCTCAATCCGCTTAGTGTGTTGGGTATCTTTGCTGCCTTCGGATTAACTTTGCGTCAGCATGCAATCGCCGGTTCACGATCGCGCGAGGCATGCTTCGAGGCGTTTCTAAAAAGTCACCGTTTTGGGGCCGTCCTGTTTCTTGGAGGACTCCTGGGGATGCTTTGAAAAATTTTCGATCTGGCGAGGTAGTGGAAAAATTTTTAAATATCTCAGCGCGTGTCTCTTCGATTTTTCTTCATGATTCCGTCCCTGATCATTCTGTACTGAACAGTAAATGCCCCCGCCTATGGCCAGAGTGGGGTCTTGGTTGGTCTCTCGATGAATTTATATCAGATAATATTCATCGCCTCAGGCATGACGAGAAAGCGACCTGATAGAGCGTGCAAAATAGAAGCAGACTAAAACCAACAAAAATCTCCAGTTGCTGGGTAACAAACCCGATGATAGCCGGGCCTAACATAATGCCCCCATAGCCAAGAGTCGCAACTCCTGCGAGGCCCTGACCGGGGGTAACGAAGGGGTCATTCGCGGCCCGCGCGCAACCGAGAGGAAAAACAGGAGCGAGACCAAATCCCAACAATAAGAATCCAATCAGAACAAAATCCAAAGAAGATGCAAACAGCACCATACAAAGGCCCAATGTGGCCAACAAGCCCCCAAACCAAGAAACGCGAATAGCACCAAATTGCTCGACCAGGTTGTCAGCAAGCATCCGGCCAATAAACATGGCTAGACTAAAAGTAACAAAACCACTGACTGCCATTGCTTCAGTCAGATTGAGTCTCTCATGCAGGAATATTGCAGCCCAATCGGCTATAGCGCCCTCAGTAAGTGCGGCACAGAACATCAAAAAACCAACTAACCATAGACCCCGATGGGGTAAAGCAAATGCAAGCGTCGAATCCTTAACAATCGATCCCGTCCAGCCAACCCGAGACATTAACCCTGCAAAACCGCTCATGATCAATACCACCAACAAGAAATGTTGCTCGATGGAAAAGCCGAGCTTTATCGCCGTTAATCCGACTAAGCCACCAATACCAGCGAATAGACTCCAGTACGCATGAAGTGTGGACATAATCGACTTAACACCTTTCCGCTCGACTTCCGCACCCCATCCGTTCATTACCACATCCAATGCACCGATCGACGCACCAAGAACCGCAACAGCGAATGTCAAAAATAAAGACGTGGAGGCGAATGATGTAAGGGTTAAAGAAGCCAGTGTAGACCAAGTAAGGTATTTACTGACCCGTGAGGGACCATATAGGTCCATAGCCAGTCCAGCTAGGGGGAAGGAGGCGATGCTCGCTAACGCAAGAACCGATAAAATAGTGCCCAACTGTGCTGGCTCTAAATCCAACTGATTATTAAATGTGGGAATACGTGAGGCCCAAGTACCAAAACTAGCTCCAGAGATGGCAAAAATCGTGGCCACAGCCCCATAAGCTGTCATAGGTCCCCTTCTATTTTTATGCAAAACCTCACTATGCTTTAAAGCCAGTAATCTATCCATCCGCAGAGAACAGGAAGGACGTGAAAAGTTTCCAGCTTGCGGACAAAAATCTCGAGCATGTTACTCTGTTCGATTCCGATTATTTGTGAAAACTGATTCTCAAAACTCCATGTAACAAGTCTAAAATTGAAACAGATTTCAATAATCCGATACCCAAGACAGTCAAATTTGACACGAAACTTGCCTTTCGGCCCCCAAACTCTCTCCCACCGCCTCTGCTAATACCAGTACCTGAAGTCTATCTTCACCAGTTACACGAGCTTCGGACCCTATGATCATGCGCATGCAATCAACAAAATGCGTTCTCTCCGCACGATAAGCGCCTCAGTACCGGGTGAAGAAAATTCCGTAGAACTTGCAACCCTTGAGGGCACAGCTTAAAAAATTCACACATTTCAATTTTGTTACCGTCGTCACATTTTTGTAATAATTTAACTGTTTAATTGAGTGATATTTTTGTTGTGAGTCAAATGAGTCAGCAATCACCCCGAACCGTTCTTATCGTGGACGACGAATCTTCGATTCGTGAGATGCTCGCCATCGCACTGGAAATGGCGGGGTTCAAAACTGTGCAAGCAGAAAATGCTGCAAGTGCTCTAAAACAGATAGCGTCCCGTTTACCTGACTTAATGATCGTCGACTGGATGATGCCTAACGTGTCCGGACTAGAACTATGCAGACGACTTCGCCGAAATCCGGACACCGCAAGCATTCCCTTGATACTGCTCACGGCTCGTGTCGAGGAAGGGGCCAAAATTACGGGTCTCGAGGTGGCGGACGATTACATCACAAAACCATTTTCTCTTAGAGAACTGGTTGCCCGTCTCAAAGCTATCTTGAGAAGAACGACGCCCAAAGGTATTGAAGAGCCTGTTGAATACGGAAACTTACGACTTGATCCCGTTGGCAAGCAAGTGACCGCGTCCGACCGCCTTCTCGCACTCAGCCCTATTGAATATCGCTTGCTACAACTCTTCATGACAAACCCTAATCGCGCCTTTTCTCGTACACAGCTGCTCGATCGTGTGTGGGGTGGGGATGTTTATGTAGAGGAGCGGACCGTTGACGTGCATATCCGCAGATTGCGTAAAACGCTAGGTACAGAACTTAGCGACCTCATCCAGACCGTGAGGGGAATGGGTTACAGATTCACGATTGGAACTAACTATACTGATTAGGCATCACAGGTGATTATAAAGTTGTAACCAGCCTCACCCTGTTTAAAGGCCTCTTCCTCGAGACCTAACAACATGACACGATGGCTATGCGAAACTTTTTTCTCAGACTTAATATGAACGCTGTCTCCATCGATTCGGGCACCAAATTTTGGGGACTTTTGATGCCGCCCCACGTGCATCGCATGAGCAAATCGAATTCAATTTATCCATCGCCTCCTGACTGACTCGATGGTTAAATGACAGCCACCTTAGTTCTTTGTCAAAAATTGGGGAATTTGGCAAAAAATTAATCCTGCTATCGCTACGCTACGGAGAGGGTATTGGACTTTTGTTACAAAATTGTGAATTAGATTAGGCAGGCCACTCCAATGAGAAACGCCACCTCAACCACAATACTAGAGCTTACCTGGCTGGGACTACTCACAATCTTCTTAGGTGTCGTGACTGGTTACTTCGTACCATCCGCACTTTTTGTCTCTAGCGCCTACCTCGCGGTAACCCTATGGAGACGCAATAGTTTTTACCGATGGCTCGAAAGTAACCAAACAAACGAGTCCCTGATAACCTCCGACTTGTGGGTAGATATTTTACGGCGCGTCGAAATTGAGCGCGATCGAGCCAAAGAAGATAAAGCATCCGTCGCCACAGAGCTCAACAATCTCAGACTTGCGCTTAGCAGTCTCCGGGTCGGCCTGATCCTTACCGACAAGACATGGAACCTCACCTGGTGGAATCAGATCGGTGGCGAATTACTCAATTTGAGGGACCCAGATGACATCAATAGCTATCTTTTTTCTCTTCTCAGATCACCGTCCTTGAAAGAGTACATCGACGAAAACGACTTCACCGAACCACTGATTCTTGACAACTTCGCAACACAGCGAGCGGTGGTCGAACTATATTTTGGAGACAGCCCGTCTCACGGCTACATAATACTCGTCAGAGATATCAGTCAGCTCAGGAAACTTAACGAAATGCGGTCGGACTTTATCGCTAACGTCTCGCATGAGCTAAAGACCCCACTAACCGTCATCAATGGTTATCTGGAAACCTTGATAGATAATCAACTGGTCGAGGGTGCTGCGAAGAACGCGGTCAAAAGCGCGACATCTCAGGGTCGCAGGATGGACAGCATCATCCAGGATCTTATCACGCTGTCCCGGCTTGAGACCTCGCCAAGTAACGATGTAGAAGCGATCAATCTTTTTGAATTAATAGAACAAGTCCAGCAACAAATAAAATTATTACAAAAAAATCTCAAAAAGAGCCGGACCATTATCAAGGCTCTGGTTGCCGAGGACTGGGTACTCACGGGAAATAGAAATGAAATTTTCTCCCTCCTAGCCAATCTGCTGAGTAATTCGTTGCGGTACTGCCCTGATGGCTCATTAATCTCTATGAGGCTCGAACAAAGCGAAAACAGGGTATCTATCTGTGTGGACGATAACGGTCTAGGAATACCAGAGCCACACGTCATCCGTGTAACCGAGCGATTTTACCGTGTCGATAAAAGCCACTCATCCAGTACAGGGGGCACAGGGTTAGGCTTGGCGATAGCCAAGCATGTTATGGGAAGGCACTCCGGAACTCTAAAATTAACCTCTGAGGAAGGAAAAGGTACGTGTGTTCGATGCTCGTTCCCGAAAGACAGGCTACAGCAGGTAATTACGTAAAACTGTTTTCATTAACCCCCGGATGGCGCACATCAACGCCCTGTACAAGATAGATAACATATTCGGCAATGTTCGTGGCATGATCCCCGACACGCTCTAATGACCTTGCAATCCAGACTATATTCAATACCCTGCCAATATTTCTAGGGTCCTCAATCATAAAAGTCGCTAGCGATCGGAGCGCTGACTGATAAACCTTATCAACCTTGCGTTCACGTTCAAAAATATCTCTCGCGAGATCGATATCGAGCCGTGCGAACGCCGTCAAAGATTCCGACAACATTTTAGCGACCTGCTCAGCGATCCGTTGTATCTCGGTAATTCCCACGCCCTCAGAGCTATCAAACGATTCAAGGCTAAGCCTGCCAACCTTTTCAAGCTCGTCACCCATCCGTTCGAGGTCTCGTACGATCTTCGAAACAGCAAGCACAAGCCGTAAATCTGATGCAATAGGCTGTCTCCGAACTATAAGAGACTCTACCTGATCATCAAGATCGATCTCGGCAGCATTTATCTTCTGCTCGATACTTTCGATATCGCTCAGTAGGGAAGAGTCCTGACTAGCGAAAAACTTGAGCGCAGACGCGAGCTGTTCTTCAACCAATCCACCCATTTCTAAGGTAGACCTCCGAAGCGCCTCCAACTCCTCGTTGAACTCGCTGGAAATGTGCCGATAAAAATCTTCGTTCAAGTCTTTCATCTAGCCAAACCGTCCGGTGATATAGTCTTGTGTCAATGCATGCAAAGGATTTGTAAACACCTGCTTGGTGTCACCTACCTCAATCAACTTTCCTAAATGAAAATAGGCGGTCCGGTCGGAGACGCGGGCGGCCTGCTGCATGGAGTGGGTAACGATTACTATCGTATATTGCTCCCGCAGCTCAGAAATCAATTCCTCTATTTTTGCGGTGGCGATCGGGTCCAAAGCAGAACAAGGCTCGTCCATCAGGATAACCTCGGGGCTCACCGCAATCGCACGAGCGATACACAGACGCTGCTGTTGGCCGCCCGATAGGCCCGTTCCTGGCTGATCCAGCCGATCTTTGACCTCCTCCCAAAGACCAGCCCGCTGGAGTGAGGTTTCTACAATCTGATCCAGCTCCACCTTGGTTGTCGCCAGCCCGTGAATACGTGGCCCGTATGCGACATTGTCAAAAATTGATTTAGGGAACGGGTTTGGCTTCTGGAACACCATACCAACCCTCGCCCGCAAGAGAACCACATCGATCGAAGAGTCATAAATATTCTGGTCGTCGATCATGATTTCACCAGATACACGACAGCTGTCTATCGTGTCGTTCATCCGGTTTAGACACCTTAGAAACGTCGACTTACCGCAACCGGACGGGCCGATGAATGAGATTACCTGTCCGGATCCTATATCAAGACTGATGTTGTCGATCGCGTGCTTGTCACCATAAAAAACGTCAACGTTACGAGCCTTCATGCGGGGGTTGTCTGCGTGGATTTGACCGATAGTACTGTCCGGAATCACTCGAGCTTCTAAGGTACTAGTTGTTTGGACCATTCGGCTACTCTCTGCTACCTGCATAACACTGACCCTCTCACCAACGTCGCTCTAATTTTTTACGAAGAAGAATCGCGGCCGCATTCATACTAATCAGAAATGCTAGCAATACAATGATCGCCGCACTGGTTTTTTGAATAAACATACGTTCAGCGAAATCTGCCCACATAAAAATTTGCACCGGGAGGACGGTTCCAGGATCGGTAACACCTGACGGCACGTCGACGATAAAAGCGACCATGCCGATCATCAAGAGAGGCGCCGTCTCTCCCAAAGCTTGGGCCATCCCGATGATGGTGCCGGTCAACATGCCCGGCATCGCGAGAGGTAAAACGTGGTGCGTTATGGTTTGCATTTTCGAGGCGCCAACGCCTAAAGCAGCATCGCGAATGCTCGGTGGAACAGCCCGGATCGAGGCACGCGAGGAGATTATGATCGTGGGTAAGGTCATCAATGCCAAGACTATTCCCCCCACCAGCGGTATTGATCTCGGCATCCCAAATATCACGATAAACACCGCGAGGCCCATGATTCCGAAAACGACTGACGGCACCGCGGCTAGGTTGTTGATATTGATCTCGATGATTTCTGTGAATCGATTCTTTGGCGCCATTTCCTCGAGGTAGACAGCTGTTGCTACTCCCAAGGGGAACGCAATCACAATACACACCAGCAACGTAAGTATTGATCCCACCAGCGCCCCGCGGATCCCAGCCATCTCGGCGTCCCGTGACGCTGAACCAAAAAATAAATAATCACTTACCTCGTAGCTGATCCGACCCTTTGCCTGGAGAAGATCAATATATGAGATCAACTGATCACTGACTCGTCTGTCAGCCTCGGGGGTGTCTCGTGAGATGAGCCCGCGCAAGAATGTATCTACATCATCATCGACAGCAAACTGAAACGCTAGCGTTGATCCCATCTGATCTGGATTATCCAGCACGTGATACATCAGTCGCTGGCCTGATCCGGATGAAATCAGCTTACGTGCCTGTCGTTTCGCCTTGCGCCCGGTGGGACCCCCAAGAACCTCAAAGAGCGCGTCTCTGACGACCCCATCAAAGTCACCATCGGCGAGCGACTCGAGGGTTCCCTGACCAGACGGATCAAGCCTTTCAGCG
>PBDH01000023.1 GCA_002717305.1 Gammaproteobacteria bacterium | reverse complement strand
GCATTCGATGGATATCAGATCACTCCCGCGCTTCTCGATTCCGCAGCAGAGGATGTCTGCTTCCTTCACTGTTTACCCGCCCACGAAGGCGAAGAGATTTCTGCGAACTTGTTCACTGATAGCCGAACTGAGTCTGTTTGGGCTCAGGCTGGCAACCGCTTGCACGCTCAGAAGGCTCTACTTGAGCACCTTATAAACGAGTAATTCCCTTTTTGTCTGTATACTGATAATTTGTACAGTATGGGTGAAATTAAACTGACTAAAGCGCAGACTCGTGTTCTTCAAGTGATTCAACAATCAGTCCGCGACGAAGGACGACCACCGACTCGCGCAGAGATTGCCGATGCCCTCGGATTTCGATCTATCAATGCGTCGGAATCGCATCTTCGTGCACTTGAGCGACGTGGAGCTATCCGGCTTCAAGGCGGCGCCAGTCGCGGAATTCAATGCCTAATTTCTCTTAACGATCAACCAAACGAAGGCCTCGGATTACCTGTCGTTGGCAGGGTCGCTGCCGGCGTACCTATTGACTCAGTAACTCACATCGAAAAAATGGTTCCAATCCAGCCTAGACTCTTTTCATCTGCGCCAGATTTCTTACTGCGAGTACAAGGCGAATCGATGATCGATATCGGGATCTTTGATGGCGACCTCCTCGCGGTCCGGAAATCTGACACCGCGAAACACGGTGAGATCGTAGTGGCTAGGATTAATGGTGAAGTTACCGTAAAACGATTTGATAAAAGCGCTAAAGGCGTGAGACTACTCTCAGAAAATCAACTATTCGAGCCTATATTGGTACAGCCAGGCAGCGAGTTTTTCATCGAAGGACTTGCTGTTGGCGTTATTCGAACGGTTCTTTAGGATTCATCAAAAGTCAACTGGAACTCTTCAACTAAATCCGAGAGTTCCTCAACCCATTCGCTATATCGCTCATTTTTAAGTCGATCTCGTGCGGAATGGTCTGTTAATGGGATTAGTTCAATATCAGCTGTTCCTGAGATTTCATCTGGGCAACTTACCTCGGCGAAATGCGTTCGAAACACGCTCCACCAGCCCTCCAAGTCGGTGACAAATATTTGCATCCGCTGCGCTTCAAGCGATACCAGCTCACGCTTCATTAATTGAGCAACAAGATCATCGAGACCGCCAATATTTTCGGGCTTAAAACCGTGTGAATCACCAACCTGCCGGATTAAGGCAAGAAAAGTTGCATTAATTTGATGAAGTACGGCCTCGCTAAGCGCGTGATGTTGCAAACGATTCTCGACCCTGATCTCAACAAGAGCTTTGGCTTTCGCCAACGACTCGAGAACACGTCGACGCGTTCTTACCGGACGCATCAACCAGCCGTCCAGCGCTCGTTGTCAAAGGTTGCTTTCCACTTGGTTGATTTCCCGTCCGATTCACTCATAACATACTGTGCATTCGCCTTTCTAGAAAACCTGACCTGGGCAGGATTTCCGTCGGGATCTGTAACCGGAGCCGTCAGTATGAAGTGGTATTTCGGATCCAACTGGTCCTTCACTTTGAGTAACTCAGACACTAACGGCGCTCGAGTCTCCCTATTTTTGGGAAATCCGCTAGCGGCAAGAAATAAACCACTCGCCCCATCACGCAGTACATACGTGTCGTCCACTTTCAAACATTTCAGCCAAGGCATCGGAATTGGATCCATTTTTGGTGGTGCGGGCTGTCCGTTTTTCAATAGCTTTCGAGTGTTTTTGCAGGCGGTATTGGTGCAGCCAAAAAACTTCCCAAAGCGGCCGGTCTTCAACTGCATTTCATTTCCACACTTATCACACTGAATCGATGGTCCCTCATAACCCTTAATCTTGAAACGCCCCAGCTTAGTAGTGTGCCCGGAGCAGTCGGGATTATTACCACAAACATGGATCTTGCGTGTCTCATCGATAAGATATGAACTCATCGCTGTTTGGCAGAGGGAACAGCGTTCCTTCTCCATCAATGCTAGCGTCTCTGCGTCGTCACCATCTTGGATCGCTTCGTCTCCGGGTGTCAGATTTATAGTAGTCTTACACCGTTCCTTCGGCGGCAGTTGATAACCCGAACAACCTAGAAATACCCCAGTTGTTGCGGTCCGAATCATCATCGGTCGATCACATGTCGGGCAAGGTATGTCGGTCTCAGTAGGACTGTTCGGTCGCATTCCCTCAGGACTAGCCGCCAAGTCAAGCTGCTGCTTAAACTGAGCATAGAACTCGTCAAGAAGACCGATCCAGTCTTTATGACCCTCTGCCACGTTATCCAGAGAGTCCTCCATGCTTGCAGTAAAGTCGTAGTTCATTAAATCACTAAAATTCTCAATTAGCCGATCGGTGACTATCTCGCCTATCTTGGTTGCAAACAATCGTCGGCCATCCATCTCGACATACCCTCGGTCTTGCACCGTGGAGATGATCGCTGCATAGGTCGAGGGACGCCCAATCCCCTGCTTTTCGAGCTCACGAACTAATGATGCTTCATTGTATCTTGCAGGTGGTGAGGTAAATTTTTGTTGCGGATCAA
Source organism: Gammaproteobacteria bacterium (assembly GCA_002717305.1). Classification (GTDB taxonomy): domain Bacteria; phylum Pseudomonadota; class Gammaproteobacteria; order Pseudomonadales; family Litorivicinaceae; genus HIMB30. The sequence goes on along the minus strand of PBDH01000023.1, from coordinate 21,161 downwards.
GAACGATCAAGACCAAGTGATCACCTACTTGCACATCTGGGAGCTCCGCCTCCTCACCTTTGCTACTGATTGGGAGAACGGCCTGGTAACCGGCAAAAGTTGTAACTTTTCCTTTAGCCTTCAGTCCATAGCCCTCGGCTCGCACTTTGATCGTGGTCGTCAGGTACTCGGCTGCAGTCATCTGACAGGCAATAAACTGACGCCAAATGAGTTCGTAGAGTCTTTGCGCATCTCGTTCAACTGAATATAGGTCCGCACCCCTCTTTCGAACATCTGACGGCCTTATCGCCTCATGAGCCTCCTGGGCATTATCCCGACTCGCATAAAAATTTGGCGTCTCAGGCAGGTAATTGGAACCAAACTCAGAACCTACTAACACCCGAGCTGCATGAATTGCATCTTTGGAAAGGTAGGTGGAATCAGTTCGCATATAGGTAATCAGACCAGCTTCATAAAGTCGTTGAGCAAGCGTCATGGTCTTTTTAACCCCAAATCCAAGACGCTGACTCGCAGCCTGCTGCAGGGTTGATGTGATAAACGGTGCAGACGGACGGGTTTTACCAGGCTTACTCTCTCGTTCAACAACCTCGTAAATCGCATTCTCTAATGCATCGGTAGCCGACTTAGCCTGATCGCCATTAATCGGCTTAAAGGACTTGCCTTGATATTCTAGGATCTGCCAGCGTGATTCGTTATTTTTATGCGACAGGTCCGCAAAAATCTCCCAGTACTCCTCTGGTACGAACGCCCGGATCGCACGCTCACGCTCAACGACTAACCGAACAGCAACAGATTGCACCCTTCCAGCAGAGAGACCACGGGTAATTTTTGCCCATAACAATGGTGAGACCATATATCCAACTATACGATCCAAAAAGCGTCGCGCTTGTTGTGCGTTAACACGATCAATATCCACATTCGATGGCCTATCAAAGGCTGCCGCGATGGCTGTTTTGGTGATTTCAGAAAACGTAACCCGCTGGTATTTGTCAGGATCACCGCCAATGGTCTCCTGCAAGTGCCAGGCGATGGCTTCTCCTTCTCTATCCAAGTCGGTCGCAAGGTAGATACGGTCTGCTTGACCCGCAAGCCTCTTGAGCTCGGAAACTACTTTTTCTTTGCCCGGCAGGACTTCATAACGCGCTGCCCAGCCATGCTCGGGATCCACACCCATGCGGCGTATCAATTGCCTTTTCGCTTTTTCTTCTTTTGATAAGCTCGACAGCTTGGCGGTCTTTTCCGCCGGTGCAGACCCAGCGGTCGGGAGGTCACGGATATGACCCACACTCGATTTAACAACGAAGCTTGAACCAAGGTACTTGTTAATAGTCTTGGCCTTGGCCGGAGACTCTACAATGACCAGCGATTTTCCCATGGATTCCTGAATACTCTCTCTGTGATAGTTTGATTCAGAAGCGCATTGAAGAGTTAAACCACTCTCCAACGCAAGCATCTCTCTCTTTTTTAGAAATACGGTAGAACGAACACAGACTCAAGCCCCACCGAAAATAAAACCGCTATCGTTGTATCAAAAATGCCATTATCTCATCCAGAAGGCGCTTAATCGCCCTAGGCTCAATATTGGCCCTCGCATCATCCAATGCAACCCAGACATAACCATTTTCCGAACCGATCCCGATGATATCTACTGGGAGGTTGTTGAGAATGACCAAGAAGTCATCCGATGGTGAATCCCAATTCTCTGAATCGGGTGGAGACGCCCAAGGATCGCCACGACCCGGCACTCGCCAAAGAGAGGCAGCCCGCGGTTTTTGATCGGTCCAAATGAGATACTGAGATAACCGATAGATATTCAGTCGTTCTTTAACCCAGTCGTCCAAGATCAAGATTTTTACTTTCATGCCAAGCTTTAATGCCTCCATCCGACGCTCGCCTTGACGTCTCTCAAAAGATGATGGGAGGATCCAAGTAATTGATCCCATAACTGCTAGCACGCCGAGTACAATCCAGAACCATCCCATAAACGAGCGTCTCCTTATGACAAAAAATGATTAGATACCCGCTATATTAAGTGTTTGCCAGCAGGTGCTCCCCAAACTTCTTATTCAGAGTGGAGCGTCAGAGCCTTTCTATCAAGCACCAAAAGGTAAACGACCTGCAATCCCTTTTTCCTGGAAGATTATGTAAGACATTTGTTTCACGAGCTGGCACATTGCAGCCTAGCAGAAGACATGCGGCGATAACTTGACGATTTCGGGTGCTGGTATTCGCCTTGTGATAGGTCTTCGAAGGAACAATAACAATTTGAGCAGCTTGAAGGGAGATCGCAATGGCCTGAAAAGTTATTTTGTGAGATTTGATCGGTTACATTCGCATCAAGTTTCGATGATTTTTCAGGAAGACATACTTCGGCCGAGTTTCTTGAGAAATTGGAAAACGCGTACATTGAAACGAAAAAAATTACCAAACAAATCGCAACGACTTCTGGAGGATCTACGCCATTTTATCTCGAATATTTTCACTTATCGCGCTCTTACTTGCAGGCTGTAACGAACTGGAACAGGCGACCGCTCCGAGCCAAAACGATTTAGATCGAGTCGCAGGAATTCTTGGCCAACCGACAGAAAAAATAGGTGTCAGTCCTTTTTCGCGGGTTGACCCACCCCAGGTACGGCTGAGTGATACCCGAATCCGTTTCGCGAACGCACTCGATCTGGCTGAGTGCGGCATTCTCCCGCTAATCGCAGAACGCAATTCCAGTCTCGGTAAGCAAAAACAGGAATCGAGCCGACTCATTTACGAGTGGAAGATTCGAGCAGGCTTATCCAGATGTTTGCAACTAAGCGATAAGGAGTGGTTCCAACTTGCGGTAGAAGCCAAAAAACATGATGTGGAGGCGGCCATCATCGAACTTTTAAACAACAGCGAGGAAGCAGATCGAATCCATATGAAGGTATCACCGCCATTCAGGACCCTGAATGAGAGCACGATCGTATATACCGAGACAACAAGAGAGGTTCTGCAGACGCTTACGAGAGCGCTATCCAACGCCGACACTCCCGATAAATCGACAATCAGTGATTTTGAAGAATCGTTAAAGTCTTGGGGAGAAACACAACATCATGGAACACTCTACAAGGCTATTAGCCAGACCTTTGCCTGGATCTCAAGCGCTAACCGTATCCAAAAGAGAGCCATCAAATCAGGTAGGCTCTGCCCTATGGGCACACCAACTGAGCAAGGACGTAATCTCCAAGCCTTCATTCAAGGTTTCTTTAAGAACACTCTACAACCAAAAATTTCTTCACTATCGCGAGCTGTCGAGTCACTTGAGAGACAATGGTCAATACTTCCACTAACTCTAATCTCGCAAGACGAACTGATCGACGCTTTGATAAGACTCCCTGCGGGCACACGGAACGAATTGAGCCTCGCGATCGCGTTACACGTCGAACAGTGGCAAATGTTGCTTCAGGGTTGCAGTTTGGTTCCACGGGCAGAAACCACGAATTCAAAACACCCCTCGCGTTCTTCTTGAGACACCAACTTATGGTGCATGAATCGACACATCGTCGGAACATCTCGTAGCGTCGAGGGATCAGTTGCGATTAATTTGAGATAGGTACCAGTATCCACCTTTCGTAGGGCATTTCGGAGCATCATGACAGGTTCAGGACACTTCAAACCAGATGCGTCGACAGTCTCTGCAACTACTTTTTCGTGTCGGCTACGTTTCATGAAAGGCGCAATACTCATCGTTTCCTGTACCATATCGCACCGGTTTTTTTTATCCAAGGATTTAAATTTATGTCTAAACGAATCGCACTCGTTACTGGCGGTACCGGCGGTATTGGAACAGCAATCTGCCGAGAGTTGTTTGCCCAAGAGTTCACCGTCGTTGCCGGCTACAACTCCGGGGGCAACCATGACAAAGCCAGGGCGTGGCAGGAGGATCAGCGAGCCGCCGGCTATAAGTTTGATATTGCGTATGGTGACGTCTCAGACTCCGAGTCGTCTCGCCAATGTATCGATGGAATTGTCGAAACGTACGGGAATATTCATTGCTTAGTGAACAATGCAGGTATCGCACGTGATTCGACCTTCCGTAAGATGACACTTGCGCAGTGGGATCAAGTCATGCACGCAAACCTTGGTTCTGTATTCAACATGACCAGACTTGTAATCAACGGAATGCTAGAAGAAAAATGGGGCCGCGTTATAAATATCAGCTCGGTAAATGGACAGAAAGGTCAGTTCGGACAAGCAAATTATGCTGCAGCAAAGGCGGGAATGCACGGCTTTACCAAATCTCTGGCACAAGAGGTGGCATCAAAGGGGATAACTGTCAACACAATCAGTCCCGGTTACGTTAGGACAGCCATGGTCGCAGCTATTGGCGATGAAATTCTCGAGAAGATCGCGTCAACGATCCCCGTCGGACGTCTAGGTAACCCTGATGAAGTCGCATATTCAGTTGGCTTTCTGGCATCAGATCGCGCAGCCTTCATAACAGGCTCGAACCTTGCGATCAACGGTGGTCAACACATGTTCTAACATCGTTGATTTCTTTTCTGCGTAGAAAAAAAGTCCCTAAGAGGTTCAATTTTGCTGCTTTGCACAATAAACTAACGACCATAGATTTAACGAGGATACTGGCTTGAGTGGTGAAAACCGAAAAGGACTAGAGAAACTATTCGAATCCCTGAACGCAGAAAACAAACGGTCCCTGCAAAGCGCAATTAGCTCTGAAGACACCGCGGAGGTAGCAAATAACCTTATCGATCTCTGGTCTCAGTTAGTAATGCAGCCTTGGACTAATCCACAAGGTTGGCTTGAAATGGTAAACGAGTACCAACAAAGTCAATTAAAACTATGGAACGACCTAATGAACGGGGCGGTGGATCTGCAACAGCCAAAAGATCGTCGCTTTGATTCTGAAGAGTGGTCAAAACTGCCAGTGTTCGACTTTATCAAACAATCATATCTATTGACTTCTACCGTAATCAGTAAGTCAACTGACGCGATTCCTCTTGATGGAAAAGAAAAAGAGAAACTAAGGTTTTACACGCAGTATTTCATTGACGCAATGAGTCCCTCGAATTTTGTCAACTTGAACCCTGACGTAATTGCAGAGGCGATAAAGACCAATGGCCAAAGTCTGACCGATGGCTTACAGAATCTCATTTCTGATCTCGAGAAAGGGCGGATCACTATGACCGACGAGTCAGCCTTCACTTTAGGGGAAAATATCGCAGTGTCCGAGGGTTCTGTCGTTTTTAGGAATCATTTATTTGAGTTGATTCAATATAAACCCACAACCGAAACCGTCTACAAACGACCACTTCTAATCGTTCCGCCATGCATTAATAAATTTTATATTCTTGACCTTCAGCCAAAAAATTCCTTCGTTAAGTGGTGTGTTAACCAAGGAAATACAGTGTTCCTAATTTCTTGGGCAAATACCACCCCAGAATGTAGCCACATTGGTTGGGACGATTACGTCAAAGACGGTATTTTGGAGGCGGCGCGCGTCGTTAGAGAAATCACCAGCGAAAAAAAATTAAATGCTGTTGCATGGTGCATAGGCGGTACTATTTTAGCGTCAGCTCTAGCGGTCATGCAGAAAAAGCGAGACTCAAGTATCGGCTCCGCGACCCTCTTGACGACTCTTCTCGATTTCTCTGAGCCCGGCGACTTGGGAGTCTTCCTCAGCAAGCATGAAGTCGAATTGCGTGCAGATCAGGTTAAGAAAAAGGGAGTAATGTCAGGGAAAGATCTCTCCCTCGGATTCAATATGATCCGGTCTAATGATCTGGTCTGGTCGTATGTTGTTAATAACTACCTCAAGGGAAGAACGCCGCCACCATTTGACCTGCTGTACTGGAACTCAGACCCGACGAACCTTCCAGCAACCATGTACAACTCATACGTGAGCGAAATGTATATAAAGAATAATCTCGCTAAACCAGGCGGATTTATTTGTTGCGGGAGTGCCGTGGAGTTAAACAAAATCAAAACTCCGATGTATTTCTTTTCAGCAATTGATGATCACATCGCTCCTTGGAAATCCACATTCTTAGGAACTGAACTTGTGGGTGGACGCCTAGAGTTCGTGTTAGGGGGCTCTGGTCATATTGCTGGCGTTATTAACCCGCCTGAAAAAAACAAGCGTAACTATTGGACAGACGGGGAATTGGGACAAGGATCTGATCATTGGCTCGAGACTGCAATAGATCATTCCGGATCTTGGTGGACTCACTGGCATGAGTGGCTCGAGGGGCAGGATGACCGCGAGACACCTGCTCGCCAAATCGAAACAGACGGCAACTATAAAGAAATTATTCCTGCTCCGGGTGACTATGTCCACGTTCGTCTCTAGATGTTACCCGAAGACAAAATACCGAGGCTAATAGCCCGGTTGAGAATTTTTCTGGATTGTCGAATGACCGATCAGAAATCCTAGGATTATGTTTTTCTCTACCGCTAAGACTGTGATGAGTAACAGCATCGCTCCCTCAGCTTATCTCTTTGATCTGATTACCTTATCGTTGTCCAGTCACCACAAAATGAGAAGCTTCTGTTAGCATCATTCTGCGGTTCTATTCGAGGAGAACAATTGCATGGATCCCATTTGGGTGCCTACAGCACAAAGGGTAGCAAACGCAACGGTCACTGATTTAATAGCTCACTTTAACGCGAAACTCGGCCGCTCTATCCACGATTATGCCGGACTGCATACATTCAGTGTGCATGAGCCCGAAGAATTCTGGGATGGAGTTTGGGAACATGCGAGACTCATTGGTACAAAAACAGAGCCGACACTGGTCCATCGTACAGAAATGCCGGGGGCACAGTTTTATCCTAACTCCCTTATTAATTTCGCTGAAAATTGTTTGGCTCATGATGCACCGGAAAATGAGACTGCAATCATCTCATACACCGAGACCGGAGCTAGCTCGCAGCGCACCTGGAGAGAACTCAGACAAGAGGTCGCGAATTTTAGATACACGTTAATTGAGTTAGGTGTGCAATCTGAGGACGTGGTGGCTGGATTTGTCAGCAACGGACCAGAGGCAATCGTCGCTTCATTGGCGACGCTGTCTCTCGGAGCTATTTGGACCAGTTGCTCTCCTGACTTCGGGGTCCAAGGTGTACTCGACCGCTTTGGCCAGACAAATCCGAAGGTTTTAATCGCTACCAATAGCACTCGATATAACAATAAATCGATCGATTTGACGGATCGCATCAATGGTCTCCTCTCCAAACTACCATCGATCACAGCAAGTATCGTTTTCCCCGGCGCTTGCCCAAGTAGCGTCTCTGGTCTGATTCGTCGTCCAAGTTGCTACATCGTCAATTTTGATAAAGCGATAAGTGGCAGCCATCCCTTGGAGTTCGCTGCTACGCCGTTCAACCACCCGGGTTTTATTCTCTATAGTTCAGGTACAACCGGCGTTCCCAAATGCATAGTTCATAGCCAAGGCGGAGCGCTCATTCAACTTGTCAAAGAACATCGATATCATGTCGATATCAAAGCTTTCGACCGGGTGTTCTATTACACCACCTGTGGTTGGATGATGTGGAACTGGTTGCTCGCCTGTTTAGCATCACAAGCCGCTGTAGTTACCTATGACGGTTCCCCCTTTGTGCGAGGCGCGAAAACTCTGTGGGCACTATGTGATCAGGACGATTGGCATGTCTTTGGTACCAGCGCCAAATACTTAGCTGCGATTGATAAAAATAGGTACCAACCTCGTGACAAACATCAGCTGACATCACTGAAAGCGATTCTGTCCACCGGCTCACCATTAGCGCACGAATCCTTCGATTATGTTTATCGACATATCAAAGAAGACGTACTGTTGGGATCCATATCAGGTGGCACGGACATTGTGTCGTGCTTTTGTCTCTCGTGCCCAACTATTCCTGTTTACCGTGGTGAGTTGCAGTGCGCAGGGCTGGGTCTGGCCGTCGACGTAGTGGATGACTCAGGTCAGTCTGTCATTCATGAGAAGGGTGAATTGGTTTGTCGACAGCCGTTCCCCGTAATGCCAGTTCAATTCTTTGGGGATACCGATGGCAGCAGGTATCGCGCCGCCTACTTTGAGCGATTCACCGGTATATGGGCACACGGTGACTTCGCTGAGCGGACCGAGCGTGGTGGTTTCATCATCCACGGCCGCGCTGATGCAACTCTCAACCCGGGTGGGGTCAGGATTGGTACTGCTGAGATATATCGACAAGTGGAGGCTATCCCAGCCGTGCTGGAGTCACTTGCAATAGGTCAAGTCGTCGGTGACGACGTTCGGGTTATTTTATTTGTGGTACTGCGGGAGGAGATAACACTTGATGACAATCTTCGAAAAATGATCAAAAGACAGATCCTTAAAAATACGACACCGCGCCATGTTCCGGAGGTTATTGCGCAAGTACCTGACCTCCCTAGGACCGTAAGTGGTAAGATAGTAGAATTGGCTGTGCGCGATGTGGTGCACGGCGGCATCGTAAAAAACATCGAGGCACTAGCGAATCCAGATGTATTGGACTATTTCAAAGATCACCCAGACGTTAGCATTTAGTATTGTAGCGACTCTTATCTCCCTTGTATTTGCAACTCCTGGGATGACTAGCCCCGCTGATGTTCGGGTATTGGTAGATGTCTCTGGTTCCATGAAGAAAGCCGATCCCAAAGCAGTTCGTGGACCCGCGACCGCACTACTAGCAGCTCTGCTTCCCGATCGGTCAAAGGGCGGTATTTGGCTGTTCGGGTCAGATGTGAGAGAACTTGTACCGTATGGGCCGGTCGACGCTCGTTGGGATGCACTAGGAAAACCGATTGAGGCCTCCATTGGATCAACCGACCGTTTTACAAACATGGAAAGTGCTATAAAAACCGGTATGCGCGCTGGCACACAGAACGGAAGTGGTGTGTGTCATATAATCCTAATAACTGATGGGATTGTCGATGTTAAAGGCGGCAAAAATGCGTCGAGTATATCGCGCGACAGAATCATTAAATCTCTGTTACCGGAGGCGTCAGACCGAAATTGTCGAATCCACACCATCGCACTATCTGATAAAGCAGACCTCCCACTGCTTCGTCAAATGGCACTAGAAACCGACGGCCTATTCACCCTCCTTGATCGGCCTGGTGACCTCATCCCGGTGATGCTTGATTCGTTAGAGCTGGCACTACGATCTCAACAACTTCCGATCCGCGACCAGCAGATCAATATCGACCCCGATATCCGACAGCTGCGTCTTATCCGACTGGATAGCGAATCAGGCATAGAGCTGAAGGCTGACTCAAAAGTGATAAATTCAACTAGCAAAAATGCCGGGGTGATTTATTACACAGGCACCGGGTATCAAACGTTAATCTGGTCAAATCCCATACCCGGTCGTTACACGTTAACATCTGACTTCGGACCTACGGACCGAATTCTAATAGATTCTGATGTCCGTTTAGAGCTCACTGAACTCCCTCCCACCATTAGCTCCGATCAGACACTCGGATTAAGTGCGTCATTAAGGAGTAAGAGTGGCCAGATCACTGCTCTTGATCGCGAATTTCGAGTCGCCTTTGGTAATCGCGTCGATCTAGCCCGTTCGATAGGGAATGAATTATCCATGCAAATTGATAGTCCAACGATAGGCCGTTCGATCCTGACAGTGCAGAGCTATGATAAAAAATATGAACGCCAAATACAGCGCGCTTTTGAAGTATTAAAGACACAACCTGCGCTCGAAATCGCTACAGATTCATCGAAAGGAGTGGGGCAGGTTGCGTCAAGCGTCAAACCGAAGTCGCAGGACGCTAAAAATTTAGTGGAAACGGTTAAAGGACAGACCCTGTTACCAGCGATCGTACAAGAACAATTGCCCGAAGATATGCGTAACTGGCCATTATGGCAACTCGCTGTAAGCGCTCTGGCCGCTATTGGGGTTTTAGCACTCGTAGTTGGTTTGGTGCTTCGGCCAAAACATCACTTACCGGAATAGTTCATGTGCTGTCTGCCAGCAGTCTGCGCTTGAAGAGACATCCCCACCAGTCGCGTTATATCCATCAAACACAAGAAACAACCGAACATGCCTATGTCCGCTGTGTCATTTTTTTATCCGACATTAAACAGGAGAAATCACTTAACACTACGATGAACCGTAATCTGATACAGAATCAAAAGCATGTTAATAAACTTCATTGGTGACATCCATGGATACGCCAACGAGCTCAAAATTTTGCTTGCGAAATTGGGCTACCGAAAATCGCTGATTGCTGGATGGTCGCGTGGTGACGGCGCCATCGTATTTCTAGGTGATCTAATAGATCGTGGACCCCACCAAAAACAGACCGTTGATATTGTAAGAGAGCTCTGCGAACTTGGATACGCAATTTGCCTTACTGGCAACCACGAGTTTAATGCAGTGGGATTCGTAACAGAGCGCACTGATGAGCCTGGTGAATTTGTCCGCAGCCACTCTGAAAGTCACATCCAACAACACCAAGCTTTCTTAGACGCGTTCGCAAATGATGCCTATGGTTACCGAGAGACTATCGCTTGGTTCCAGACGTTGCCACTTTGGTTCGATAACTCAAATGCTCGAGCTATTCACGCGTGTTGGAATACTGCTGCACAAAATGATCTTATGTCATTGCTAAACGACGATTATAGTCCTCGTGGTCGAACTTTCTATGAGCAAACAGGGATATACGGATCCAGGGCACGAAAGGCACGGGAGACCCTTTTAAATGGACCCGAGGTCAAACTTCCGGATGACGTGTTCTTCAGGGACTATTATGGTGTAAAACGTTATCGAATCCGCCTGAATTGGTGGCAATCTCAGCAAACTACCTTTCGAGAAGCAGCTGTCATCGATCACAGTCAAAGGTATACCATCCCAGAGCTCCCCTTGCCAGAAGAGTCACCAACTTATGACGGGCCTATTTGCTTCTTTGGACACTACTGGATGAGAGGTACACCACGAATAACCCACCCAAAAGCAATTTGTCTCGATTACAGCATCGCTCTGAACAACGGCATTTTGTGCGCATACCAATTCAGGGGTGAAGCGAACGGTCACCGGAATCACTTGGTTTGGGTTAAAAAGTCTGTAACGGCCGCGTAGTCAATATTCCCTCTGAATCAAAGGGCTAATCGATTACCTTCAGCGTCTTAACCGACATCTTTCCATTACGACCTTCAGCCAAATCAAATTCGACGCGTTGGTTATCCTCCAAACGTTCGATGCCATTTTCTTTTACGGCCGTGATGTGAACAAAAGCATCATCGCCGCCCTCATCGGGGACAATGAAGCCGAAACCCTTAGTTTCGTTGAACCACTTTACTTTACCAGTTTGCATGCGTTTTCCTTCGCAACTGCCCGGAGGCCCGATGCTCCGTGCGTTTCACTTAAAATGCCAGTCAGTGTTGCGGTGAGGCGGACACATGCTAAGCATTCGAGCATATAAAGCCTCGCAGGTTCTCGCGTAAAGTCAATGACGAATCGTAGATTATCTAGTCAAGATGCTTAAATATTTAAAACCACCGCCTCGTGGTTTGCTTATACTGCAGGTAGACATGGCCAAATTTTTCGGCGAGTACCCTTTCTTCTGGCACTATCTGGAAGCGAGTGAGAAACCACAATGTACCTAGCAACCCAAATGGACTAAACGGCGTGGGTTGCAAAAAATAATAGGCACTAAGCAGTAGCACGAGACTAAGATACATGGGATTTCGCGTAAACCGGAATACACCGTTAGTTACCAACACTTCGGTCTTATTCGGGCTCCATGGATGAATTGTGGTCCCGCGGCGAATACAGGCCGATATTCCACCGATGCCGAATATGCCTGACGAAATACCTAACACTGAAATCAAAATCCAAGGTGGCTCAAAAAGTGTTGCGCTATAGGCGGTTGATCCTAAGTTCAGAATCCCAGCCAAGATGACAGTAATAGGAGGCGGTATTTTACAGTCAAGCCGCGACATAAAGATATTTTCTCTACTCGGTTCAGACTTGGTCGGGACGGCAGGATTTGAACCTGCGACCCCTTGCACCCCATGCAAGTGCGCTACCAGGCTGCGCCACGCCCCGAAAGCGGAAAAGTATACAGCGTCCTAGTCAGACAGCAACCGACGGACTTGCTCGAGCTCGCGAACCACTTCGCGCAGAGCCATTCCCTTCGAGTCATCTTGGGTTGCGACAACTCGAGCCTCGTCTTCCTCCTGAATTCGCAATTTTGCTCCAGAGAGTGTAAATCCCTGCTGATGCACCAGTGCTCGAATACGACGGATGATTATGAGATCTTGATATCGATAGTAGCGGCGGTTCCCCCGGCGCTTGTCGGGTTGGAGTTCTGAAAACTCCTGCTCCCAGTACCTTAAGACATGCGGTTTAACTCCACATAAACGACTCGCCTCTCCAATAGTGAAGTATATCCGATCAGGGATTTGTGGGAGATCATTATCGAAAAGTTCCACTGTACTCACTCGTTATCCAGTGGGTGATACAGCTCAACCTGTGAACGCAGTTTTTGTCCTGCCCGGAACGTAACAACCCGGCGAGCGCTCACTGGAACCTGCTCTCCAGTTTTCGGATTACGGCCCGGTCTCTCGTTTTTGTCGCGCAGCTCGAAATTGCCAAATCCCGATAAACGTACCGGATCTCCATTGATCAGTGCGACACTCAATTCTTCAAAGAGAATTTCAACCATTTCCTTAGCTTCGCGTTTATTTAGACCAACTACATTGTTTAAGTGCTCTGATAAATCTGCTTTAGTAAGAGCCGGCATCGTATTTATCCTCTCAATTCTGCATCAGCATTCTCTCGAAGAACGCTAACTACCTGATCAATCAATTCCTGAATCGCTTCATCATCCAAGGTCCCCTGTGGGTCCTGCAAGCCAATCGAGAGCGCCAAACTATGACGTCCATCTGGGACACCTGGTCCCCGATACACGTCAAACAACTCGACGGAGCGGATGCGATCGTCTGTTAGGGTCGCGACCGCATCCTCAATCTGCTGCCATTGAACCGCGTCATCGACAACCACCGCCAGATCGCGAAGTACTCTAGGATAACGCGAAATCGCTTTAAAAGCAGTAACTTGTCCTTGTAAAAGTGGACCTAGCTTTAAGTCTGCCACGAAGAGAGGCTTCGGTAAATCTAACCGACGAGCCAATTTTGGGTGCAATCGGCCGACAATACCCAGAACCTCCCCATTCAAACTCACACTGGCTGTCTGACCCGGTGCGAAAGATTTGTGCTCTGAAGGAGACCAAGTCAATTCACCGCAACCGTTGATCATGCCCAAACCGTTTACGATCCCTTTCAGATCAAAGAAATCTACTAATCTATCAATGCTGAAGTGCAGGGGAGTACTCTGGCCATAAATGGCCACACCGACACGCTCTGATTGATCTAACTCATCAATCTGCGGAACAAAACACTGCCCTGTCTCAAATATTCGTACCCGCGGAGCTTGACGGTTCACATTATGACGAACAGCTTCAATAAGACCCGGAATCAGAGAACGGCGCATTTCAGCGAGATTTGATGCAATCGGATTCGCAAGACGAACTCCACAAGTTCCATCACCCAAGATCGCCTGCATCTCAGGGTCAATGAAAGAGTAAGTGATCACCTCTTGGATATCCTGATCCACGAGATAATGCTTCAACCGCATAAGTGGTGTCTCGGCTTCTGAGATAGACGCCATATCCAAGGCCTGTGCCGGCAATGATATCGGTAAGTTGTTGTATCCGTAGATACGGGCAATTTCCTCAATCAAATCCTGCTCGATCGAGACATCAAATCTCCAACTTGGGGCGATGCAACGAAATCCTGCGTCAACTGTCTCTATTTCGAATCCAAGGGCTCCCAGCATCTGTTGAACCGTTGCCGATGGGAGAGAAATCTTTAGCTGCTGCTCAATCCGGGAATGCGACAGATAAACCACCTGTGTTTTGGGCAGGGCATGCTCGTCGTCGGTGACGACGACTGGCCCCGATATTCCTCCGCAGATTTCGAGTATAAGACTTGTCGCGCGCTGACAGGCTCGCTCAGCCAAACGCCAATCAACCCCACGTTCGAAACGCGCTGATGCATCAGTATGGAGGCCAAAACGACGAGCCTTCCCCGCCACGGTAATTGGATTAAAATACGCGCTTTCAAGGAAGACGGTTTTAGTTTTCTCAGAAATTCCGGACCGCTCGCCCCCCATAATTCCTGCCAGTGCAAGCGGCGCTTCCTGATCGGCTATTACCAATACATCTTCGGTGAGAGTCAGTTTTTTTCCATCAAGCAGGACTAACTCTTCACCATCCCTCGCCATCCGGACATCGATCGCACCAACTAATTCTTCACGATCAAATGCATGCATCGGTTGCCCAAGTTCAATCATGACGTAATTAGTGATATCGACGACTGCATCAATCGGCCGAATGCCAGAGCGGCGCAGTCGCTCAGTGATCCATAATGGCGTCGGCTTGGCAACATCAATATTCTCGATCACGCGACCTATATAACGAGGACAACTCTCTGGCGCAGATAATTTGACATCATGTGTTTGACTGGACCCGGAATCTACGGGCTCGCAGCGCACAAATTGCACCGGTGTTTGACTTAAAACACCAAGTTCTCGCGCCAGACCGGTTACAGATAGGCAATCGCCGCGATTCGGTGTAAGGTCGACCTCAATTAGGTCATCAGGGAGGGCTAGGGTTTCAGCCAAATCAGCCCCGGTCTGAACGAAGTCAGGCAATTCCATCAAGCCAACACGTTCGTCAGATAACCCGAGCTCATCGGCACCACACAACATGCCACCTGACTCAATGCCACGAATAGTGGCCCGCTGTATTTTAAGATCATCTCCTAAAACGGCGCCGACGGGCGCGAAGGGTGCTTTCAGGCCGGGTCGGGCGTTGGCGGCCCCACAAACGACCTGATGTGTCGCAAGACCGTCACTGACTTCACATACTTTCAGCTTGTCAGCATCGGTGTGCTGGGTCACGGAGATAACTTCTCCTACGACCACTTTTCGAAATGGTTTCGCCGCACTCTGGACTCCATCAACCTCAAGTCCAGCCATGGTCAGGCGGCTGACAATTTCATCGACTGATAATTCAGTCGGACATAAGCTTTTGAGCCAGGAGATACTTACTTTCATGTCTACCCGTGAAACTGGTTGAGAAACTGCAGGTCATTTTCGAAGAACAAACGAAGATCACCGATGCCATATCGAAGCATCGCCAACCGCTCAATACCCATACCAAACGCAAATCCCGTGTAAGAACAGGCATCGACACCTGTGTGCTCGAAAACTTTGGGGTGCACCATTCCACAACCCATCACCTCTAGCCATCCGGTATGCGAGCATACGCGACAGCCTGAGCCTTCGCACATGACGCACTGCACGTCGACCTCTGCAGATGGTTCGGTAAACGGGAAATAACTTGGCCTAAAACGAACGTCCAAGTCTGCTTCAAAAAATCGATTCAGGAATGTGATGATGGTCCCCTTCAAATCAGCAAAACTGATATCCCTGTCCACAACTAACCCCTCAATTTGATGGAACATTGGCGTATGTGTTAAATCACTATCACAACGATACACACGCCCAGGGGCAACAATCCGGATTGGAGGATCTTCACTAACCATCGTGCGAATTTGCACCGGAGACGTATGCGTCCTCAAGACACGCCCATCATCGAAATAAAACGTATCATGCATTGCGCGAGCCGGATGATGTGATGGAATATTTAGAGCCTCAAAATTATGCCAGTCATCCTCAATCTCGGGGCCCGTCGCGACTGTATATCCCATCGAAGCAAAGAGCCGATTCAGACGGCTAAGTGTTCGGGTAACTGGGTGCAGTCCTCCAATCCTTTGTGGTCGACCCGGCATGGTTACGTCGACAGCATCATGCATTAAGTCTTGCATTTCGGCCTCAATCTCGAGTGCCGATTTCTTGATCTCGAGCGCATCAGAAACGCAGTCACGCACTTTGTTAATCTTCGAGCCCGCTCCTGGCCGTTCTTCGGGAGATATTTTACCGAGCATTTTCATTTGCCGGCTGATCAACCCTTTTTTTCCAAGGAATTTCACACGAACGTCGTCTAGTTGGGCTAACGAATCAGCCGACTCAATTAACGCCAACGCGTCGTCTTTAATACTCTCTAAATCGTCCATTTGGAGTCCAACAGCATAAAAAAGGCCGCAAGGAGATTGTCCACGCGGCCTTCCCTTCACTCAATCATGAAGAGTCCTATGTTAAGCGTCCGCCTGCTCTAGTGCTTGTTTCGCCTGCTGTGCGAGTGCTGCAAACGCAACCTTCTCGTGCATAGCGAGATCCGCGAGCACACGGCGATCCATCTCAACATTGGCCTTCTTCAAACCGTTAATAAAGCGACTGTAACTCAGGCCACATTCACGTGCGCCGGCATTGATCCGAGCGATCCATAAAGCACGGAATTGCCTCTTTTTCTGGCGACGGTCGCGGTAGGCGTACTGGCCCGCTTTTATAACAGCTTGCTTGGCAACACGGAACACTCGAGAACGAGCACCATAATACCCCTTCGCCTGCTTCAGAATCTTCTTATGACTAGCACGCGCGGTTACGCCGCGTTTAACTCTTGGCATAGGTCTCTCCTCTTACCGTAATCCCGGAAGCATTCGATGGATCAACTTGATATCTGAAGCTGCTACCATCAAAGTACCGCGCAAGTGGCGCTTACGCTTCGTGCTCTTTTTGGTTAAAATATGGCTACGAAAAGACTGCTTATGCTTAAAGCCATTTGCTGTCGGTTTAAAACGCTTTAGAGCGCCTGAATTACTTCTAATTTTTGGCATATTTCCTTTTCACTCCGCATTAGAGCGTGCTGCTCTCACTTCTTTTTCGGCGCTAAGACCATGATCATCTGACGACCCTCTAACTTCGGGCGCGCCTCAACGAGTCCATGCTCTTCGAGGTCCTTTTCCAATCGCTCGAGCATTTGCATGCCAAGTTCTTGGTGAGCCATTTCGCGACCGCGGAACCGGATGGTTACCTTGGCCTTATCGCCGTCCTCAAGGAAACGCACCAGGTTGCGCAGTTTGACCTGGTAATCTCCGACGTCCGTTCCCGGACGAAATTTTACTTCTTTAACCTGCAGTTGGTGTTGCTTCTTCTTCGCGGCAGCTTTAGCTTTCTTTTCCTCATACAACCGCTTGCCAAAATCCATAATTTTCGCAACCGGTGGATCTGAAGACTCCGCTATTAACACAAGATCAAGATCATTTTCACGAGCCGCGACAAGCGCATCACTCGTGTTAACAACACCGATTTGTTCACCTGTTGGTCCGATCAAACGCACCTTGAGGGCACGAATTTCTTCATTGATCGGTGTGCGCTTCTCGCCCGGCGCACCCTTGGGTTGTGCTCTTCTGATTACTTTTTCTCCGATTCGATATCGAAACGACCACGCAACCCGACGTCTCCGTGAAGCCTGTGTGCAAAAGCTTCTAGGCTCATTGCACCGAAATCTTCTCCGGACCGGGTCCGCACAGCCACCTGCTGGTTCTCCACTTCTTTATCGCCAATCACGAGTAAATATGGGACACGTTGTAGAGTGTGGTGCCGAATTTTATAGCCGATCTTCTCATTGCGCAAATCGGATTTAATCCGAAGACCTTGAGCAACCAGCATTTTTTCCACTTTTTCTGCATATTCGTGCTGTGAATCCGTGATCGTCAGGACAACTGCTTGTATTGGAGATAGCCAAGGCGGCAACAAACCTGCTGTATTTTCTAGCAATATACCTACAAAGCGTTCCAAACTTCCAAGAATCGCCCGATGCAGCATTACAGGTACTTGCTTCGAACCATCTTCGGCGACATATTCGGCTCCAAGTCGTCCCGGCATCGAGAAATCGACCTGCATCGTCCCACATTGCCATATCCTACCAAGGCAGTCTTTCAGGGAGTATTCAATCTTTGGACCATAAAAAGCACCCTCACCGGGCAACACTTCCCATTTAACCCCAAGGCTGTCAAGTGCATCAGAAAGCGCTGTTTCTGCTTTATCCCAAGTCGCATCATCGCCGACGCGCTTCTCCGGGCGGGTTGAAATACGAACGATCATGTCATCAAAGCCCATGTCGTGGTAAACCTCTGTCAACAACTGATTAAATATTTTGACTTCAGCATTGATCTGGTCCTCGGTACAAAAGATATGTGCATCATCTTGGACAAAGTTACGCACACGCATCAAACCATGGAGTGACCCCGAGGGCTCATTACGGTGGCATGAGCCAAATTCCGCTAACCGAATTGGTAATTCTCTGTATGACGTGATCTTCTTATTGTAAATCTGCACATGACAAGGACAATTCATAGGTTTAACTGCATAGTCACGACTCTCGCTTGATGTCACAAACATGTTTTCTTGGTACTTATCCCAGTGGCCTGACGCTTCCCACAGACGCTGATCAACAAGCTGTGGGGTACGGACCTCTTGATATCCAGCGTGGTCCAGACGGTCTCGAATGTAATCCTCCAGGACTCGATAGACAGTCCATCCATTCGGATGCCAGAACACCATGCCCGGCGCCTCCTCCTGCAAATGAAACAAATCCAATGTCTTCGCCAGGTTACGGTGGTCCCGCTTCGCGGCCTCCTCTATGAACCTCAAATGTGCGTCTAGCTCTTGTTTGGAGGCGAACGCAATTCCATAGATACGCTGAAGTTGCTTATTTTTAACGTCACCGCGCCAGTAGGCCCCTGTCACATTTGTCAACTTAAAATGACGCAGAAACCGGGTGTTTGGGACATGCGGCCCTCGGCACATATCCATATATTCTTGGTGGTGGTAAAGGCCTATCTTGCTGCCGTCATCAGGAATATCTCGATATATGATCTCAAGCTTATATGGCTCACCACGCTCTTTGAATTCTGCAATGGCATCATCGCGTGACGCCCATCGCTTGATTACTGAATAATCAGTTTTGATAAGCTCTCGTATTCGCTTTTCAAGCGCCTCTAGATCATCCGGATTAAGTTGACGATCATAGTCGATATCGTAATAGAAACCGTTTTCAATGACTGGGCCTATCGCCATTTTTATCCCAGGGAATAGCTGCTTGCCTGCATGACCAATCAGGTGCGCGAATGAATGACGAATAACGTCAACCCCATCGGCATCCCTAGCGGTTATTAGAGAAATGTTGACATCTCCACCGATGATGTCGGATACATCTCGTAATTCCCCGTCTACTCTGGCACAGATGACCGCTTTAGCCAATCCCGGCCCAATCGACTCGGCAACGTCCATAGAACAAATAGATCCCTCAAACTCGCGCGTGGATCCATCAGGAAGTGTGATTACGGGCATGTTCGACTCCGATCTGGTGACCCATACCGAAGGCCTTCCAATGTGGCAGCTTTTTGGTAGGCGCGATTGGAATCGAACCAACGACCTCCACCATGTCAAGGTGGCGCTCTAACCAACTGAGCTACGCGCCTAGAGAGCGGCGAAGTATACTCCAAAAAATTTCTGAGTAAATAGGTAGCAATGCAAACTTCGCCACGCGGCCTCTCACTATGCGCTTCAAAATATAGAATGTTTCCTGGGGAAGGTTTTTTCCAAAATTAACGACATCTATTCTGTCGCTTTTTGGATCTGTCTATTGCTTTCTATCCATCAAAAAAATGATTGCACCCATGATGAGTGACCTAAATTACCATTACTGTTAAGACAACAATTTATGGATTGTCTGCAGATGATTTTTTCCTTGGATTATCGATGTCGTTTATTGACCTATTCCAGTAAATAAGTTCTCGTACCCCAAAAACAGTCACTTGTAGCATTAGGGTTCTTGCGAATAGTTCATCGAGGTAATTTCCATCCTGAATCCAAGAGGGACAAAATCAAAGAGATAGAATGTTTATATTCATTTAACTTTTGTTTTTTTTCTTCGGTAGGAAGCGCCTACCCAATCGGTCTCTAAAGATCGTATTGGACCCGGCTTATCTTTCGCAAATGAATCCCGCTCTCAGAACCAAGCCCCATTACTTAACACAATTTCACTTGAACGCAAGCGACTGAAGTTCAGCGAGTGAATCACGTATAGCGGCAGCGCGCTCAAACTCAAGAGATTTAGCCGCTTTGAACATCTCTTCCTCAAGACGCGTAATTTCTTTTGCCAGTTGCTGCGGTGTTAAAGTTTGGGGATTCTCAGGCATCAACCCCCCAGTTGTAGCCTTCGATGCCTTATCTTTTGCTTTTCGGCCACGCGAACCTGGTGCATTACGATACGCGCCCTCCATGACGTCATCGATGCGTTTCTTGATCGTTTTTGGGATGATTCCGTGCTCGGAATTAAAGCTGATTTGTTTATTTCTGCGACGCTCTGTCTCATCCATCGCCCGCTGCATAGAATCTGTAACCTTGTCGGCGTACAAGATGGCCCGACCATTCACATTCCGTGCGGCCCGGCCGATAGTCTGAATCAGAGAACGGTCAGAGCGTAGAAAACCCTCTTTATCAGCATCCATTATCGCAACCAAGGAGACCTCAGGCATATCAAGCCCCTCTCGCAACAAGTTGATGCCTACCAACACATCAAATTCACCCTTTCGCAGATCACGAATAATCTCAACTCGCTCAACGGTATCAATATCAGAGTGCAGGTATCGAACCCGGACACCGTGGTCCATCAAGTAATCTGTCAGATCCTCCGCCATCCGTTTTGTCAGGACCGTAATCAACACCCGCTCATTTTCTACAACGACCGCATGAATCTCACTCAAACAATCATCAACCTGAGAACCGGCCGGACGCACCTCTAAAGTCGGATCGATCAGCCCTGTGGGACGGACGACTTGCTCAGCCACCTGCGCCTGATGCTCGTTCTCATAAACACTCGGAGTTGCTGAAACAAAGATCATCTGAGGTGCCATTGACTCCCATTCGTCAAACTTCAGTGGACGATTATCAAGTGCTGACGGCAGTCGAAATCCGTACTCGACCAACGTCTCCTTTCTTGATCGATCACCACGGTACATGCCACCAATCTGAGGTACGGTTACGTGTGATTCATCAATTACCAGAAGGGCATCCGGAGGTAAGTAATCAAAAAGTGTAGGGGGAGCTTCACCCGGTGGGCGTCCCGAAAGGTAACGTGAATAATTTTCAATCCCCTGGCAATAGCCAAGTTCTGCAAT
>PBDH01000005.1 GCA_002717305.1 Gammaproteobacteria bacterium | reverse complement strand
TAGCTAGTTACCAAATGGAAATACGCATGAATGCGGCTCTAGCACAATTGGAGACAGAAAATCTTAGTAAGTTCTGTGAATCTCGTGATGATCTACGAATAAAGGTGTCGGGAAGGGTGAAGAGGACCATCAAGCAATCGTATGAGGACGAGGACATTGTTTGTCGGATGAGGATTATGGGCCCTATCCAAGAGTTCGGAAAACAGATTACTGAGATACCAAAAGGCGATCTTACTAGGATGCTGGATTTCCAAATGGTAGATGAAACGACGCTGAGAATTGAGAGCACTTTTGAGCCTGGTGACGATATGATTGCGTCATCTGCCGAGGAGAAAGCGATGATAGCGGTGATAAGCCAGGGGAGGGTTTTGACTTGGTCTGTCAAAGCTCCACGAATTAGTGAAAGTAATGGTGAAATCTCTTCCGATTCGACTCAGGTAGATTGGTCAGTACCCATGGCCATGGCCATGCAATCACCTCACACGTTTACCGCAACAGTCAAGGTCGCATTGCCCTGGTATCAACCGGTCCTTGATTTATTCAAATAGTCGCAAATCTGCAGTCTTCTGGTCTGAACTTCAAAGTCAACGAATTGATTAATAATTAATGTTCTGAAGTTTCCCACGAAGACTGACTTTACGAATTTTTCCGGTTGCGGTAACGGGAATAGTCTGCAGGGTAAATTTCTTGGGGATCTTGAATTTGGCGAGCCTTTCAACGCACCAGTCTTTTAATTCGGCCGGCGTCAGGTTTTGATCCGGGTGCGGTTCAACGAACGCATGCGGTACCTCACCCCAGCGCTCGTCAGCCACCGCGATCACAGCGGCCAATCGAATGCCTGCGTGCTGATACAGAACATCCTCAATTTCGATGGAAGAGATATTTTCACCGCCTGAAATGATGATGTCTTTCGCTCGATCTTTGAGTTGCAAGTAGCCGTCGGGATGCACCACTGCGAGATCGCCTGAATGGAACCATCCACTCTGAAATGCTTTTCGCGTAGCCTCTGGATTTCGAAAGTATCCTTTCATCACGATATTACCACTGAACATCACCTCGCCTAGGGTTTCTCCGTCATGTGGGACCGGTTTGAGTGTTGTTGGGTCAAGCACTGCGAGCCGCTCCAAGGCATGGTATCGAACGCCTTGCCGGGCAGTCCGTTCAACCCGCGATTCAACATCTAACAGGTCCCAATCGGGATTCCATTCATTAACGACAGCAGGTCCGTAAGTTTCAGTGAGACCATATAAGTGAACCAGTTGAAAACCTCGTTGTTGCATGGCCTTCAAAATTGGCGCAGGAGGTGGTGCGGCTGCTGTGCAGAATGCGACTGGATGTTGCCATTGTTGTGTTGGAGACGGCTCAGTCTCAGTCAGGATCCGCATCACAGCTGGGGCACCGCAAAGATGGGTTACACGCTCGTTCTTGATGGCTTCAAAGATGGCATTGGCACGGACCTGTCTCAAGCATACATGCGCGCCTGCAATCAAAGATAAACTCCAAGGGAATCCCCACCCGTTGCAATGAAACATGGGCAGGGTCCAAAGATATACCTCGAACTGATGCATTCCAAGTGTCAAAATATTGCCTTGGGCCAGCAAATACGCACCGCGATGATGGGAAACCACGCCCTTTGGTTTGCCTGTAGTCCCAGACGTATAATTGATTGAGATCGCATCCCACTCAGACTCGGGTGATTGCCAGGGTGTATCCGGATTTCCGCTACTCAACAACGCTTCATATTCGCATTCGATTTCAGCATCCCTTTGGATTTCGGGATCACGATAAATCACCACTGACGGCGGATTGTCCAAAAGACTCAATGCTGCGGATGCAAGTTCCGAAAATTCAGAATCAACAATGAGTAACTTAGACAATGCATGCTCAAGTTGAAATGCAATGGCAGCCACGTCGAGGCGTATATTAATTGAGTGAATGACCGCACCGGTCATTGGGATTCCATAGTGACACTCGAGCATCGGTGGCGTGTTGGCGAGCAGCACTGAGACGGTGTCTCCGGTATTTACATCAAAGCACGTTTGTAATGCATCGCATAAGCAGCACGCTCGCTGATAAAACTGACGATATGTAAAGCGAGTATCACCGTGACAGATGGCTATTCGATTCGGATACAGTTGCGCGGACCGCTCGAGAAACCGAAGCGGTGTCAGCGGTTGATAGTTGGCTGCGTTGGCGTTGAGACCCTCGTTATACGGATTCACTGCAGGTGTCTCATGACCGCCAGTCCGGCGCACGTTTTTCGAGAAAAGCACTGATACCCTCTCGCGCATCCTCGGTCAGTAAATTGGTGACCATAACCTCAGAAGCATAGTGATATGCATCGTCTACTTTCATTGTTTGTTGTTCATAAAACGCATGTTTACCCACTTTAAGGGTATCCCCTGATTTATTTGCAATTTTGCCAGCCACTTCGTCAATGGTCTTTTGCAAGTCGGATCCACTGACACATCGATTAATTAAACCGATCGCTTGCGCATCTGACGCGGAGACCATATCGCCTACCAATAACATTTCCATCGCATGTTTGGTGGCAACGTTCCGAGACAGTGCGACCATCGGTGTCGAACAAAACAAACCAATATGTACCCCAGGTGTACTGAAGCGAGCGGTTTCAGAGGCATAGGCCAAATCACAGGACGCGACCAGTTGGCAACCGGCTGCTGTTGCCACGCCATTTACCTGCGCAATGATTGGTTTGGGTGTATTGATGATGGCCAGCATGGTTTGCTTACAGAGCGCCATCAATGACTTAAAGAACAAAATGCCGTGGTCTGGATCTTTTCGATGCTTATTAATTTCACGTAAGTCGTGTCCAGCACAGAAGGCAGGGCCTTTCGCTTTGATGATGACTACCCGAACAGCCGGATCATTCGATACCGATTCGATGTTTTCGAGCAGTATTGCAAGCATCTGCTTAGAGAGCGCATTCCGGTTGGCCTCAGAGTTGAGAGTGAGGGTACACACGCCATTATCAGCATTTTCGCGAAGTATTAAGTCGTTCATGGGGCCCTCACTGGTTTAATATCCACCCTCAGCGAGTCTGATACCGAATTTGCTATGAAGCAGTACCGATGCGCTCGCTCATGCATCGTGATTAACATGTCGTCTGTGCACTCAAAATCGGCGTCGAGGGTCACGATCGGTGCCAGGTCGATTTTTACAACGGCCATCTGGCCGGATGAATTTTTTCCAAGATGGGCAGTCGCATGATCAGCATATTGGCTGATGGGCCATTTGGTTTTATTCGCCAGAGCCAGGAAGGTCATCATGTGACAAGAGGCCATCGCGGCGGCTAAACCCTGCTCAGGATTGGTTGCCGATTCACTGCCACCCCAGTCAGGTGCCGCATCAGACTCTATCTGCTGAGCCCCCGAGAAGGTAATGGCATGCCGATTTGGGAATTCCGCATCGGCGACGTACTTCCATATCAAATCGATTGATAGTTCAGCCATGGGCTGTCTCCTTTTGAATCAATTTCGCTCCGCTGGCGAGACTTTTCCTCGGGTCGTAAAACGGCACAGGAACGACCTCAGCGGCAAGGTCGCCTTGAGGCGTTTCCACAGTTACCTGGTGACCGATGGTCGCCTGGGCAGTCTCCACCAGAGCCAGCGCAATATTTTTCTCAAGTCGTGGTGAATAGACAGCGGAAGTCACTTTTCCAATTGACTCACCCTTTGAGGACACTGGCCAGAATGTCGTGTTGGGTTGTGTCAATGGACTCCCTTGGATTTCGAGCCCCACTTGTAATCGTTGAACCCCGGATGCTTGAATCTGTTTTAGTGCCAACTTTCCAATAAAGTCGGCCTCCATTTCGAGATCGACCAAGCGTCCAAGATTCAACTCAAATGGATTGGTTTCACTATTGGCGTCTGCATGGTAGGACAACATGCCGCCCTCGATGCGCCTGATGGTTGATGTATGGCCGGGTTTTAATCCAAATGGCTGGCCTGCAGCCATGATCTTCTCCCACAAAATATCACCGTGAGCGCTGTCGCGAAGAAATAATTCATAGCCCAACTCGCTCGACCACCCGGTTCGCGAGATGATGAGTGGTATGCCATCGAGTTCGTATTCACGAAACCAGTAATAATTTAGGGTCGATATGTCGGACCCGAACAGCGCTTCCATGATGTTGCCTGACTCAGGTCCTTGCAATTGTAGGGGTGACACATCGGGTTCTCGAATTTGCACATCCATCTTCGCAAACACCGCAATTCCGCTCACCCATAACAAAATGTCGCTATCAGAGAGTGAGAGCCAGAATTGATCTTCCGCTAGTTTTAGGAGAATTGGGTCGTTAAGGATCCCGCCGGTCTCGTTGGTAATCAAAACGTATTTGGCCTGGCCGATTTGCATTTGGGACAGGTTACGACCAGTGAGCATCTGAACGAAGTATGCGGCATCAGGTCCGGAGATTTCGACTTGTCGCTCTACGGCCACATCGCAGAGGATTGCGGTATTAACTAGGTTCCAAAAATTATCGTCCGGGCTTCCAAAATCCCTTGGGATGTACATGTGGTTGTATACGGAAAACTGTTTTACGCCCCACCTCACCGTCGCCTCGAAATAAGGTGACTTACGAATTTGGGTGCCGAAACCAAATTGTTCTGGGATTGCTGATGATATGTTATTGGAGGCAGTGTTTTTCATGGTATGTCACCTTTCATAGAGAGATGTACAATTTAAATCAAGATTAACCTACGCAAGATGCGGAAGCGGTGCAACCGGGAAGGTTTTCGTTTGACATACGGATTGTGTGTTTCTACCACTAAAATAATGGAGGCGGTACGCGCCTCCAGTAACTTCAGTAGTCAGAGTTGCTAGACTTTTCGCACATAACTCTAGCAACCCATTGGTAACCTTCTTCCTAAACCTACTGCCACAGATTTGTGGATCAAATGGGAGTTGCATTAAAGTTTAGGTATTGAACTGATAAGGAAAATACTTTGAAAAAGTTCATCCTCTGCAAACTATGCTTGGTCATTCTCATTGTTTTAGCAGCTGCTAAACCTGCACAGGCGGGAAAGATCTCTTGGCAAATCGATACCAACAACAATGCGAGACTGTCAGGAATTACGAAGAATCCTGCGGAAATGAGTTTTGATGGCTTGACCGTCTACCAATTTGAAATTGAGCATGGCGCCTGTGGTGGTGATCAATATTGGTCAGATTGCGAGAGTGATAGGCAACGGGTTGAACTAAAGGACGGCTACAAGGTCAGCCTCCAGAGTTTTGGGTCGAATCCAAAAAAAATAAAAAAGTTCTACCGTACCAATCTTCTCCTGCCAGCCGAGTCCGAGTTCCCCAACACATTGCCAATGACCCAGATGATCCATCAGGTAAAACTTCACCAGAAGAATAATCCAATATGGATGGTGCACCACCACGAGGAGCGTCTAAGAATCACGGCAGATAACGGGGAAAAGTGTTTTGTGGATCAGAAGTATATTCCCAGAAACCGTTGGTTAGAGATAGAAATACACGCTGACTATACTGTTGACGGTAAAGTTGATGACACTGAACCGTCTTTCAGTTATCTGATTGATGGTCAGATTGTCTGTCAGTTGTTGTCACCGCTTGTCACGACTAGGGCGCTGAGAGACGGTAACAGGAAGCAGCTGCAACTAAAATTCGGTATTTACAATACGTTTCCATCCAAGTGGTTGTTGAGCCAACCGGAAAATCAGCAATGGGTGAGGGCGAATAAAATAGAATTTAGCGGCTACCAGCAGGACTCTAAGGGAGAGAGCAACGGGGCTGTTAGATCAGCAATGGCATCTCCGTTTGACTATGATTGGCCCGTCAAATTGCCGGTCCAGGTGCTTTATTACACCGACTGGTTCGTAGGCAATAGTAGAGACGAATTGGGCCCCAGCAGATTTAGGCTCAGAAAGTCAGCTGAGGTTGAAATATCTGAAAGTCCACCGGACTTAACGGTCGACTTTTCTGTAACCACCAGAGAGGTCTGTGTGAGAGCATTGCCTGAATGGAAAAGAGGGGGTGGAGCCTGGTCGAAGCATGCTGAAGCCAGAGGACTGTCTGTCGAAGGCTGCGAGCTTTTCAAAAAATTAAAAAGGTAATCCTCGGCAAACTGTGCATGATTGTCTTTGGTGCTATGTTAGCTTTCCAGACTGCCGGCGCACTTTGATAGGCTGCGCTCAAGGAAACTCTCCGCGATCGAAAGAGACGCTGTTGAACAAAAACCCATTGAATTTCCTAGATCTTAGTAAAACCTAACAAGCCGTAGGAAAAGTTATTTAATTAGACAACTTAATATTTTCTCACCGTTGAGCTCGACACTGACTTGATCTCCCTCACGAACGGTGTAAAGCCCTAATGTCGTACCTGCGAGTATCAGTTGCCCAGCCTCAAGTGTTTTGTTGTAAGAAAATAGATTTTCCTTTAACCATCCTAAAGATCCGAGGGGGTTACCATCAATCGGCCACAATTGATTTGTAGAGTATCTTGAGTCGTTTATTTGGAGGGATAAGTCGACGAGTCGATCTAAGTCTTTGATTGAACGATGTTGCTCCTGAACTGGAACTACCACACCACAGTTTATTCCGTTATTACCAATCAATTCGGGTAGGTTTTTTTGCGGTGCTCTAAAAATGAAATTGTGTAGTTCAATAACTGGAAATACTCGTTTGATTTGGAAATCTTCATCGATCACGAATGCCATTTCTGCCTCGATAGCTAAGTTACAATAAGCACTTGCCGATAGCTCTGCATTATTACTGAACAGTTCACTGCTAAAGAGTGTTCCTCTGATCGGTCCATTCATCCCAAACTGGTTTTTAACGTCTTTACCAATGCAGCCAATCTTGTAGCCGGCAATAGAGTCTCCCTCATTAAGACGTAACTGGGTCACAGTATCCTGAAGTTCGTAGGAGAGGGTGATATTCATATCGAAAACAGGCTCTGCAAACCATGTTCCAGGAGTATTATTTTTATAGTCTAAGAGCTGTCTAGAAGCCAATTCAATTAATTCATGCATCGAGATAAACCCTGTGACAGTCGGACATGAAATGTACCTAACCTCTAGCCATAAATCACTTTTTCGTAACCAGTACTACCTGCCTAGGCTTGCTAGAGGGAGTGCTTTTAGGTTGAGGTAGAGACCCGACCTAATTTGACCAACTTGAAAAGTTCCTCTTTAACATACTTGAACTTTTGTGGGTCAAGTTGATACAGAGGCCTTTCAAGTCTCACGAAAGTCTCGTGGATGCGTAATGGAATCAAATAGTAGTAGACGGCTTTAGTGCGATCTAAGTGTCGCTAGATAGAACTATCTATTGCGGCGTTAGTGTGATTTACTAACGAGGCTTTCATCAGATCTTCTAAGCGCAGTTTTTACTCTTCTTTGAATTCCTTTTTGAAATCCAAGTAGCTTTAGCCGCATCCTAAAAAGCGGCGTAGAGCGTACACTTTTTATTTATACGAGAAAATTATAATGGCTACAGGTGTTGTAAAGTTTTTTAACGCGAGTAAAGGCTTTGGTTTTATTGCCCCTGACGATGGAGGCAAAGATGTTTTTGTTCATGCTTCTGCTCTGAATTTGAAGGGGCTACGAACGTTAAACGACGGACAGAAGATTTCATATGAGCTTCAAGAGCAAAACGGTAAGACGTCAGCAGTGAATCTCAGTATTGATTTCTGAGTAATACGAACTAGTTTCGCTATTTTTATATAGCTCGTTCTTATCCCATACCAGGGTGACTATATGCCTAATGATAATCAGAAGTGGGTAACCATAGATGTAACATCACTTGTTAACTTCGGTGACCGCGTAATGGTTGGGGGTGATGAGGCAGGTAAAGAAGGACTAGTAACTGGTTTTATAGGTAAAGCACGTGAAATCGTAGTAGTTCAATTTGATGACAGGCCGAACCAAAGTGTCACCGTCAGGAAGGAATTAGTCACTCAGATCAAACGTCGTGAAAGTTTTATCGAGAACTCTAGCAGTTCTAAAAAAGTAGGACGCTTCCGCTCTAAAAGTAAATATCGATGAATATTATCCTGGGCTTGTAACCTAGTAACGACTGGGTGCGTGACCCAGTGAATAATGGTGTCCCGAACAGGAATCGAACCTGTGACCTGCCGCTTAGGAGGCGGCCGCTCTATCCTACTGAGCTACCGGGACATTGTTCGTCTCGCTTAATCTCCAAATAGGGTCAGAGGCTAACACGAGTTTAACGCTAGTCCCACACTCAGTTTCCGGTAAACTCTCTTCATGAATTTGAAGCCCCTAAAGCTTAAAATTGCTCGATTAAGTTGTGAGCGCGATTACCGTTTATTATTCGACAGCCTAGCTTTCACCTTGGACGCTGGATCGATATTGCGCGTAGCTGGAAAAAATGGCGCAGGCAAGACCACACTGCTACGCACAATCGCTGGTCTTTATGAGATTCAGGAAGGCGAGGTATTAGTTGGTGATCAACCTGTCTCTGAGGCTATGCACCGTATCCTCTACATTGGCCACCGGCCTCAGGTTACAGGAGACTTGAGTGTTCTGGATAATTTAAAGCACCTAGCCGGGCACGATGATACTTTCTTAAAATGTGCCTTAGAAAGCGTTGGAATGCTGGGATATCATGATTCTCTCGTTAAGGAGCTATCTCAAGGACAAGGCCGTCGTTGCGCGCTTGCCCGTCTCTGGTGTTCCGATGCACCAATCTGGATCCTTGACGAGCCATATACGGCGCTTGATGTTTCAATGATAAAAATTTTGGATAACAAAATTAGGTCTCATGTCGCCAGCGGTGGAATTTGCTTATTTACGACCCATCAACTACCAACGTTGTCAGAATTTCAAACTCTGGAGCTTGGTTGTGTCGATTGAAAAAAGGATAATTGCTCGCGAACTGTGGCTCGCCGCCGCACGTCCTGGCGATATTGTTAAGCCGATCTGGTTTCTATTACTAGTCATCTCTATGGTTCCGCTTGCACTTACACCAGATTCTGAGTTACTCGCTGAAATTGGTTCGGCAATGATCTGGATCGCAACCCTGCTAGCACTGCTTCTCAACTCTGAGCATTTTTTCCAGTCTGATTTCTCGGATGGCGTTTTAGAACAATGGTTATTTTTCGATCGCCCACTCGCTTGGCTCGTGGGACTGAAATTAACCGCGCATTGGTTACTACATGTTTTGCCTCTGATTTTAATTAGCCCCGTCATAGCGCTGACGTTATCTGTTCCGGGAGATGTCTCAATCGCGTTATTCATTACAATGCTGGTCGCAACACCGGCACTGACTTGTTTTTCTGGCTTGGGTGCAGCCCTTACACTTGGATCCTCGCGATCTGGTATCCTAGGGGTATTGGTAATGATGCCTCTTTTCGTGCCGGTTGTAGTGCTGGCCTCTGGGGTTTTAATCCGGGCCATGGATGGTTCTGAGACTTTGCCATTATTGGCATTGCTGGGAGCATTCAGTGTGGCGTCGGCGGTCCTGGTTCCGATTGCAGTGTCCCTAGCAATTCGTGTGAATATTG
The DNA here is from genome assembly GCA_002717305.1 of Gammaproteobacteria bacterium. GTDB lineage: Bacteria > Pseudomonadota > Gammaproteobacteria > Pseudomonadales > Litorivicinaceae > HIMB30. Next base: position 4,626 of record PBDH01000005.1, on the reverse strand, counting down.
GAGGTTCTAACTGATGCGTTGGCGTTGGTTTCATCAATGGGGTTCTCCTAGGTGGTTCTACGAGCGTGCTGGTCGCTGGCAACTGGTTTTTGGTTGGGTATCTCTTGGTTTGATTGCAGTCGGCACGATCTGGGGGCTGGGCTTCGCCCCAGTCGACTATCAGCAAGGTAACAGTTACCGAATCATCTATCTTCACGTACCTGTCGCATTTCTGGCTCAGGCAATGTACGCGGCAATGGCCGTGAGTGCCTTAGTACTTCTTGTCTGGAAGATGAAAATTGCCGACATTGCGATGCAGTCAATAGCGGTCATTGGGTTCACATTTACGGCCCTCGCACTTGGAAGCGGCGCCGTCTGGGGGAAACCAACCTGGGGTACCTATTGGGTATGGGATGCGCGCTTAACCTCGATGCTGATCCTCGCATTCCTGTACTTAGCACTAATCGGATTGCGTGCCTCGATTCGTGATCCCGATCAGGCGGGCAAAGTTTGTGGGATACTGGTGTTGGTGGGTGTGGTAAACCTGCCCATTATCAAATATTCGGTCGAGTGGTGGAACACTCTGCACCAACCGGCGAGCCTAAAACTGACAGAGAAGCCGACGATGCCTGCGTCTATGTGGATCCCTCTGTTAGTTAATATTCTTGGCTATTACATCGTAGCTGCGTACTTAGTTCTTGGCTCAATGCGTGCGATCTTGGTCGAGCGGGAGCGACGGTCCTCTTGGGTTAAGGAACTGGTTGACCGTGTTTGAGTTTCAGTTTGAGTCACTAACGGCATTTCTAGAGATGGCCCCTCACGGGTCGTATGTTTGGCCAGTCTATATTTTGGGGCTTGGTGTGCTGGGAGGTTTGACCTGGGTGAACGTGGCTCAGCATCGTCGCGGGTTGCGTTCGGTCAAGCGACATATAGAACGCGGGGAGATACATGAATCCTAAACGGAAACAACGTCTCTTTATTATTCTGGGTCTAGTATCTGGTCTGGGTGTGACCGTTGGGTTGGTAATGTATGCGCTAAGTCAAAACATCAATTTATTTTTCACACCAACCCAGATAGCACAGGGGGATGCGCCTGTCGCACAGATGATTCGCCTGGGCGGGATGGTTGCTGACGGGACTGTCGACCGTGATCCACAGAGCCTGAGGGTTGCCTTTGATGTGACCGACTTTGACCACAACGTAAGTGTTTCTTATGAGGGTATCCTCCCAGATTTATTTCGTGAGGGCCAGGGCGTGGTGGTTCAGGGACGGCTTAGCGGGGATCAGTTTTTAGCGAGTGAGGTTCTGGCTAAACATGATCAGAATTACATGCCGCCGGAGGTCACAGAGGCACTGAGACAGTCAGGTAAGCTCGATCAGATGATGGGAGGGAAAAACAAATGATCCCAGAAATAGGTCACTTTGCGCTCGTCCTATCATTCGCGGTCTCGATTTGTCTGGCTACCTTGCCGCTGTATGGTTACTTCACTCGGCAGCAAGGATTTCTTGAGACGGCGAAGCCGTTGGCGTTGTTGCAGGGATTTACCCTTGTGGTCTCCTTTGGTGTGCTGATTTACGGGTTCTTGGTCCACGACTTCACGATTAAATATGTCGCCGATAACTCTAATCTTGATTTGCCGTGGCACTTCAGGATGAGCGCAGTGTGGGGAGCCCATGAGGGCTCTTTGTTGCTCTGGGTGCTTATTCTCTCTCTCTGGGGTGCGGCTGTTGCACTGTTAAGCCGTGGAATTCCTAACCATGTGTCCGCACTAGTTTTGGCGGTGATGGGTATAATTGGAGTTGGTTTTCTAGCCTTCACTCTTTTCACGAGCAATCCGTTCGTTCGCATTTTACCGTTCGCACCACCTAACGGCGCGGACTTGAACCCCCTCCTCCAGGATCCGGGATTAATCTTCCATCCGCCGATGCTCTATATGGGATATGTTGGATTATCTGTCGCGTTCGCGTTCGCAATGGCTTCACTTATCTCAGGCGAACTTAATTCCATGTGGGCTCGGTGGTCGAGGCCGTGGACGACGGTTGCATGGGCATTCCTTACCCTTGGTATCGCACTAGGGAGCTGGTGGGCATATTACGAGCTCGGTTGGGGGGGTTGGTGGTTCTGGGATCCTGTTGAAAATGCGTCATTGATTCCATGGTTGGTTGCAACTGCATTAATGCACTCACTCGCCGTGACCGAGAAGCGGGGTCTATTTCGCAGTTGGACTTTATTGCTTGCGATTGCTGCCTTTTCTCTGTCGCTACTGGGAACGTTCCTTGTGCGTTCTGGGGTCTTGACGTCGGTACATGCGTTCGCTAACGACCCAGAGCGAGGTGTATTTATCCTAGGTTTTTTAGTGGTAGTCATCGGTGGCTCACTGACGCTATATGCAGTTCGGGCGTCCAAAGTTTCTGAGCCAGGCGAATTTGGTTGGATCTCCCGAGAGTCCTTTTTGCTATTCAATAACCTTATATTAACCGTGATGGCAGTCAGCGTTCTGCTTGGTACTCTTTACCCATTATTGGTTGACGCGGTGGGCGGAGGGAAAGTATCAGTTGGAGCTCCATTTTTTAATGCAGTTTTTGTCCCTTTGACCGCAATTCTCGTTAGTGGGATGGCATTTGGGCCACTCTCAAAATGGCGTCAGGCTGATGATCCTCGATTATATCGTCCGTTGATCGTGACCATGATTGTTAGTGTGGTTGCTGGCCTTGTATGGCCGACTACATTAGGTGGCGAGTATTCAATAGCCACAGCGTTTGGTGTAACTATTGCGCTCTGGCTGGCAATTGCCACTGCTGCTGATTTTGGTAACAAGACCAAAAGCTTCGGAGGTGTTAGACAAACGTTTGTCCGTGTTGAACGTGGGATGATCGGGATGTGGTTCGCTCATTTTGGAGTCGCGATCATAATATTTGGGATTGTAATGGTCGAGAACCATACCGAACACCGCGATTTGCGTATGGGGGTCGGTGACACACAGAAATTGGGTAGTTACGAGGTCAGGATGACGGAGCTCTCGGTGTTGCGTGGCCCAAATTATGTTGCAGATCAAGCGACCTTTGAGATTTATCGGGGCGAGAGACTTTACAAAACCGTATCCCCTCAAAAACGTCGATACAATGCATCTGGAATGGTTATGACAGAGGCTTCCATTGATTCTGGTTTTACCCGAGATTTGTATATAGCAATGGGCGAGCCATTGGATGGTGGAGATTGGGCGGTACGCCTGTCGGTGAAGCCTTATGTGGACTGGATATGGGCCGGCGCCTTTCTTATGGGGCTCGGTGGATTTATTTCAGTCACCGACAAGCGTTATCGGCAACGCGCAGTTGAGAAACAACCCGAATCATGTGTTGAGGGTGCTAAGGCATGAGTCGTTGGGTTGTTTGGGCGCCACTCGGAGTTTTTGTCGTGTTGGTTGGTTTTTTTTTCAAAGGATTGACGCTAGACCCTAGCATGCAGCCATCGGCGTTAATCGGAAAACCCGTACCCTCCTTTCAGCTTACCGACTTGCACACTGGAAAGGTGCTGACAAGCCAAACCCTTCCAGGGGTACCGTTTTTACTCAATGTATGGGCGAGCTGGTGTATTACGTGCCAAGTAGAGCACCCATATCTCACGGAGCTATCTGACCAAGTACCCATCGTGGGCCTAAACTATAAGGATTCAGAAACAGCTGCTAAAAATTGGCTGGCTAAACTTGGCGACCCCTACACAACACAAATTTTTGACCCGAATGGTCGCCTCGGCCTTGACCTTGGTGTCGCCGGTGCTCCCGAAACGTTCCTTGTTGATTCGAGCGGCGTCATACAACTGCGGATTCAGGGTGAAGTAAATGATCGGGTGTATCAGCGCCAAATACTGCCTCTGCTTGAGACATTGAAATGATAAAAATGCTGTTGGTCAAAATGGTGATGATTTTCTCGATCGCTGCTAGCGCCGCCATTGAAACCTATCAATTTGACTCACCTCAACAAGAGGCTCGTTTCCGAGAATTAGGATTTGAATTACGTTGTCCTAAATGTCAGAACCAAGCGATCGGTGATTCGGATGCTGAAATCTCCGGAGACCTTCGTGCAGTGGTGTATCGGATGATCAAAGAGGGCGCGACAGACGGGGAAATTAGGGATTTCATGGTCGCGAGATATGGTCGTTTTGTTCTTTACAATCCACCGCTCGATCAGCAAACGATTGTTTTGTGGCTAGGTCCGGTTGGGCTCTTGATTCTGGGTGGTGTCTTGGTCCTGTTAAGAATCCGACGATCAACGAGAGCACTTCATAAAAGAGATTTTTGATAATGCGACGATCAAAATCGTGATCGAAATTATGTCTGCGAATCTGTCATGATTTGGATGGTAATCCTTGCTGGGATCCTCGTACTTTTCCTGTCGTGGGCGTTGCGACATCATGGTCGCCAAGGTTTTTTGATTGCCTTGTTTGTTGGAACAGTGACCGGTGCTGGGTCTGGGTATCTCTATTGGTACCTCGGATCCTACGAGATGGCGCTCTCAACTGAGGCATTAAACTCGCTACCTGAAAATGAGCGTGCTTATGTGATTGCGCAAGCAGCACAGGATGAATTCTTGTTGAGAAATCGTGTCGCCGATCAGGAGATCATCAGTTTATTTGAACTTGCACTAAAC
>PBDH01000045.1 GCA_002717305.1 Gammaproteobacteria bacterium | reverse complement strand
CGGTTCCGGGAATCCTGATTTCAATACAGATCAATCCACATTGGTAGCAATCAAGGAGGCACTCGTATCTGAGGCACAGGCGACGGAATCAAAAGTTGTAAACACCGCTTGGCTTGACGCCCAAGGGCAATTACACGAGAGTCTGATAGTTCAATCGTCGATGCGAGTGCGTGGTATTCAAGTGCAGACATATCTCGATGAAATACAGAAACCGAAGGTTGAGATTGCGCTTGATGACAAAAAGGGGTTGTTGCCTGAGTGCTTCATTAAAGACGATCATCTACGACGAACCGTTCGAATATCACCTGTAAAAATGCCACAAAGTTCTGTGACAGGGATGGATCAAACGCTGGCTGCCAGCGCGTCATTTCTGAGTCATAGGTTATCGATCTATTTTAGCGAGTCGGATTATTGGCATGGAAAGGGGTCGTTACGAGAAGCCGGGGATTACCAGGGAATTGTGTCGGGGATTCGCCCGGATCCAGTTCGATTTGAGTTGGTTATTTCGGTATCTAAGGGTACGAAACCGAAAGATCACCAGAAAGAACGTGTTCCGGGATCAGACCCCGTGAGTTTATTTTTTCAAGGAACGCCGTCGGTACATAGCGAAGACTGGATGATTATCACAGCCGGTTTGACGAAGGTGACAACTAGCGAGCTCATATGGTCGTCTAGATCAAATATTCGTGTGCCAGTGAGACCAGTAACCTACACCAGCCAGCCATTACCTGATGAAATGGTGGGCCAGCTCCAAGCAGAGCTCAACAAGTGGACTATTACTCTCGACGAGTATGCGATGTGTCAGCCCCTTAATTTTCAAATTACTGAAACGGATGGTAGGGTCGAAATCGATGGTGGAATTACTGCTGGCTTGAAGAAAGGTGATCGGTTGCTCGTAATTGATGGGAAGCGAATTCCTGGCCGTGTACTCGAACCCGGTACATTGGCTGAATTATCACTTGCTCAGGTGGTACTGGTCGAAGATGATCTAGCGGTCATTCAATACGCGGCCGGTGCTCAACTGATAGACGCGACTGGTAAGGTCGCGCTGCCGTTTTAGGGAGGATGAATATGATGCGTTGTTTTATGGCGATCGTAACATTTGTGTTCACTGGATCCGTGGCGGCAACTGAAATGTCTGTTGATCAGGCCGTGAGTCATTTATTGAAAGATATTAAAGATGTTGAGGTGATGCATGTCCCGATCCCTCGAACGCCTCAGCCTAGTGTTTCAAGTGGCGAGCAGACCTTGCCAGGCACTATTCGGACTGGAGGTACCCATCGAGTTCGTCGAGGTGAAACGCTGGATATGGTAATTCGTAAGGTTGCTCCTAATTCACCACTTCAACGCGACCTCCTGAGAAAAGCTTTTGTGAGGGCAAATCCACACGCGTTTCGTCGCAATAATCCAAACTGGATGTATGCAGGCGTCGTGTTGAAGTTGCCTGACATCGACGACCTTCGTCGTGTTGTTTTTAAAGACACGCCGGGCAGTTTGAAAAAGAACGTTTCGGATAAGAAGGCCGGATGGGTCCGGTTCCCTTGATATGGATTTGGCGGCACCGGGTGGCATTGGCTCAGAAAATTCCGCTCGACAACTGACGCACATACTGCGAATTATGTTGACTGACCAGTCAGTCCGCGCGATCTTGCATACTCGTACCGAAACAGCTGTTCTCACCGTGGATCCAGTTTCGCGAGAACCAATCATCTTAGGGCACGTATACCCCAACCAAATCAAAGTTCATGTGCCTTCAAATCCGGAGCTTTTGCGTATTTTGGAGGCAAATCCTCAAGTCAATCTGCAGGTTCGACTAAAATCCGATCAGCAGTTGGTGATGACAGGCCAGGTATTTCGGCCCGAACCTATACAGATTGTATTACGCAACGAGGCTTCTAAATTGATGACACCACGACTGTCCCCGGTCGTCGAGAAAGTATCAGTATCGTCACTTCCACCATTGCTGCAAGCCGTCTCTCAAGTCAACGCTCATCAAGTTTCACAAGCATTACAAGCAAATCATTTAAATGTTGACCGACACCTTGTTCCAGCAGCCTCATCCAGCGAATTACCCGGGCATGCCAAATTGCCTTCAGAACTGGCAAAATCGGTAGTACGGTCGATACAGACTGTAGGGGGTAATAAACCGATGCTGATACCAGATATTTCTGCAGCTGTTCCGCGTGCGATAGCACCTGACGCTTTACCAACCAGTGTGCCAATTCGCCAGCCGATTGCTGGTGAACTGGGTCTGAAGCCAGGCGAGGTAGTTCAAGCTCTAGTTGCTTCAAGCGGTGGCAAAATGGCATTGCAGCTCGGCCAGTACCAGCTTCCACTGTCGGCCCAAACGAAACTGCCAGAAGGTCAAGTTGCGATGCGTGTGATTCAAACCAAGGAAGGACTTGCTCTTGTTCCGCAGCTATCGCAACAGCCACAAGCGAGTCAGGCTCTTTCAACATCAGGTTTGTCTGCAGCTTTGGCTGCGATTCTGACCCGTAATACGGCAAGGCCTCAGATACAGAGCCTTTTCGCTCCTCAGGGACTTGAGGGCTTTTTGACGGCGGTCGGCCTGACCGACGAAGCGAAGAGGTTAAATGCAAATCGCTTGCAATCAAATCAGCTCACTGGTGATCTCGTTAAAACCGCGATTCAGTTTGGCGCATTGGGTAATGAAAAAGCGTTATTAGAAGGTGTGGCTCTCCAGGGCGGATTGCTGAAGCCATGGTTACGTCACATTTTACGGCTTCTTCCGCAACAGTCTGAGTTGACATCGCGTGTTGGGGGGCTAATTACGGAGCTTGAGAGTTTGCAAATTGAGGCTCTTCCGCAATCTTACACTCGGGAGGCGGGCCTCGCAGTCCTATTATTATTGCGTGATCAGCCGCCAGTTGAGCTCTTGTTTGAGAGAAAGAATGTCACCGATGGAGATGAGATCAAGCGCTTGTGGATTCTCAATTTACACACATCACTGGATAGCTTGGGCGAAGTTTGGATGAAATCTTCATTCGCGGGAACGGATGTAGAGCTCACTTTTTGGGCAAAAGAAGAGGAAACTGCGGCTTTGGCAAAGAAATCGAAGATGGATTTGGAAGAAGCATTAATGGAATACGATTTGCGCGTGAAGTCGATGCAGATTTTCGCGTCACCGCGACCAGGATTTGGAAAGCTATCCGCTGAGAGGATACCGCACTTGGATGCTAAAGCATGAAGCAATTCGAAAAAGAAGCTATTGCGCTCGAATACGGCCAACAAGATGCGCCAACATTACTAGCAAAGGGGTCTAGAGAGCTCGCGTTCGAGATTATCGAAGAAGCAAAAAAGCATGACATTTTTATCGCGGAGGATCCGCAATTAGTTGCGGCGCTGTCAAACGTTGGTCTGTCCGAAGAGATTCCAGAAGAGCTATATCATGCCGTCGCTGTAATACTGTCATGGGCCTATTGGATGAACGGACTTAAGCCAGACGGTTAATTCCTTCCGTCCCTGACGGGATGGTACTGGGGTACTACAGAAATCAGAGGCTTGGCGTGTGCTGGTAGGTCTTGGGTTTGTAGCATTAAATCGATTGTTCTCGTTATCCAACCTGGTCGGTATAAGGCAATTAAAAGGCCTAACGCCCCGATAATAAATAGAGCTAAATACACAAGTTTAAGGCGTGGACTGAGTGGTTGCTTCGCAACTAGCGTTATTAGACCCATCGAAATCCAGGTCTCGGTTCCGACGTCTAGGAGCTCAATTCGTGCCCACACCCCAAATTCACAAATAACAGTTATCCGATCTGGGGTCGATTTTTGTGTCAAGACGTTTGAGAAGACAGTAGGCAGGTCGCGGATATTTACACGAGTTGCATTTACTTCTGCATAACGATGGACCGCTTCTCCGTTTTCGCACTCGATATCTGGTCGAGGAGCCCATTGCATGAAGCTTGTTTGGCTTAGGTTAAGTAAAGCAATTGCCAGAAACATCCCAAATACCGCAATCGAGACACGGGGTAGTCGCTTCACTTGTATACTTTCGAGATTATGCATCATCCGATAATATCGAGCGTCGAGAAGATTTTACACGTCCGAGTTTTGTGTAAAGCTCTAAAGAGCTGGCGGGGTCTTGATTCTGGAGGGTTGAGAGCGCCCCTTTAATGGCATCGAGCTGCTTGGAGATTAGCAGTTCATTTCGTTGATGAGACTTTTTGCACTGCTCCAGGATATGGGTAATATCGTTCCACAGAGGATGCTTCGCAAGTTCCTCAAGCCGCTTAGGGTCGGTTGGCTGATCAGGACTTTGAGCAATGTCGCTTGAGGAGAGGGTCGCGATAAGCGATATTTTTTCCTGCTGCAAAGCCTCAAATGCATCAAGCTTTTGAGTCTTAAGCGCCTCGTACTCATCTGTGAGGAGAGAGTGCAAGCGCTTTACCGATTCAAAGAGACCTTGCAGGTCAGGCAGGTGCATCCTGCACCTTAAAGCAGTTTTTCGATATCAGAGAATCCTTCAGCGATGCGACGTGCGTCGATCGGATAGTTTCCGTCGGACAATGCCTGCTTGATACGCTCAATTTTCTCTGCATCGAAGCCAGCCTTATCAAGCTCAGTTTGGGCTGCCGTGCTCAGTTCGACACGGTCTGTATCAGGTCGCTCACCCTTTACCGCTGGCTCGTTGTCGTCGGAACGAAGGCGAGCCACGTCTCCCTTTGGTTGTTCTGATTTTACTGAAGTAAGTGGACGCCCACCTACTCCTGTTACTGAATCCGCCATATCCGTCTCCTCACTGTCGGAAATTCCTACACGATCATAGAATCGGCTTCCCATTGCAAAACTTTAACATTTTTTTAAAAAAAATATTTCGGCTTGTTTCAAGGGTCTATTCCCCTAGCCTGATGGCGGCCTGACACTATCCCTCTTATGACTTTTCCTGACTCGGCGTTGGTGAGCTCAACCTGTTCACCAATTTTTCCATCCTCCATGGCGATTGTATCGACCGTGATAGTTAGTACGCCGCGTGTCAAAACGAGTTTGACCTTTTCACCCTTACGGATGAGATCCGCAGCCGTAACGTCTGACACAGATAAAGGAGTTCCGGCTCGAATAGTACGTGTCGCTTCCAGACCGATGGCTTCCTCAAACGTGGATAACGTTTGAGCTCTGATTCGTTTTTTGGGCTGAAGAGTTTTGCTGATCAAGTTTCGAGTAATTACCTGACCCCTGATAATGTTTGTAGCGGACACAACAACGTATTCGGATTGCTCGATGTTTGATTTTGACAGCGTCTGGTTGGCCTCAAGATAATCTGAAGCCGTGATCACGCCGGTGGGCCACCTGGTGAGAGCATTTGCTGCCGGATTTTCTGTTTCAACGCGGCTCAGGCCAGCTCGTTCAATTAATTCACCAGCCTCATACGCCCGATTTGTTGTAAAGACAGCCATCTGGTTAATCACCATACTTTGGTTGATGATGGTACCTATATTTACGGGTTTGATTAATTTTAAACCTATGAGAACTTTGGGATCCGTATAGCTATTATTGATGCTGACCGAATAGGGGACGAGCTTCAATTCTGATCCATTTATAATGTGTCCATCTGGCAAGTCTTTTGCTGCCGCTACCACCCTTGTCTTTGCGTCGATTTTGACACGAATAAAACGTTTCCAGGAGGGTTCCTGGCAGAGGGCCTCAACAGTTCGCTGGTTTCCTTTGAATGGAAATCTAAACCTCAATGGCTTTTCACAGCGTTCGATAGGTACTCGTCGGTCGGGCGCTGACATCTGTATCACGCCCGTTGGGATCCCAGTCTCCTGACTAACCCAACTAGTCGCTTCGTAGACGAGCGCGACGCCACCGCCGGGAAATGCGGCACTAGCGAATGGCGCCCAAACACTCATACATAGGATTGAAATAACGCGCGTCAGTTGCATGCCTCAAGTATGTAACGCGTGTTGTGAATTGCAACTGCAAATCTCGGCAAGCTTTTGCCGGAATTTGTCATCGTTTATTGCCGCATCGAATCAAAGGCTGCCGGTCTGTCTTGTTTTGAAACACTTGGCACATCAATTGCTTTATTGAGCTTGTAAATGTCACTTCCCCGACGATCAATCGGTTGAATGGCGAGAAACTTTAGAGGCTGAGCATGAAATTGTTTGAAAACCCATTCGGGATCCACGAGCAGGCAGTCGCTGTTCGTAATAAGCGAATGGAGTTGATTGCAGCAAATATAGCAAACGCAGATACACCCAATTTTAAAGCACGTGATCTGGATTTCAAAAAGATCTTGGCTGCATCTGACCCTGCACCGATGGCCGCGACTAACGTCCGTCATTTTGGGACTGGTGAAACTGAAAATCCGAATGGTTTTGTCTTTCGTGTGCCTTATAACTCGTCGGTTGATGGCAATACCGTAGAAATTGCTGTTGAGCAGGCGCAATACGGCCAGGCTGCTGCTGACTACCAAGCAACACTTCAGTTTTTAGAAAATCGTATTTCCGGGCTTCGGAAGTCGTTACGTGGTGAGTAAGGAGATTTCTGATGCTTAAGAACGTTTTTGGGATTGCTGGAACTGCTTTGAATGCGCAGACAATCCGTCTGAACACTACAGCCTCAAACCTAGCCAATGCTGGCTCCGTCTCTGGTCTGGAGGAAGAGGCATATCGAGCCAAGCGTCCTGTCTTTAAGGCGTTGGTGGATCAGGCTGATCTGAATGCAGGTTTCCAAAATCTCGGTGGAGTAAAGGTCAATGAGATCGTAGATACGATAGACCCAGTCCGTCAGGTCCATGACCCCGGTAACCCTGAGGCAAACGAGGAAGGGTTTATTTGGTTATCGAATGTGAATGAGGTCACCGAGATGGTTGAGATGGTTGCAGCCTCTCGCTCATTCCAGAACAACGTTGAGGTCGTGAACACAGCGAAGCAGCTGATGATGCGAACTCTTGATATTACGAAGGCTTAATTATGGAAACAGATATCTCATTTGCTAACACAGGCATTTTGACAAAGCAGGAATATGACGAAGCCAATCTTGTGAAAACTGCGCGAGACGATGGGTTGGATCGGAATGCTTTCTTAACCCTGTTGACGACTCAGCTTCAAAACCAGAATCCTCTTGATCCGATGAAAAATGAGCAGTTTGTAGCGCAGCTTGCTCAGTTCTCACAACTGGAAGGTATAACAAACATGTCGACGTCTATGTCGGACGTTGCCAATGTGATCCGCTCTGATCGCATCATGACAGGTGCAAATCTGGTCGGGAAATCCGTCTTTGGACAAACGGGCCGGATCACCACGGACGGTCAATCTGCTTCGGCCATCGAGTTCAACCTTCCTTACGGAGCTGATCAGGTCGAGGTGGGTGTCTATGACCCCGTTTCTGGCGCTCTCATGCGTTCCATGGTGGTTGGCCCCCAGAGCTCCGGAACGCTGAATATTGCGTGGGACGGGCGAAAAGCTGATGGAACTGCCGCGCAGGCGGGCTCCTACCTTGTCCGTGGCAACGTCGTGGTCAGCGGAAAATCAGAAGCGGCTGTTCCCTCAACATACTCGCGTGTCGAGACCGTGTCTTGGGACGCCCTTAATAACGATCTAAACCTTAACCTGGCTGGCGGGGCTGTGATCCCGATGGATCAGGTGACGCGTATTGGTCAAGAGGCGGGTGGTGAGCCTGCTGATTCCTCTGAAACTGTAAACACTGGAGAATAAGAGATGTCGTTCTTTACCTCATTGACTGGTCTAAACGCTGCAACCACGCAGCTGTCTGTGACATCAAACAACATTGCTAACGCCGGAACGACAGGATTTAAGCGGTCGCGTTCTGACTTTGGTGACATTTTTGCCACCTCCCCATTACAGAAAGCGTCGACCGTCGTCGGTCAGGGTACAGCCCTGAAGCAAGTGACCCAGGAATTCTCTCAGGGCAACATTGAGCTGTCAGGTAATTCGCTTGATCTTGCGGTAACAGGTGAGGGTTTCTTCCCGCTGCGCTCCGCCGACGGTCAGGACTTATTTACTCGTAATGGTTCGTTTCTGTTAGACGAACAGAACACGGTCGTAAACTCGGCCGGACAATTCCTTAAAGTTGCATCGGTCGACTCTCTCGGTAAGGCGGATTTTAAGGCAGAACTGATTCCGCTGCTTATCGCACCGAAGACGACTGGTGAGGCGGTTGCCACTGATAATATTGACTTCGCGATCAACTTTCCCGCTGAGTCTTTACCGCTGACCACGATCGATGAGAATAACCTCGAGAAGATAAAACCATTCAACCCCGAGGATTCGTCGACCTACGCGAAGTCGGCAGCCATAACTATCTTTGATGAGAACGGTAACGACTTCTTGTTGACATTCTTTTACCGCAGGGTGGGCGTAGCCTCAGCCAACGAGCCATTCAACAAGTGGCAGACGCATGTTGTTCTCGATGGACAAGAGATTACACCAGCGTTAGGGCAGGCAACCGCCCAAAGTGGGACCCCGTTGTTTGTAGATAAATACGGAAACATCGTCCCAGAGGACGAGCTACCCGTGGTCTTGAACGATAACCTCGTCTTCCAAAAGTATAACCTTGATGATCTCTCCTCTCCCAACGTCTCTGAACCAGCGAAAGCAAAGGGGGGCCTGGTCGAGTTGCCGTATTTGAGTGACGAGGCGGGCCAGAATTTTGCTCCTGTGATTGCGTCACAGAGCTTAACGTTGAACCGTGACGAGTTAGAGAATGTTGGCACTAATGCGTCGATTCAGATGACATTGACGGCAGACCTCGGTGGAGGCGTCTCTGAGGCTACTACCCTAAAAACCACGACCGCTGCCCGCGGCTACGTCGGGTTTGTCAACTCAGGGGACGTCGAGTCTGGGGACGTGGTGTCCCTCAAACTGCAAGAGGAAGGTACGTCTGGGACAGATGGCGCTGCATTTACAACAGCTGCGTTACCTGCAGATGCCTCGGCATCTCAAATCGTTACGTCTTTGAATAGCTCGAATGCTGTGATCGGAGTGTCAAGCGTAGAGGACCTCATATCAACCGACGTCCTTGAATTTGTCGTGACCTCAGCAGATGGTCAGGAATACACCTTCAACAACGTTGCAACCTATGCCGGTGATGGAACAACGCCAGCCACTTTGACTTCCCTTGGGGACGCAGTAACTCTCGCGGATGTCGTGGCTGGATTAACAGGTCCGGCCGTTTCTCCATTCACGTTATCAGCGACAGACAGTGGCATCGTGGTATCTCAAGATCGCCCCAGTATAACTCTCTCGGTCGCAGGGATGGATGACCTTAGCTACACGACTGGCGGCGTTACACCCAGTGTGATTAGTCTGGAGTTTACTACCCGAGCGGGCGACAGTTTTGCCTATTCGGTTAATGCAGACGATCTGGAGGCACTTGAAGCGAATCCGGTTTCCTGGACGAGTGGAACCGACGTCGCTCCCCTGACCGATCGCATTACTTTGGCAGGCCATGGTTACACTACTGGTGACCAGGTAACTTACAGTGCTACGACTGCCGATAGTGGTCTTTCGGCCGGCACCTATTACGTCATTGTCGTCGATGCAAATACCATTCAATTGGCTGCATCATCGAATGATGCGACAGCTGGCACAGCCGTCGCACTCACTGGCGATGGCGTGGGTGACCAGATTGTTGGAGTCGCGTCGGACGATGTCGACCTCGCGACGCTCGTCAGTTATCTCAACGCTAACCCAGCAACCGATTCAAATTTAGTATTCGCGACTAATACGGCGGGTACCAAACTCATCGTCACCAATGGTGTGTCTGGTGACGATAGATTTGACGAAACCAACTCGTTTAAAGTGGGTTTCACGACCTCTCATTCGGTGGATGAGACATCTACGTTCGTGATGACAAGTGCTGGCGCGTCCCTGGCGGATGGGGACTCGGGCTTCAGCACCACCCAACAATTTACTCTAAAGCTCGGTAACAGGAACTCAATCGCATCTGGGGACGTCGCTCTGACCGAAAATATCTCATCGGTAAACGGCACGGCATTATCCGCAACGGCGACTGGCCTGACGAATACGGAATATTCTTTTGAGTTGGAGCAGGATGCGAGTGACAATACCCTGAATGCTAACCTGATAAAAGTGACACGCGCTGACGGTACCAACTTCAAAGTCGCGCTTGGTGGTGACCACTCTCTCAGCGGGGATGCGGCTCTTCACGAGCATATCTCGGCAAACTCAAACCAACTAACGACCTCCTACTCAGCGTCAACGACCAATGGGTCGGTATTGGCTTCGACCCCAACCACAGCGGAAATCGTGGAGGCTCTGAATAATTCGGCAGCGGGGACGGGTTATCGAATCTCTGCTTCTGCCACTGATGCATTTCAGTTCGTGGTGAGCCGAGTCGACGGGACAGATTTCACGGTTACGGTTGATGAAGAGCCGACAGGCTTGAGCAGTGGTGAGAACTTATTGAGCGGTGTCGTTTCTGACGTAGTGACTGCACTAGCTGCAGGCGATGCTACTCAAATTTCTACCAATGGTGTGGAGGCGTTTGACCTTTCACAGGCTTTTGAGCTGACGATTGACGAGGATCCTAATGACGCCAATGCGACCGATGCGATCATGGTCGATCTGTCAGCGATGACCCGCGCTGAGAATTCTGCGCTGTCAGGAGAGGAAGTCGCGGCGCTAATGACGCAGGAGATTAACCGTCAGTTTGGTGACCAGCGTTTCTTCAACGTCAGTTCTGATGCGAATCGCCAATTCCGCGTGCTATTTGACGCGGATGGCGACGATGTGACCGGTACAGAGGAGACGTCTACACCGTTACAGGTGGTTGATGTATTCATTCCCGCGAGCACACAGTACACCGAGGAATCGTTGGCGGCGGAGATAACAAGCCAGCTCCGCGCGGCAACAAATACGCACATTACGGTGGAGTACAGCCGTGCGTCAAAAGGCTTCGTATTCTCACCTGAGGATGACTCAAGCAAGCTCCGTATCACAAACGTACCAGCGGAGGCATCACTCACAGGAAGCTTGGTACCCAACACATTATTTGGTCTGACGACCCAATCGTCTGACTTTACGATTGACTCTAGGGGCCGCTACCCGGCTGAGGTTGTTCCAAACGGTTCTGAACAGCTTTCGAGAGACTCGGGTCAGCAGCGGTACGGTGTATTGGTCGAGTTTCTTCCCAATACCGAAGAGGGAGGAGTTGGTGGAACCTTTACAATCGCGAGCGGCACCACAGGCGACACCTCGGCCATTCGGATAACAAACGTTTCCGATGATGCCAAGACCCTATTCGGCTTTGATTCCGATAATCCGTCGGCCGTGCTCGAAGTCGTCGCCGAGGAGGGCTCAACAGCTGTTAGAGGCGTAGAGTCAACCGCCGCGAAGGTGTTTGGTAAGCCTGTGAGTATCGACCCGGACGAGACGTTCTTCATCGACGACCTGTCTAATCAGTTCACAGTAACCGTCGATAACGTAACCGAAACATTCCGTCTGCCTGTTGGAAACTACAACTTGAACAGTTTCAAGACAGCGCTTCAGAACAGAATCAATGCGATGCAGGACAACCGTGGAAATTCAATATCCGGCGTTGTGGTCGATTTTGACCAGACGAACGAAATATTCACGTTCACTTCTGGAACCAGCGGGGATTCTTCGTTCTTCCAGGTATCAGGGTCATCGCGGTATGGCCTCGAAGGTATTGATTCGAGTGTTGGCCAGACCTCAACGTATCGACCACCAGTCTCGGAGCAGACATCGAACGGGCGGCCAATCTACGTGACAAAGGACGAGAACGGGGTGTTCCGTGAGTACAGTACTGACATAACTTCCGGTTTTTCCGAATTACCTGGAAGCCGAGAATTTACGAATGATCCAGAGTTTCGTCCCCTGTTCTTAGACAAGGGTGAGTTGACCTTCGATACGGCTGGTAACCTGATGTCTCCACTCGGTGGAATATCCCTCGATAACGTCGTGATCGGTGGCTCGGGTAATACCCTCAACATTGATATCGACTACGCTGGATCTACTCAGTTCTCGGGCGACTTTTCTGTGAACTCGCAGAGCCAGAATGGTCAGCCGAATGGTTCTTTGGTCGCGGTGGACATTGCAGATGACGGCTTGGTAACAGCTTCGTACTCGAATGGCACCCAGGATCTCAAAGGAAAAATCGTATTGTCCACTTTCTCGACACCTAATGGGTTACGTCAGTTGGGGGACTCAACCTTCCTAGAGTCCAATGAATCTGGGCGTCCGACACTCGGTGAGCCTGGCGGTGCTGGATTTGGCACGATCCGTGCTGGTGCAAGGGAAAGGGCTAATGTCGATTTGACGTCAGAGCTGGTTGACCTGATTACCGCACAGCGGAACTTCCAGGCCAACGCAAAAGCGATTGAGACGTCATCGACCTTGACCTCGACCATTATCAACATCAGGAGCTAATAGCGAGAGCTAGCGGGAATTCATTATGGATCGTTTGGTATTCACAGCAAACATGGCGATGTCGGAGTACCGACTTGACCGGCAGAATATGACGCATGAACTAGCGAACGTATCTACTCCAGGTTTCAAGAAGGCATTCCAGCTCGCCAACCGGGCGATCCGTACCGAGGGTGATGGCTTCGATACACGGTACCTCCCTCGAGCTGTCACGTCGCCACTTATCGACTTGGCGCATGGACCGAGGATCGTGACGAATAAGCCACTCGATATCGCGCTGGATAACAAAACTGTTCTGCCAGTATTGGCGGACAATGGAGAGATCGCATGGACTCGACGCGGTGACATGAAGCTCGATCCCGAGGGGTTCCTCAGGACACAAGAGGGACACCTGGTTCTAGATGACTCGCTTAAGCCGATACAACTCCCGCAAGGCAGCGTTTCATACCAGATCAATTCTGACGGGAGGATTACTGGTTTTGATCCGATGCTCCCCTCCGATGGATTCGAAATACTTTCGGTTCTAGGTATCCGAGACGCTACAAATGTTGATCTCGCTCGACGGGAGGATGGCCTCTTTAAGCCAATTACAAACACTCAAGATTATCAGGTTTTTGAGCCGGGGACGGGTGTCGCATCGTTAACACCAGGGTCTATCGAAGGTTCGAACGTAAGCCCAGTGCACACCTTGGTCAAGTTCATCGATCACATGCGTTCCTTCGAGATGCAGACCAAGATTATCCGAGAAATGAAAGATAACGACACCAGCGGCGAAAGCATGCTGAGGTTGTCATAGGAGACACTAAATGGAAGCCTCACTTTGGGTAAGTAAAACCGGACTCGATGCGCAGCAGATGCGCATGAGTGTCATATCGAACAACCTCGCCAACGTGAATACCGTCGGTTTCAAGAAAGATCGAGCGGTTTTCGAGGACCTGTTGTACCAGAACATTCGTCAGGCCGGAGGTTCGACTGGTGGAGACAATATTTCTCCCACAGGTCTCATGATTGGTACTGGTGTGAGAATTGTTTCCACGGAGAAAAATTACAACCAGGGATCGATGATTCAGACTAAGAACGCGTTGGATTTTGCGATTCAAGGCGAGGGCATGTTTCAGGTACTGCAACCGGACGGAACGATGTCATATACCCGCGACGGTTCATTTAAATTATCGGTCGACCGAGAGTTAGTTACGGCGAACGGTATGCCTATTCAACCATCGATAGTAATCCCAGCCAATGCCGAGTCCATCAGCGTCGGAGAGGATGGGACGGTAACGATCCAGCCATACGGGAACGCTGCTGAGGAAGTCATTGGCCAGATGCAGCTGACGAGATTTGTCAACTACGCTGGCCTAGAGCCGATGGGTAAGAATCTTTACAGAGAAACATCCGCATCGGGAACGCCTACCGTTACTAACCCGGACAGCGACGGCGCTGGCCGAATTTCCCAGGGCTCACTGGAAGCGGCCAACGTTAACGTTGTGGAAGAGATGGTGAATATGATCGAAACCCAGCGTGCGTACGAGATCAACTCGAAGGCTATCTCTTCGGTCGACTCAATGCTCCGATTCCTCAACCAGAACCTCTAAAGGGCTGATCGATGCGTTTGTTTAAAATAATTTTTCTAGTACTGTTTTTGACGGGTTGCGCCGTACAGAAGGTCGCAGGTCCATCGCCAGAATATGCGCCGGTGGTCCCACAGCCGAGGGTCGCATCGTCTGTTCCGACAGGCTCGATTTTCAATCGTGCAAATGCTGACAGTTGGTTTGGTGAGAAGAAAACCTACCAGGTCGGCGACGTCATTATGGTCATGCTGGACGAGTCAATGGACGCCGACGCAACGGCTAGCAATAAGGCATCGAAGAAAACCAAGAACGACGTTTTATCGCCCTTGCAGTTGGCGAAATGGGGAAGCCCAGGTGGATTTTTGTCTGAGGATCTGCAGGAAGAGAACGAGATTAGTTCGGAGGGTTCGGGGGTCTTGGACCAGAGCGCCACGTTCAAGGGAACTATGACCGCACAAGTGGTTGAGATATATCCCAACGGGAATCTGCTTATCCGCGGTGAAAAAATCGTCAACTTCTCAACAGGGTCAGAGGTGATCCAAGTGAAGGGAATCATTCGGCCCGCTGACGTGCAGCCTGACAACTCAGTGCAATCCAAGCGCATAGCGAGCGCGCAGATTACCTACAAGGGTGTGGGATCTAGCGCAAACGCTCAGCGCACCCCTTGGGGCACTAACTTGTTGTTTAGCCTGTGGCCCTTTTAGAGGAAAAAGTTATGCGCTGGTTACTATTGACCTTAGCAATAATTACCAATTTGGCCTTCGCGGATCGTATTAAGGATCTGACTAACGTCGCCGGGGTCCGATCCAACCAGTTAATCGGTTATGGCCTTGTTGTTGGACTAAACGGAACCGGTGACGGCGGTGACGTTCCATTTACGGGACAGTCGCTGCGTTCGGTCCTGAGCAGGCTGGGTGTCAACGTCGATGGTGTCATCTCAGATTTTGACGTTGCCGGTGTTCAGGCCACAAGCATAGCGGCAGATAATGTTGCGGCCGTTATGGTCACGGCGGACCTACCACCGTTCGCAAAGCCTGGTCAAAATATTGATGTTAACGTATCTACTATCGGGGCCGCCGAGTCTCTCAGGGGCGGGACGCTAATCTTGACTCGCCTACGCGGCGTGGATGGTGAGGTGTATGCGCTGGCCCAGGGTCCACTGACGTCCACGGGTGTAGAGGTGAATGGTGCCGGTGATGAGATTGTTATCGGTGTTCCCACTGCTGGACGCATCCCCAATGGCGCCTCCGTCGAGCGCATGGTGGAGTCTCCCTTCAACCGCTCTCGGCACATTGTCTTGAATGTTAGGACAGGCGACTTCACAACGGCGAAAGAGATCGTAGACAAGGTGAACACTGTTTTTGGCGAAGAGACAGCGAAGGCAATTGACGGAGTATCTATTGCTATACGCGCGCCGGAAGATCCCAACTCTCGGGTGTCATTTTTATCTTTGATCGAGAACCTCGACGTCAATCCGGGAGAGCCAGCAGCAAAGGTAGTGATTAACAGCCGCACCGGTACGGTCGTGATTAGCAGGAATGTTCGCGTGACGGCTGCCGCTGTGACGCACGGTCCAATCACGGTAACCGTAGCTGCAACGAATGAGGTAAGCCAAGCTAACCCGTTCGCAGACCAGGGACAGACGATGGCGATTCAAAACGCTGAGGTGGGGATCAGTGAGCCCAACAATAAGATGTTTTTATTTAAGCCCGGTATAGACCTGAAAGAAATCGTCGACGCGGTTAATCAGACCGGAGCGACCCCTTCATCGCTGATCGCTATTTTGGAGGCACTAAAGGCTTCGGGGAGTCTTCGGGCTGAGTTGGTGGTGATCTGATGACTGACGCGATCGGACCAAAATCATCGTACGACTTCGCGGGCCTTGGTGAGCTCAAGGCAAAGGCCGCGAGTGACGCATCAAATGACGCCGCGATAAAGAAGTCCGCGCAGCAGTTCGAGGCGATGTTCCTACAGATGATGATGAAATCGATGCGTGCGACCATTGAAAAAGGTGGTCTTTTTGAGTCCCATGCATCTGAAACTTTCGAGCAGATGTACGACCAACAGATCGTGATGGCAATGTCGGAGCGCGGATCTACCGGGCTGGCCCAGATGGTCGAGCGGTTTATTCGTCAGTCGCAGGGCCAGAGCCGAGATCAAGAAAACAGTGATCAAAAATTTTTGGTTAATGGTCGGGAATCTGATTCATTCCCCCTAAACGTTAGATCGGACGGATTCCGGCTTCCTGAAGGGGCAACACAACAATTTTTGTTGAACCGAAGCCGGTTCCGCATCGGCGGGGGTGATTGATGGCAGATCTACTCAGTATCGGTTCAAGTGGTATCGGTGTAGCGCAACAAGCACTGTCTACAGTTTCGAACAATATCGCAAACCTCAGCACAGACGGCTACAGTCGTCAGACGACTGAAATTCGTCAAGCACAACCAAAGGATATCGGTAATGGGTTCATAGGAACCGGTGCTTACTTCGACGGGGTCGCCCGGCAATATGACAGTTTTTTGGAATCGTCCCTGCAGCAGGCAACCTCGGACCTTGAATCGCAGGGCGCCGCTGTTGAGTATGCGAACCGCCTACTTGATTTACTCGGTGATGAAAAGATTGGGCTTACTACCGCACTGAATAAGTTTTTCTCTTCAGCGAAGTCGCTCTCGACCGACCCAGCCTCTCCAGCCTTGCGTGGGATAATGCTTCGCGAATCTGAGGCACTGGCGTCCCGTTTCAATGGGCTTGCAAGCCAGTTGGATGATCTAGGAGATCAATCACTGTCCGCGCTAGAGGCGGATGTCAGGTCAGTTAACTCGCTCGCGGAGCAGATCGCGGAAGTCAACCGGCAGATGCTGAAAAAAAGCTCTGAGAGGGATCAAGCGCCTGAGTTGCTCGACCGCCGTGATCAGTTGCTCCGAGACCTCTCTGAATATGTCCAAATACGAACCTCATTCGACAAACGAGGCTCGGTCACGGTTTCCCTGTCTGAGTCTTCAACGAAGGGAAGAATCGTATCCGGGATTAAATCTTCTACGTTAGCCATCGACCCTGTGGCCAATGATCGGGGCCGTCTAGAGTACAAGCTACAGGGTGAACTGAGCAATGAACCCTTAACAGGTTTGCCCAGTGGAAGCGTCGCTGGTTACGCACGTTTTTATTCCGAGACGCTTGTTAATGTCACTGGGGAGTTGGATACCTTAGCTAATGTATTGGTTGATGAAGTAAACGCGATTCAGGTAACCGGGCTCGATGGTGAAGGAAATCTTGGCGAAGACTACTTCCAGGTTGTTCCGAGCTTTGATGTCGATCGTGGCGCATCCTCTGGAGATTACGAGGTTCAGGTTGTGGTCAACAATCCTGAAGATTATAAGGCGAGTCAGGTCGCCGTTTTATACGACGGTTCGCGTAACCTCTGGTACTCGACTGATAGTGATGGAACCACAAAATTTTCAAATCAACAGGGTCTGTTGGAATTGAACGACCTGACGATTCAGGTGACTGGTAACGTAAATGTTGGGGATCAGTTTACTTTGACTCCGGATACCGGGGCCGCACAAGGAATCCAGCTAGCGCTTGATGATGGTATTAAAATAGCGACGTCCTCTCTATTTCGGGTAACTCCCTCGGCGACGAATAGCGGAACATTTGACCCAAAAGCCTCCTTTTCTATCACTGAGTTACCCAGTGGCGCGCGGTTCGACCTAAGTGATTTAGAGACCGGCCGGCCGCTTGCAGTAACCTCATCGCAGGTGACCCCTGTAACCGTAATACCTGCCGGAAAATCAGGCATTGACTTATTATTTGACCCGGAGTCGGGATCTGATAACGCCCTGCAAATCATGACGACTGACGGTCGGCATCTCATAGGATCTGGAGCTTTGGGATCGCTGGAGTCAATGGTCAACAGCCTACCGCAATTTAACTCGAACGCCACTTACAGCGATACATATCTGAATCAGACCGGCTTCGAAGGCTACAAAGATTTTGATTTGCTCTACGGGGCGAGAGCGGAGGCGGTCGAAGTGACCGATCTATTACCGCTGCATAGTTTATTCTTTGAGGCACCATTTGGTACTGATTTTGGTGGCGGTGGTCTCGATTTCACGTTAGAGCCAGCGACCGAGTTTGACCGGCTTGGCGTGACCAATTCAGCCTTTGCAGATCCAGCTTTAGGAACCGTCACCGCGGTCAACAATACATTATTCCTGGGTCAGGGCGATTCGGCTGTTGAATTGGCTACATTGGAGACGAACTATAACGGGCTGGCTCAGACACTCCGGGTGAGGTTCTCTGATGCTTTGACGCAGGGAACCGCGTCAGATGAATTGGCGGCTCGAGTCTCGGAGCTTATAACATTCAATAATGGCTCTGACCTGGAAGACGATCGAAATGTGGTCGCAAAGCGCATTACCTCAGAGCTCTTTACTAGTGATCTCAGTACTAATCTGGCTTTAAGTCGTGACTTTGTTTCGTCAGACCTGATCGATGAGGGCAGGGTTGCGTCTGGTGATCGACGATTCATGGCGAAACTTATTACACGAGGTATTGGTTACGCTGCTGGCACAGACAGGGTAGTGATTGACGATGGTGACGTTTCGATCAATGGGGCCTCCCTGGGGGCTCTGACAGTTGGGGAATCAGGTGTTCTATCCGCCGACGATGTGAAGTCATGGATTGACTTAGCTGACTCGGGTGTGAGCGTCCAAGCGCATAATGTGATCGAGATTCCCCGAGAGGGATTTCGCCTCGACGCTGGCGCTGGCCTGCAGATCAATGGATATAGCATCCCATCGGTCAACACAGAATCATTAACCCGTTTTACATCTGATGATGATTTGCTTTCGTCCATAAATGCGTTAACCGAGCAGACCGGTGTATTTGCCCAAAAACTGAACAGCGGCAACTTTATTCTACGTAACAATAACCTAGGCGGTGCCAACATCGTTATAGGTGGCTCATCCAGT
>PBDH01000028.1 GCA_002717305.1 Gammaproteobacteria bacterium | reverse complement strand
CAGGTTACGTAACGCTCTGTCTGACTTCTCAACCAGTCAATTCTATTCATCAATGGTCAGATATCGACGGAAGGTTCACACTTTTGCGTCGCTGAAGGATCGAGCGATACGCAGAGGTACGCGATACTAAACGACCTAAAACTCTCTCTACCAGTGCGTCTACTCGCAGACATGGGCGGTCCTTCTCCTTTTTAGAGGTTTTCACCATAGGGAGTGGTACGAAAGTTTTCAAACTGTTTTACCTAAGAAACGTTTGCAGTCGAAATATTTGTCAAACAGGCAAACCACTTAGTCAAGTTGCGAAGATTAAGACAAGTGCTCCTGTCTATAGTGATACTCACAATTTTAAAGTACCTAAAGCCTTTGGGTAATGTGCCGAGGAATTAAGAATCCAAGTCGGACGTTGCAATTTTTCCGTCGATAGCCCGCCACACCGACTGCGGTGGTACTGCCGACCGTTCACCGAATAAACTAAATAGAGCGATAGATTGCGTTTTTTTAGAATGGTGCCGAAGGCCGGACTTGAACCGGCACGAGCTGCGCTCACTACCCCCTCAAGATAGCGTGTCTACCAATTCCACCACTTCGGCTAGGGAACGCGAAGATTAATAATCTGCACTTCAAAAATCAAGAAATCAATCGACGGTTTTGGGAGCAACGGGCTCTTGTATCACTGATTCCAAACTCTGGGCTGGTACATCAGGCAGACCGAAGGCTCCCGCAGCGTCTGCCTTCTGCTTTGCAATCACAGCCAATGTCAGGCTCGTAATGAAAAATAGGGCAGATAGTCCTGCCGTCAGCTTAACCAGAAAACTTCCAGAGCCCGCTGAACCGAATACCGTCTGGGACGCTCCACCGCCAAAAGAGGCGCCCGCATCCGCACCCTTACCTTGTTGAATAAGGACGAGTCCAATAACGGCGGCTCCCAGTAAAACGTGTACACTTAATATTATAGTTTCCATTATTTCCGTTCCCATGCAGCAACTATTGCTGCGAATTTATCGACGTTCAACGAAGCACCACCCACTAGTGCACCGGAAACACCCTCAGCATTAAAGACATCATCTGCGGATTCAGGAGACACACTCCCCCCGTATAACACCACGGTGTCATTTCTGTTTATTACCTCTCGAACTGTGGCGTGCATCTCTTCAATATCCTTTCGGGTGGCTGACAATCCAGTACCAATCGCCCATACGGGCTCGTAAGCAATGACAATACCACCCAAATCGAGGCCAGCCGTTAAAAGAGGCTTCAACTGCTCCGCGACTACATCAAAAGCTTTACCTGATTCTCGTTGTTTTTTTGTTTCACCTACACAAACCACAGGAAACATACCGGTTTCCAGCACAGCAGCAATGGTATTTAATAACTTGTCTGTTGACTCCCCAAACCTAGCCCGACGCTCAGAATGGCCCAAAATGACCATCGAGCAGCCCGCGTCACGAACCATATCTGCATTAATACATCCTGTTTGAGCCCCGAAATTATCACCCACACAGTCTTGTGCTCCAACTAAAATCGAGGAATGTTTGACAATCTGGGTAATAGGATCGATCCAAAGTGCTGGCGAACAAATGCCAATTCGCGTCGAATTTAAACGGTCCATACCAACCACGGCATTAGCCAATGCGAGAGCATCAGCACGCAGCGTGTTCATTTTCCAGTTCCCAATTATCATCGACCTATCCTTGACTCTGGCGGCGGTACGTTAGCTGATTGAAGCGGCTTTTTCCACCGACGACGCGATCTGCTCTGCAGATGCCTTTACCTCGTTCGCATCAATACCCTCGACCATCACGCGTACAACAGGCTCTGTACCACTCGGCCGAATTAACACGCGCCCGGAATCTCCCAAAGAAGTCTCGACAGCCTTCACCGCTTCAACAACGATCGGATGGTGTAAATGATCTGGTAAAGCCCGCGGAACGTTAATGAGGAATTGCGGAAGTTTATTCATTCCGTGCCGAGCCTCGCTTAGGGTCTGTCCAGAAATGCTTAATGCTTTTACCACCTGAAGGGCGGCGATCAATCCATCCCCAGTGGATATAAAGTCCGAGCAGATGATATGCCCAGATGTTTCGCCACCCAGAGTCCATTTATTCTGCTTCATAGCTTCAATCACATAACGATCGCCCACTTTCGTTCGAATAAGCGGTATCTCCATAGCGGCTAGTCCTTTTTCAAGTCCCAAGTTCGTCATAAGTGTTCCGACAACCCCGCCCGCCATGTGGCCTTGTCGATGACGGGATGCTGCGATGATATAAAGAATTTCATCTCCATCAACCAGATACCCTTGCTCATCTACCAGAACTACCCGATCAGCATCGCCATCTAATGCAATTCCAAGATGTGCTCGACTAGAAATTACAGAGTCAATCAACGCGCTTGGATCAGTCGAGCCCACGCCCTCGTTGATATTTAATCCATCTGGCGTCACTCCAATCGCCTCAACTTCAGCGCCCAATTCTCGAAAGACTCTTGGAGCAACCTGATAAGCTGCGCCATTTGCGCAATCAATCGCAATTTTCAGTCCTGATAAATCTGTACCCGGACGCAATGTATTTTTGCAGAATTCAATGTAACGATCTGCCGCGTCATCGGCGCGTGATACTCTGCCTAACAACGGTCCATTAACTGTGGTGAGCGGCCGATCCAAGAGACTCTCAATATCGTGCTCAATTTGATCTGAGAGCTTCATCCCATTTTCATCGAAAAATTTAATTCCATTATCTTCATAGCTGTTATGGCTCGCGCTGATTACGATCCCGCCAGAAGCTGAAAAGGTGCGCGTCAGAAAGGCTATAGCTGGTGTTGGCATAGGGCCAAGCATCAAGGGATCGACACCCGCAGCAATTACTCCAGCCTCAAGTGCGGTTTCAAACATGTATCCCGACAACCGTGTATCTTTACCAATCACAACTTTTGGCCGTCCCGTTTTACTACGATGAACAACCTTGCCAAACGCCCAGCCCAGCTTCAAAACGAAATCGGCGGTGATACATCCCTCGCCAACGCGCCCTCTCACGCCATCTGTCCCGAAATATTTACGATTCATTTATTGCATTCCCTGCGTTAACGTTTGCATGATTAGTACTGCGTCACGCGTTTCTGCCACGTCATGAACCCTTAGAATTGCCGCACCATGAGATGCAGCAATTGCTGCTGCCATAGCGCTGCCAGTAATCCGTTGTTCAATAGGCCGCCCGGTGATTTCTCCGATCATAGTTTTCCGTGACACCCCCACGAGAACAGGGTATCCAGTTTGGACAAGTTGAACTAAATCCCGGAAAAGTGCGATGTTATGTTCAAGTGTTTTTCCAAACCCAAAGCCTGGATCTAATACCAACTGATTGGCTGTGAAACCTGCTAAGAGACAAGCATCAACTCGACGCATTAGCCATGCATGAACATCACTGACTACGTCCGTGTATGTTGGTTGTTTTTGCATGGTTTTAACAGTGCCTTGCATGTGCATCAGACAGACCGGAAGCCCGGCCTCTAATGCTGCGTCCATCGCTCCAGGTCGTTGCAAAGATCTAACATCGTTAACAAACCGGGCCCCAGCAGCAGCGCTTTCGCGGATGACCTCTGGGTTTGAAGAATCGACCGATATCACGGCATCGAATCGGTTCCGAAGTGCCTCGATCACCGGTATTACACGATCTAATTCCTCAGTAATAGATATTGCTGACGCGCCGGGACGAGAGCTCTCGCCACCAACATCTAGGATACTGCTCCCTGCAGATATGCACCTTTCCGCGTATTTTAGCACCCGGTCGAGTTGAGGTTTGTCCGTGTAAAACGTGCCGCCATCAGAAAACGAATCAGGAGTAATATTCAGAATTGCCATTATCTGGGGTCCATCGAACCCCAGATCATGCCAAGTGAGTTTTTGAGTCACAATTAGTTGGTAGGTGCCGCGTCGCCCTTCGCGGATGTATCCAATTCTTGATCAATCGGTGCTTCTTTCAAATCATCATTAGCGTCAGGTGCGCCACCTCGTGGCTCGTCATCATCTCCCCAGCCATCTGGTGGCCCCGGTTTTTTGCCGTCCATAATTTGATTAATCTGCCCAGCATCAATGGTCTCGTATTCCATCAAAGCCTCAGCCATCACATGCAACTTATCCATATTATCTTCTAGCGTTTTTTTTGCCGTCCGATAACACCCGTCGAGGATCCCTTTGACTTCCTCATCAATTAAGCGAGCCGTCTCGTCGGATTGACCATGAGCAGGGCGACTCATCGCACGACCTAAGAATGGTTCATTATCCTCTTCGTCGTACATTTGAGGCCCGAGTTTGTCAGACAAGCCCCACTTGGTAACCATATTTCTGGCTACTGAAGTTGCTCGTTGAATATCGTTTGAAGCACCTGTCGTAACGCCTTCAGCGCCAAGCGTCAACTCTTCGGCAATTCTTCCGCCGTAAAGTGAGCAGATCTGGCTAGTCAAGCCTCGTTTTGAATGACTGTATTTATCTTCTTCAGGTAAGAACATTGTCACACCCAGAGCCCGCCCTCGAGGAATAATCGAAACCTTATAAACAGGATCGTGTTCCGGCATCAAACGACCCACGATTGCATGGCCGGCTTCATGATAAGCAGTATTCAATTTCTCTGACTCTTTCATGACCATTGAACGTCGTTCCGCACCCATCATAATTTTATCTTTGGCTTGCTCAAAGTGACTCATCGCAACGACACGTGTGCTCGCCCTCGCCGCAAACAAAGCTGCCTCATTAACTAGATTTGCAAGGTCAGCACCAGAGAATCCGGGAGTTCCGCGCGCAATTAAAGAGGGTTCCACCTCCGGAGCAATAGGCACCTTTTTCATATGGACTTTCAAAATCTGCTCGCGTCCGCGAATGTCCGGCAAAGCCACAACTACTTGGCGATCGAAGCGGCCAGGACGCAAAAGTGCTTGATCGAGTACGTCTGGGCGATTTGTTGCAGCGATAACAATTACCCCATCGTTGACGTCGAAACCATCCATCTCTACAAGTAATTGGTTCAGGGTTTGCTCCCGCTCATCGTGCCCTCCGCCGAGACCCGCACCGCGCTGACGACCCACCGCGTCAATCTCATCTATGAATATAATGCAAGGAGCCTGTTTCTTCGCCTGCTCAAACATGTCCCGAACGCGTGACGCTCCAACACCCACAAACATTTCAACGAAATCCGAACCAGAGATTGTGAAAAATGGCACTTTTGCTTCGCCGGCAATAGCTTTGGCAATTAGTGTTTTACCTGTTCCTGGAGGACCTGCCATTAGGACCCCGCGAGGGATACGCCCGCCCAAACGTTGAAACTTGCCAGGATCCTTGAGGAACTCTACAAGCTCAGCCACGTCATCTTTGGCTTCATCGCAGCCCGCAACATCAGCGAATGTGGTTTTGATCTGATCTTCACTTATGAGCCGTGCCTTCGACTTTCCGAAGGACATAGGACCACCCCGTCCACCTCCCATACCACCCTGCATCTGACGCATGAAAAACATAAAGATCGCAAGAATGATCAGCACAGGGAATGCTGCAACCAATAATTGCATCCACACAGACTGTTGCTCTGGCTTTTTGCCCTCTACAACAACGTTGTGCTGAAGGAGATCGTCCATTAACCGTGGATCCTGAACTGCCGGTCTAACAGTTTCATAGACGTCGCCATTTGCTCGAGTCGCAATGATCGACTGCCCATCGATAATCACGCGTCTGATTTGATCACGATTTACTTCCTCAACGAATTGAGAATAGTTAATCTGCTGTGACTTCGTCTCCACACTGAAATTATTGAACACTGTTAATAAAACAGCAGCAATAACTAACCACAGAACCATATTTCTCGCCATGTGCTTCTCCATTCCCTCAGAGGAGTCTACATCCTCAACATACAGTCGTTTATTTGGGCAGGCCAACTGAATTCAAAGGGGTTTAACTGCGAAAGCCAGTTGCCAGTAGATAAGTTTCTCTACTTCGTGCACGAGACGCATCGGGTTTTCGAGTTTTCAGGTCAGAAAAATCGGCGCGAAGTCCACGAAAAAAAGTATCAAAACCCTCACCTTGAAAGGTCTTCACAAAGAATGAACCACCCGGATTCAGTGTTTGTCGCGCAAAGTCTAGAGCAAGCTCACATAGATACATGGCTCTCGGTTGATCGATAGACCGATTTCCCGACATATTCGGCGCCATATCTGACAGTACAACATCTACACGCCTGCCTCCAAGCAACTGCATCAGCTGCTCTACAACTGAGTCCTCAGTAAAATCCCCAACCATTATTCGCGCATTAGTGACCGGATCCATTGGCAAGAGATCGAGCGCGAATACCCGACCTGACATCCCTACCCATTCAGCGGCAAGCTCAGTCCAGCCCCCTGGAGCCGCTCCGAGATCGACGACAACATCGCTTCGATTAATCAAACGATCTTTGTCCTGAACCTCTTCAAGCTTAAAACTTGCCCGTGACCGTCGACCCTCCCCCCACGCCCTTTGCACGTAGGGATCGTCAAAATGTTCTCTCAACCAACCTCTGCTGGACTTGGATCGTGTCATATTTTGCTCTAAACTCGCGCCCGGTTTCCAGGAGGCAATTATGCTTACTTCAGAACGCAGAAAACAAATGCGGGCCATTGGGCATCACCTGAAGCCGATTGTTCTCATCGGTGATAATGGCATGTCACCTGGACTGCTTGAAGAACTTCACCGTGCCCTCGAGGATCATGAATTAATTAAAGTCAAGGTGCGTGCAGACCGAAATGCCCGCAAGATTTTGATTGCTTCATTGTGCAAAGAGACAGGTGCCTATTGCGTACAATCCACAGGCGCGACGGCTTTATTATTCCGCGCAGCCGAGCGACCAAATCCTCGTCTTTCCAACCTCATTCGTCCGATGTAGCAGTCATGAATGTTTGATGACATCAATCTCGTACTCGACTACGCCGCCCGGTGTATTCACCGCAACCACTTCTCCCTCTTCTTTTCCGATTAGCCCTCTGGCTAAAGGTGATGTAACCGAAATTTTTCCTTTTTTCGCATCAGCTTCATCCTCACCCACAATCTGGTAGCTGACTGATTGATCTGTATCGAGGTTTATGAGTCTAACGGTCACGCCGAAGATCACTTTTCCGGTATTTTCAATTTGTGTTACGTCGATCACTTGCGCGTGGGAAAGCTTTGCCTCAATATCTTTTATTCGCCCCTCACAGAACCCTTGCTGCTCGCGGGCAGCGTGATATTCAGCATTTTCTTTGAGATCACCGTGTTCGCGTGCTTCGGCAATGGCCGAAACGATGCGTGGTCTCTCAATTTGTTTGAGGCGCTGTAACTCTTCACGGAGAGCCAACTCTCCGGATGTTGTCATCGGTATCTTACTCATTCAATTCCTTGATATTTCTTCTAACGCTACTATGCAGGTCTTGCAGCCTGCGAACGTTACGCTCGTCACCGAATTTTAGCGCGCGAACGATCGACTCGCCGCCGGCGAGTGTAGTCGTATAACATACCTTGCGGTTTAACGCTGAACGACGGATCGTTGCAGAGTCCATGATCGCTTGCCGACCTTCTGTTGTATTTACAATAAAGGCAATGGCGTCGTTTTTAATCATATCAACAATATTCGGCCGCCCCTCCATCACTTTATTCACGGGCTCACAATTAACACCCTGACTTTTTAGGTATTCGCAAGTGCCGGCGGTTGCGATTAGTTCAAACCCTATTTCAATAAGTTTTCGTGCTAGGGATCCAGCCCTCGATTTATCTGCGTCGCGAACCGAGATAAAAGCCTTACCAATGGACGGCAGCCGGTCACCTGCCGCTATGTGTGCTTTCGCGAATGCCTCATCGAAACTATCACCGATCCCCATGACCTCCCCAGTTGACTTCATTTCAGGTCCGAGGATCGGATCGACCCCCGGAAATTTAGCAAACGGGAAGACACTCTCTTTCACGCTGTAGTGAGGCGGGATTAATTCTGAAGTAACACCCTGCGCTTCCAGTGATGTCCCTGCCATACAACGAGCAGCAACTTTAGCAAGTGATACGCCGATACACTTCGACACAAACGGAACCGTTCGGGAGGCGCGAGGATTGACCTCAATAACGAAAATATCTTCGCCCTGCACTGCCATCTGAACGTTCATCAAACCTATAACATTTAGCTCTCTAGCCATCCGAATAACCTGCTCGCGGATCTTATCCTGAGTATGTTTTGGTAGGCTATGCGGGGGCAAGGAACAGGCCGAGTCCCCCGAGTGAACACCAGCCTGTTCAATATGCTCCATGATTGCACCGATCACAACAAGCTCGCTGTCGCTCACAGCATCAACGTCTATCTCGATAGCAGGGTCAAGAAAGTGATCCAACAGTACCGGTGAGTCATCGCTGGCAACTACAGCATCCTGCAGGTAACGCTTAAGCTCGGCCATATTCGATACGACTTCCATAGCACGACCACCAAGAACATAGGATGGGCGGACTACCAAAGGGAATCCAATATCTTCGGCCAGTACGAGACCTTCTTCTAGGCTACGAGCTGTTGCATTTGCTGGCTGTTTGAGTCCGAGTCGCATAACCATTTGCTGGAAACGCTCTCGATCTTCTGCCCGATCGATTGCTTCTGGAGACGTTCCGATGATCGGTACACCGGCTGCTTCTAAATCACGGGCTAACTTGAGCGGTGTTTGCCCACCAAATTGTACAATAACTCCTTTAGGGTTCTCGATATCTACAATTGCCAAAACATCCTCGAGTGTGACCGGCTCAAAATACAACCGATCAGAGGTGTCATAATCAGTGGAAACTGTTTCTGGATTACAGTTCACCATGATTGTTTCGTAACCGTCCTCACGCATTGCAAAGGCAGCATGAACACAGCAATAGTCGAACTCAATGCCTTGACCGATTCGATTAGGCCCGCCACCCAAAACCATAATTTTGTCTCGATTAGATGGATTCGCTTCACATTCCTCTTCATAGGTTGAATAAAGATATGCCGTCGGTGTAGCGAACTCTCCAGCACAGGTATCAACACGTTTGTAGACGGGACGAATCCCCAGCCTTATGCGGCGCTCACGTAATTCTTTTTCAGAGATATCCAACAACGTAGCTAATCGCTTATCTGAAAAACCTTTCCGTTTTAAACGCCACATCGAGTCATAATCCAAGTCGGATAAAGCTATCTCGGAAAGATTTGCCTCCTCCCAAATCAAGTCCTCAATTTGCGTGAGAAACCATGGATCGATTTTTGATGCTTGATTCAGTTCCATAACACTCATGCCACTACGAAATGCGTCAGCGACACACCACAAACGAAGCGGGCCGGGATTTGCCAACTCATGTCGCATTGCCTGCTCGGCCTCATCAGAATCCCATTCAAAAGTTGGATCTAACCCGCAAACACCAATTTCCAATCCACGGAGCGCTTTTTGCATCGATTCCTGAAAAGTTCGACCAATCGCCATCACCTCGCCCACAGATTTCATCTGTGTCGTCAATCGGTTGTCCGCTTGAGGAAATTTTTCAAAAGTAAAACGTGGAACTTTCGTGACAACGTAATCAATCGATGGCTCGAATGAAGCTGGAGTTGCACCACCAGTAATCTCATTCGCAAGCTCGTCTAAGGTGTATCCGACAGCGAGCTTGGCGGCAACTTTTGCGATTGGAAATCCCGTAGCCTTTGATGCAAGTGCAGATGACCTCGACACGCGCGGATTCATCTCGATAACAACCAAACGACCGTCGCTCGGATTAACAGAAAACTGAACATTCGAACCACCGGTTTCGACGCCGACCTCGCGCAACACAGCAATCGACGCATTTCGCATAATTTGATATTCTTTATCGGTCAAAGTCTGTGCTGGAGCAACTGTAATCGAATCACCCGTGTGAACTCCCATAGGATCGACGTTTTCAATTGAACAGACGATGATGCAGTTATCGTTTCGATCCCGCACTACTTCCATTTCATATTCCTTCCAGCCGAGTAGCGATTCGTCAATCAACAACTCATTTGTGGGAGATAGATCGAGACCACGCTCACAAATCTCCTCAAATTCTTCTCGGTTATAGGCAACACCACCGCCAGAACCACCCATCGTAAATGAAGGACGGATAATGCATGGATATCCGAGGTCATCTGAGGCTGCCCGCGCTTCGTCCATGGTGTGCGCAATATGACTTCTTGGCGTATCAAGCCCAATCATCTTCATAGCCTTATCGAAACGATTCCGATCTTCGGCCTTATCAATTGCGTCGGCCTTGGCACCGATTAACTGCACACCGAATTGTTCAAGAATGCCTTTACGATTTAGATCGAGCGCGCAATTTAATGCAGTCTGGCCCCCCATTGTGGGAAGCAAAGCGCACGGACGTTCTTTTTCAATGATCTTGGCAACGGACTCCCAACGAATCGGCTCAATATAAGTGGCGTCCGCCATAGCTGGATCAGTCATAATCGTTGCTGGATTTGAATTCACCAAAATGACCCGATAACCCTCTTCTTGTAGCGCCTTACACGCTTGAGCTCCTGAATAATCGAACTCACAGGCCTGCCCGATGACAATTGGACCGGCGCCAATAATGAGAATCGATTGAAGGTCAGCACGTTTTGGCACTAGTGGACCTCCATATTCAAGATAAATTGATCGAATAGAGGAACCACATCATGTGGACCCGGGCTCGCCTCCGGATGACCCTGA
This sequence comes from Gammaproteobacteria bacterium, assembly GCA_002717305.1. GTDB lineage: Bacteria > Pseudomonadota > Gammaproteobacteria > Pseudomonadales > Litorivicinaceae > HIMB30. The sequence continues at coordinate 11,731 of PBDH01000028.1, read as the reverse complement.
AAACTAAATGCAGAAGTATCTGTCCGTGAGATCCCTTGAAGAGACTTATCAAAAAGAGATTTATGGGTCACCTTAAGATTAGACGGAAGAGAATGTTCATCAATTGCAAATCCGTGATTTTGACTTGTTATCATCACAAGACCTGTATCGAGATCCTGAACGGGATGATTAGCACCATGATGACCAAATTTCATTTTTTTTGTCCTGGCTCCCGAGGCAAGGCCAAGCAATTGATGCCCCAAACAAATACCAAATATAGGGATTCGCGTGGCCAGAATCTGTTGGATTGCCTCAATCGCATAAGAACAGGGTTCTGGATCACCAGGGCCATTAGACAAAAATACCCCGTCTGGATTCATGGCTAAAATATCGCTTGCTGGTGTTATCGCTGGAACGACTGTTAGATCACAACCACGGTCAGCAAGCATACGCAAAATATTGCGTTTAACGCCAAAGTCGTAAGCAACGACATGAAACCGAGGATCTGATTTTTGGACATGACCATCACTTAATTGCCCTGATCCACTAGCCCATTTATAGGTAGCCTTGGTTGTCACTTCTTTCGCCAGATCCATGCCGGCCAAGCCTGGGAAAGCAGATAGCAAGTTTCTCGCTTTTTCCAAGCCTGCCTCAGAACATGCATCATCACCGGCAAGAATTACACCAGATTGCGCGCCCTTATCTCTCAGGATTCGGGTAAGTCGTCTCGTGTCAATATTACAGATTCCGACCACGCCCGAGATTTTCAGATATGAATCTAATGCCTGATCCGCTCGAAAATTACTGTGCGAAAACGGTAAATCACGAATAACTATCCCTTCAGCATGAACAACCGAAGACTCTTCATCCTCTGAGTTAACGCCAACATTTCCAATATGCGGATACGTCAATGTAACCAGCTGCTTAGCATAAGATGGATCGGTCAGGATTTCCTGATAACCCGTCATAGCTGTATTAAAAACAACTTCGCCGACGGACATTCCGTCCGCACCAATGGACCGACCGACAAACTGAGTGCCATCCGAAAGTAATAAAATTGCAGGTGGATTCAACCGGGAGTCCTCTGTCTCAACAGACTCAGCGGGCGCCGAGCGATTGAGGCGGGATTCTAGGGAGATTGAACTGAGAAGTCTATCTAAGCCTGAAGGTTTTACTCAGATACCGAGGACGTCCCTCATCGAATAAAGACCCGGTTCTTGCTGAGAAGCCCATACAGCTGACCTTACGGCGCCACTAGCAAATGTTTTCCGATTGGAAGCTTTATGCGTGATCTCAACACGTTCACCATCCGCGGCGAAAAGTACCGTATGGTCGCCGACTACATCACCACCTCGAACAGTTGCAAAGCCAATCTGATCGCGCGGCCTGATGCCCGTTTGTCCTTCACGGCCGTACACTGCCGTTGTGTCGAGATCTCGATCAAGTGCATTCGCAATGATTCGTCCTAAAGCCAATGCGGTACCGCTGGGCGCATCGAGCTTTTGGCGGTGGTGCGTCTCAATTACTTCTATATCGACCGTATCCCCGAAAAGCCGCGCCGCTCGAGCGAGCAGGTCAAAAACGACATTAACTCCCACGCTGAAGTTCGGCGCGTATATTACGGGAATCTTTTTTGCGGCCTCTGAAATACTTTGTTCCTGATTAACCGAAAAACCTGTCGTTCCAATCACACAGGGGGCCCCGCGGCTAACGCACCAAGAGAGGTGGTCCATTGTTGAATCAATTGTAGAAAAGTCAATTACTACAGGCCCTTGACTAGAAAAAGCTTCTAGAGAATCACGAATTGGTGCATCAACCTTTTTTTTTCCAACCAACTCACCTGCATCCGCACCAATTAAAGAGGAACCAGATCGAACAGTTCCGCCTACCAGTTCTGCATCGATATTTTCTAAGGTAGCTTCGATGAGTGCACGTCCCATTTTTCCTGATGCACCGGCAATTACGATCGCAACCATTAAAACTTCATCTCATCAAAGAAGGACCTAACGCTATCGAACCATCCCTCGCGCTTCGGCGCATGCGTTTTGTGGTTAAGAGTTTCATGCAGCTCCTCTAGCAACTCGCGCTGCTTTGCCGTCAGGTTTATGGGCGTTTCGACGGACACCCGGCACAACAAGTCGCCCTGCGCTCCTCCACGTACTGGCTTCACCCCTTTAGCTCTCACCCGAAACGATTTACCAGACTGCGTTCCCTTCGGCACCTTCAGCTTCACTCGACCATCTAAGGTCGGCACTTCTAGCTCACCGCCTAAAGCCGCATCCGTAAACGAAATAGGGACTTCACAGTACAAATCTCTGCCATCGCGAGTAAAAATCCGATGCTCTTTGGCATTCACTTGAACATAGAGATCACCAGCCGGTCCACCATTAACTCCCGCCTCGCCTTCACCAGATAAACGAACACGATCACCGGTGTCGACACCAGCTGGAATTTTGACTGATAGCGTTTTCGTTTCCTCTTTACGGCCTTGCCCACGGCAATCACCGCAAGGATCGGTTATCACTTTCCCCTGTCCATGACATCTTGGGCAAGTCTGCTGGATCGCGAAAAAACCCTGCTGCATGCGCACTTGGCCTTGCCCATTACAGGTCTGGCAGGTTTTTGGAGTAGATCCCGGCTTTGCACCAGCACCATTACAGACACCACACTCAGCGAGGCGTGGAACCCGAATGGTCTTCTCTATACCGAACACTGCTTCTTCGAGAGTCAAATCCACTGTGTATCTTAGATCACTCCCGCGCTGCACTGAAGATCGGCCGCCACCGGGGCCTGCACCGCCGAAAATATCTCCAAACACATCACCAAAAATATCCGAGAAACTTGCACCACTGCTGTGGAACCCGCCACCTGGGCCACCTGCACCACCCTCGAAAGCGTCATGGCCATAACGGTCGTAAGCAGTCCGCTTTTCAGAATCCGATAAAATCTCGTAGGCTTCTGACAACTCCTTAAACTTTTCTTCCGCCTCGGAATCGCCCGGGTTACGATCCGGATGACATTTCATTGCGAGACGGCGATAGGATTTTTTGAGGTCAGAATCAGAAACGTCCTTGGATACCCCTAGAATCTCATAACAGTCGCGCTTGGCCACTCAGGTCTCCCACCGTGAGAATTGAGTCATCCGACTCACTTCTTTTCGTCGTCCTTTACTTCCTCAAACTCGGCATCAACGATGTCATCCTGTGATGTTGATGTCTCGACATCGGCTCCTGTATCGCTTCCTTCTGCATCCGCAGCTGCGTAAAGCTTTTCTGCAATCTTGGCGGACGCTTCGGTTAGAACCGTCGTCTTCGCCGTGATTGTTTCTTTATCTTCAGTTTTTAGCGCTTCCTCAAGCTCGGTAATGGCTGCTTCGACAGGCGCCTTTTCGTCTACCGATAATTTGTCACCTGCTTCGGTCATCGATTTTTTTGTGGCATGAATCATTCCATCGGCTGTATTCCGAGCACTGATAAGCTCTTCAAACTGCTTATCAGCATCTGCATTCGCTTCAGCATCCTTGACCATTTTCTCGATTTCTTCATCGGATAACCCAGAAGAAGCCTTAATCACGATTGATTGCTCTTTTCCCGTGGCTTTGTCTTTTGCAGACACATTCAAAATGCCGTTTGCATCAATATCAAACGCTACTTCAATCTGCGGCATACCGCGTGGGGATGGAGGAATATCCGCCAAATCGAATCGCCCGAGTGACTTATTTTGCCCTGCCTGCTTACGTTCCCCCTGCAAGACATGAATAGTCACGGCTGTTTGGTTATCCTCAGCAGTCGAGAACACTTGGGTCTTATTTGTTGGAATTGTCGTATTTTTTTCGATCAAAGCAGTCATCACACCACCCATAGTCTCGATACCGAGGGATAACGGCGTGACATCTAATAGTAAAACATCTTTAACATCACCCGATAATACCGCCCCTTGAATCGACGCCCCCATAGCGACCGCCTCATCCGGATTAACATCCCGGCGTGGCTCTTTACCAAAAAATCCTTTGACCTTTTCCTGTACCAAAGGCATGCGAGTCTGGCCACCGACCAAAATTACATCGTTGACTTCAGACGTTGAATGACCCGCGTCCTCAAGTGCTTGCTTCACTGGAGCAAGTGTACGCTCCACCAGATCTTCGACCAAAGACTCAAGCTTTGCCCGAGTTAATTTCAAATTGAGGTGCTTTGGACCAGAAGCGTCAGCTGTGATGTAAGGAAGATTTACATCGGTTTGCTGGCTTGATGATAGCTCGATCTTGGCCTTTTCTGCCGCTTCTTTGAGACGCTGCATAGCCAGAGGATCCCCCTTGAGATCCATCCCCTGATCCTTCTGAAAAGAATCAGCTAAGAAATCAATAACCCGGAGGTCAAAGTCTTCGCCTCCGAGGAATGTGTCGCCATTTGTCGACAGCACCTCAAACTGATGTTCACCGTCAACCTCTGCTATCTCAATGATCGAAATATCAAACGTACCCCCTCCGAGATCGTAAACAGCAATAACCGAATCTCCGCGCGCTTGGTCCATCCCATAGGCCAATGCCGCAGCGGTTGGCTCGTTAATAATACGTTTTACGTCCAACCCAGCAATCTTACCTGCGTCCTTGGTAGCTTGCCGCTGACTATCATTGAAATACGCGGGAACCGTGATCACAGCCTCTGTCACCCCTTCGCCCAGGTAATCCTCCGCTGTTTTTTTCATCTTTTGTAAAACTTCTGCGGAAATCTGCGGAGGAGCGAGCTTGTCCCCATTGACTTCAACCCAGGCGTCACCGTTGTCAGCGCCCACGATTTCGTAAGGTACCATTTTGATATCTTTCTGGACGACATCGTCACTGAATTTACGACCGATGAGCCTCTTAACTGCAAACACGGTATTAGTTGGATTAGTTACGGACTGGCGCTTCGCTGGTTGACCAACTAAAATTTCATCGTCGGTATAGGCTATGATTGAGGGTGTAGTCCGGTCGCCCTCGGCGTTCTCAACTACCCGCGGCTTGCCTCCCTCCAATACAGCAACACAAGAATTCGTTGTCCCAAGATCGATTCCTATGATCTTTCCCATGGTTATGCCTCTCTGTTCTTCCATGCCCGGATCGCCGGGAGATTAATGTTCTTTATTGCGGTTTTTTAACCGTGTTCAAGTGTTCAGTTAGCTTTGGCCTTAGTAACTACCACCATTGCTGCACGAATCACTCGGCCCTCCAATGTGTAACCCTTTTGCATCACCGCCATCACGGTGTTAGGCTCCTGATCCGCTGACTCCACCGCACTCATTGCTTGATGTTGTTGAGGATCAAAAGGTTCGCCGGCCGGATCAATAGGCTCAACACCATGCCTTGATATCGTATCTAGCAACAATTTATGAGTCATTTGAGTTCCCTCAAGCATAGCCACATCGAACCCGTCGGTTGTGGTGGCCAATTCGAGCGCTCGATCCATCGAATCAATTACAGCAAGAAGATCTTTGACGAACTTCTCAACAGCATACTTATGAGCATTTTCAATATCGCGCTCTGCTCGACGACGGCTATTTTGTAAATCGGCCTGACTGCGAAGTAGTGCCTCATTAAGCTCTTCTAACTGAGTCTCCGCACTCGCAGAATCATCAGTATCTGGTGAAGTTACAGCGACATTCTCGACAATCTCGACAGCTTCACGCTCCGCTGTTTGATTAGCTACAGACGCATCCCCTGTGTCCTTTATGACGTCATCTTTTTTCGATGATGTTTCGTCAATCATATTCTCCTCCATGTTTGCCCTGCGAGTGAGATACACTACCCGAGCAACGCATGTATAAGGTCAGATCGTCGAGTTTCAACAGACAGATAAATGCTCTTACAACTGAATGTAAAAAATTTAGCTACGCTAGCTTCGGTTGACTTAGAGTTGACCGGAGGCTGTATTGCTGTGACTGGTGATACAGGGGCAGGTAAATCGCTGATTCTCGATGCCCTTGAGCTCGCACTCGGCGCCCGCGCCGACACTGGACTTGTGCGCGCCGGGACGGAAAGGGCTCAAATTATCGCAGAGTTTGATATCGCGCGCTTGCCGTCTGCAAAAAATTGGCTCCGCGTAAACGAGCTCGATCAGGACGATGAGTTAGTACTTCGACGTACGCTGACCTCTGAGGGCAGATCAAAGGCATACGTGAATGGCACTCCTATCTCAACGTCGCAACTGAGAGAATTATCTGAACAGCTGGTTTTGATGCACACGCAGCATGCAAACCAAAAATTGTTACAACCTAAACATCAGCTTGAATTACTCGACGAGTTTGCAGATCAGAGCCAGACCCTTACTACATTTGAAACTGCTTACTATGAGTGGACAAGCGCGTTATCCGCTTTGCAGACCCTGAAGACCGACGCATCAAGAGCAGACACGGAAAGGGAGCTGTTAGCTTTTCAAGTTGAAGAACTCAATTCCTTAAACCTCAAAGATGGTGAGTTCGAGCAGCTCGATCAAGAGCAGCGTCAACTTGCATCTGGCGATACATTTATTCGCGTAACAGAGCAATCGCTCGCGCTACTGGCAGGAGACGACAATGGCGGTATCATCAATCACACCGAGCGGTTGCTGACCAATGTTAACCAAATTGCAGACGGTTATAGCCGACTCCAGAATGCTTCCATTTTACTCGACGAAGCGGCTATTGCGCTGGGCGAGGCTAGAAACGAAATACAGCACGCACGAGATCAATTTGAGATCGACCCAGAGCGTCTTCAGTTCGTTGAAGACCGTCTTGCTCAGATATTTGACCTTGCTCGTAAACATAAGGTCGAACCAGGGCACCTAGTTCAACATCATGAAAGCCTGAAGTCGCGCCTCGAGGGTATTGCAGAAGCTAGTGACCGTATCCCAATGCTTGAAAGCAAAGTCGCACAACTTGACGCAGTTGCTCAACAGCGAGCCTCTGAGTTAACCGCGATTCGATCGGCTGCAGCGGAACAACTTTCTCGACAGGTAACCACCAACTTCCATGGACTTGGCATGGAGCATGGTACGTTTGAGGTTAAATTGATCCCAAATGACACACTTAAAGCGACTGGCGCCGAGATAATTCAGTTTTTCTTTCAGCCAAATCCCGGACAACAAGGTGGGCCGCTTTCAAAAATCGCGTCGGGTGGCGAGTTGTCAAGGGTAAGTCTTGCCATTCAGGTCATAGCAGCGACCAGATTAGCCACGCCGACTCTAGTTTTTGACGAGGTGGACGTTGGTATCGGGGGGAAGACTGCGGCCAAGGTTGGCAACCTACTCACCGAACTTGCTAGTAATTCACAGGTTTTGGTGGTCACCCACCAGCCACAAGTCGCTGGCCAGGCTGACCAACATCTACATGTGCAGAAAAAAACAGATTCAGATGTCACGATTTCAAAAGCATACTTGCTCGATCGCGAGCAGCGCATCAACGAAATTGCCAGAATGTTGGGAGGGCACTTTATCACCGACAGCACTCGCCTTGCGGCGGCTGAATTACTCCGTGGCTAACCACCAATAAATTGATTGGCCGCCCAGTAGTAAAGTGGTATACCCATGATTATGTTAAATGGAAACGTAAGCCCGAGGGAGAGGCCGAGGTACAGACTCGGGTTCGATTCGGGCAGGGCGTTCTTCAACACTGCCGGAACCGCTATATAAGATGCCGATCCAGCCAGTACCGCCAAAAGCGTGGCATTGGCAACTGATAAACCCCCAGCCCAAGAGAGCAATAACGCTATAGAGGCATGCGCGATTGGCGCGAGCGCCCCATAGAATACTAAACGCTTGGGAACATTACGTAAATCTGTGAGCCTTTTCGCGGTTGCAACACCCATATCCAGTAGAAAGAACGCGAGCATACCTTTGAAAATCATGCCCGTGAATGGGTCCATGATCGTTTCACCAGAACCACCGGTAATGATTCCAATCACCATGGCACCTAATAATAAAATCTGAGCGCCCTCCGTGAAGGATTCCTTAAGAACAGCCGACAATCCCTCATGCTCTTTGCGCGCCTCTTGGCTCCTATACAAATTCGCCATCAGAATTGCAAAGATGATCGCCGGAGATTCCATGAGGGCCATCGCCGCAGCCATGTGGCCGCCATATTCGAGACCATTTGTCTCCAAAAACTGAGTCGCGGTGATAAACGTTACGGCGGATACAGATCCGTATGTAGCAGAAATTGCAAGTGCATCCAGCGGTTCAATAACACGCTTCAAAAGCACAAAACTAAAAAATGGAATCGTTAGCGCCAACCCTATTGCGAAGATCAAATCTCTTAAGATCGCAGGATTAAATCCACTCTCGGCAAGCGAGAATCCGCCCTTTAAACCAAGCGCCATCAACAAATAAAGAGACAAAAAACGAGCAATTGCAACTGGCACTTCAAGATTTGAGCGGACGAGGCCGGCGAATAATCCGAGGATAAAAAAGAGAACACTGGGGTCTAGAAGGGGGCTCGGTTCCATTATTGTTTCGCCAAACACTCACGACATATCACATAAATAACGTGCGTGTGGTCAACCATTTGGCATCCATGCTCGTTTGCGATACTTTCCTGCAATGCCTCAATCTTGGGATTTACGTATTCAATAACTCGTTGGCATCGCACACAGACCATATGGTCATGATGATCATGACGCTCCAACTCAAAAACGCTTGTCGTCGCATCAAACTGATGGCGCATCACTAGCCCTGCCTCCTCAAATTGAGTCAAGACGCGGTAAATCGTTGCTAGATTTACATCTATGCCTAATTCATGCAGTTTTCGATATACGACCTCAGCCGACATATGCTCACCTTCATTGGAAAGCAATAGTTGCAACACATGAATTCTTGGCAACGTCGCTTTCAAACCTACTTTTTTTAGCTCATCGGTTTCGTATTGCATGATCAATGGACTCATTTGCTAGTCATCTTTGTTATTCTGCCAAGAATTTTCGTAGGAAGATATTAATGCGCCCGATTTCCATCCACATTCTTTTTGCCACGCTTTTACTAGTGGGGTGCAGTTTCCCTGGTATTTACAAGGATCACGTTAAGCAAGGAAACCAGTTAATCACCGAACGGATTGAGCGTTTAAAAATTGGTATGACCAGAGATCAGGTTCAATTCCTCCTCGGATCACCGATCACAGTTAACACGTTCAATCCAAACCGCTGGATTTATTTGGAGCGCATAGATTTCGATGGCAGCGTACAGCAAAACAACTATCTGATTGTTAACTTTAAGAACGACCTAGTTTCTGATTTTCAGCGCGAGTCCGGCGGTTCTCCTTCGGATCCGTTATCAAAGATCGATACAACTCCACCCGGTCGCCCGGACGAAGGATCTTGGTGGTGGCCTTTTTAACAAGGACACCAAATATGCCCATGGGTATTGTTTTAAGATCGAGTTCAGGAAATAGGCCAGCCAGACCCGACTGTTCTGCAGCCTGATAAACGGTCGTGCCTTCAGTAACTTCCAGGTCAATAACGTGCTGGTTATCCGCCTTTGCGTAAACAACCTTTACCTTCACGAATCATTGTCCATAAAGCTGATCTGCACGATCGCAAAATGCATTAACCAGACTGCCAGCAATTTGCGAGAATATAGGCCCGAACGCGATACTAATCAAACGTCCCGAAAAATCAAACTCTAGGTCCAAACAGACGCGACAAGCTTCTGATCCAATGGCTTCAAAGAGCCAATAGCCTCTGAGCGATTTGAACGGGCCCTCAACGAGGGATAAATCAATTCGTGCTGGTGGCGTCAACGTATTCTTGGTTATAAAAGATCGCCGAATACTGCCTTTCTGTATGTACAATTCTCCAACAATTATTGTGTCTGTGGCCTCTATAACGCGGGCGGCGCCGCACCACGGTAAGAATTCTGGATAACGTTCAAAGCCATTGACCAAGTCAAACATTTGTTCCGGAGTATGAGACACTATTGCACTTCGTGTAATTTTAGGCATCCGTTCCTCAATCGTTTGACGAATTAACAAATATACGTAAAGTCGCGCGCCATGGCCAAGAAATCAAAAAGCAGCAGTAACCAAATCGCGCAGAATAAACGCGCAAGATTTGACTACCAGATCGATGAAACATTCGAGGCTGGCATGCAACTCCACGGCTGGGAAGTAAAATCTATAAGAGCGGGCAAAGCCAATCTTAGTGATACCTACGTTATCGTTCGGAATGGTGAGGCGTTTCTCTTGAATTCGCAAATTACTCCGCTCGAATCTGCTTCGACGCACGTCATAGCGGATCCAATCCGAACCCGAAAGTTACTCTTGCATAAAAAGGAATTAGCAACAATTCACGGCGCTCTCAGTCAGAAAGGACATGCATGTATTCCGCTGGAAATGTATTGGAAAGGTCCCTTGGTAAAAATTAAGATCGGTCTTGCGCGAGGCAAAAAGCAACACGACAAAAGGGATACCATTCGGGATCGTGAGTGGAACATTGAAAAGCAACGTGCTGTAAGACACCAGGTTCGCTAGTGACAGAAGCTGACTGGGCGAAACTAGCCCTCCTCTGTCTTGCTGGAGCCTCCTCTCCTGGTTTGTCATGGCTACTGATTTTATCAATGTCAGCCGCTCGGGGTATGCAGGTCGGTATTAGTGGGGCCCTTGGGCACGGACTTGGTATAACAATCTTTGCCTTGACCACAGTTTTTGGACTTTCTGCACTGCTAATTGCGATGCCCGAGCTCACAACGGCCCTTACATTGATCGGCTTATTGCTGCTTCTTTATTTCGGGTACCAGCTGGTCACTGCCGGTTCACCGGTCTTGCCCGACCGATTGACCACGCAAGGAGGATTCATAGCCGGTTTTTTTATCGCCGTTGTGAATCCGAAGGTTTTGATTTTTTTCTTAGCCGTATTTGGACCCTTCGTCGAGCCGACACATTCGATAGAAACACAACTTTCGATGGGCGCTCTCGCCGGCGGAATTGATGCTGTCGTATACATATGCGTCGCCATCACCGGGACGGCGTTGAGACGGGCACTCGACGCAAACCGTATTCGACTCATCAATAGAATTATTGGATACCTTCTAATTTTCTGTGGATTCTGGATTTTCACCCAAGAGATTTCAAATTTAATCGAAATGGTCAATAATTGAATTCGAGGGGACGATATGGATTCGACGCCGGTTACAAAACCAAATGTGCATGCCGAGTAGTTCTACAGTGCTCGTTAACCCAACTGTGGACTCGTTAGCTATAACTGCCAACGACGAAAACTACGCTCTAGCAGCATAAGCTAGACCCTGGATGGGGATCGTCTCTGGTCTTTATCAACAGGGTTCGAAACAGAGACTCGCTTCAGCGCTTTGTCCGGGGTTGAGAAGCTAAATTTTTACTGGACTCGGAACGGCAATCCCTGTGCGTTGGGAGACCCAGACTTAAATTAAAAAACGCGACTAAGCATGTAGAGCGTTTGGCAGCGGACTGACGGACGCGGGTTCAAATCCCGCCGTCTCCACCATAATCACTTCTAAGGCTGCCTTAGGGCAGCTTTTTTTTGATAGCCTGATAAATCTACTTTAGTGTATATGCACTTAACAGGATTGATTATGGTTGATACGGATTTTAGGCGGCTGCAGAACTGTGCGTGCTTTAATGTTCGCAAGACTAGTCGGATGATCACTCAATTGTTTGATCATGCCTTAAAACCATCGGGCATCAAGGCTACCCAGTTTACTCTTTTGGCAGTTCTGGCTAACGAGCAGGAGATGACCCAAGGCATGATGACGATCAAGGAATTGTCTAACTCACT
>PBDH01000050.1 GCA_002717305.1 Gammaproteobacteria bacterium | reverse complement strand
GTATGGCTTCGGAGTTATTCGGCCTTCTAGCATTGGTAAAGCAGGTTCAATAATCAACCTAAGCCTAGCTAACACGCTGCAGCCAGATTAAAGGGGGTAGTAATGCCACAAACTACACTCCCTCTACGTAACCTCGGGCAGACTGGGGTTATCACTGACCTTAATCCATACAACCTGCCAATAACAGGTTTTACTAAAGGCGTTAATGTCCGTTTTGACGAAGGCAAAGTCTCACGCTCACCAGTATTCCGAGACATTAAAGACAACATAGGGTTCGACCCCAGAGCAGCTTTTGGTGTCGTGCCAAGCTCTGGTTTTGATTCAGTAATTGTTGTGAGTGATGTTTGGAACATCTCAGAATATGTATCTGGGTCATTTACCAACGTAGCTGGTTCTATCACAGGAACAACAGACCCCAGACCTTTCACCATCAGCTCACTGGCAGATGTTACTTACATCAACAGACCAGACAGAGTGCCAGTCTACAAAGGGCCACTGATGGCAAACTTTGCTGACCTGCCTAACTGGCCCAGCAACCACAGAGCCAACGCCCTACGGCCCTTCGGAGACTTCCTAATAGCATTAGGTATGACCGAGGGCACGACCAGTTTCCCAAACAGAGTGCGTTTTTCAAACCTAGTCGATGCGAACTCCGTGCCTGATAGCTGGGATGAAACAGATACAACTAAGTCAGCTGGGTTTAACGACCTTGTGCAGATGCAGACCCCAATAGTTGATGGTCTCGAGCTTGGAACAAACTTCGTAATCTACAGCTCATCAGAAGCAATATTGATGGAGTTTGTAGGCGGCACATTCTTGTTTAACTTCCGCAAACTATTCGGAGACGAAGGCATCATCAATCAAAACTGTGTGGTCGAGGTAGATGGCAAGCACTTCGTGTTTGGTAATAACGAGATTTATGTCACAGATGGAACGACACGCAAGTCAATATCTGATGAACGCATAAGACAGTTTGTTTATGGCGGCATGAATAAGAAAAACGCCGACAGGTTCTTTGTGCAACACAACGAGGCTCTGTCAGAAATCTATTTTTGTTACCAATCAGGTGATAGCCTAGTCAACTTCGTGGATACGGCCCGATGCAACAGGGCAGCTGTCTATAACTACCGTAATAACACATGGTCATTGATGGACTTACCTAATGTAAGTGCAGGAGCAACAGCCAATGTAAACTCCGTGTCTACCTACGCAAACTCGACAACCACATATGCGCTGGTAGGCGGCTCATATTATGACCAAGAGAACAGCTTCAACAGGCACACTTTGATGGTCGGCAACCAAGATACAGCCAATAACATAGCATCATCTAAATTATGGGCCTTAGACTTAGCAGATGGCGGCTCACTAGCTTTCGACCTCGATACTACAGCAACCAAGTTGCCTTCGTTAGAGCGTGTAGGGATAGATTTAGATGAAATACAGCAGCCGCTCGATGGCTATAAGGTCGTCACAAGGATGCTGCCTCAGATAAGCACAGAAAATACGCAAAATACGCAAGTTTTCTTTGAATTTGGCGCATCTGACATACCTAATCAAAACCCGAACTATAGTGCCTCAGCTACTTTCGATATCTCAACTGATTACAAGATAGATAGCAGGGCAGCTGGAAGATACCTAAGCTACAAAATGACTGTAGCAGCAAATGATTATAAAGATTTTCAATTCAGCGGTTTTGACCTTGATGTGACAACGACAGGCAAGGTGTAAAATGGCGGTCAATGAAAAGAATAATGTTGTCCTCAGCGGATATCAGCGTGGGTCTACACCTGTGCTGGAAGAGAGCGTCATCCGTTATCTACAGGACGAACTTCAACGCATAGAGAACTCCCTACGGTCACTCGTTGTGGCTGGTGTAGAGGTACTCGATGAACCCCCCAAAAACCCAATCAAAGGAATGTTGAAATTCAACGTCTCACCTTGGGATGCCTTGGGTGATGGTTCAGAGGGTCTGGTTCTCTACAACGGTAACGCATGGATAAATGTGTAAACATTAAGGAATAAAAAAATGTCTTTTGGAGCTTTTGCGTCTATAGCTGGCGGCCTTATGGGTATGTCTGCAGCAAACAAGCAGCGGAAAGCGCAGGAAGCTGCTATTCAAGCGCAGATGGCAGGGTTCAACCTAGCCAAGCCATACATAAGCGATATGTATCGGGGCGGTACTGACGCACTCAACGCCTCACTGGATGCTGGCTATTACGGTGGCCCGACCTACGCTGGTGTAAACCAAGCACAAACTGACGCTATCAACGCTATGGAAGGCACTGGCAGGGCTGGTGCAGCTGATGCCACTAATTTTATGAATCTGGGTCGTGGTTTTGGACAAAACTATTCTGATTTATACAATCAAGCCTCTCAGGATATGCTTGGCAACGCTATCAACTATGCCAGCTCCAATGCAGACCCATTAATACGTAATGCTATGCGTAATGATTACAGAAATCTGATGGAAAACCAGCTCCCTCAGACTGGATTGTCTGCATCTGCTACAGGTAACACAAACTCCAGCAGACGAGGAACTAAAGAGGCAATTTTAGAGCGTGGTTTCCAAGATAGATTGTCTGATACCACCGCAAACATCTCAGACCAGCTTGTTGACCGCTCATTGACTGCGCAGCAGAACCAGCTGGCTAATATGACAACAGCGAACCAGAATTTAGGTGCGCTTTATGGGTTGGGTCAGGACAACGCAGGTGCAAACCAGATGCTTGCAGCTGGTGAGCTAAGAAGAGCAGGTGACCAAGGACAGATGGATGCGAATAGAGCAGCCTTTGAAGGTGACCGTGACTTTGCTATGGACCAATATATGAAATACAACGCTGGCATCCTTAACAATGCTCCACAAGCTGTGGGTCAAGTACAACCAAACTTAACTGACCCCATGATGGGTGGCTTTGGCGGTGCTATGTCTGGCTTCGGTTTTGGAAGACAGTTTAATATGCCAAGTTTTGCAACACAGCAGCCAGCTGTTTCAAGCAGCTATGGCAATTTCATGTCACCAGAAAGACAGCAACAATACTTTAGCGGTAGTCAAATGAATTTTGGCGGCAATCCATATATTTAACAGGGGCTGAATATGTATCAATTACTAGACCCAATGAGGGTCAATATTCCAGTTTATCCTAATATGAATGGCGGCATCCTATCTAACCCAGCTGCTGCAATGGGTATGAATATGCCTCCACCGATACTGACAGCTCCAAACGCTCGCTCAGGCGCACCACTGGCTCTGCCTTCACAAAGGATAGGCACAAACGAGATGCTTATGCGTGTCGGTGGTCAGATAGCAGGTGGTGCTTCGCAAGGTGGTCTTAACGCTATCGAAAAAGGCACAGAAGAATACGGCAGAATACAGGATTTAAATCGCAGTAATGCACTAAGAGAATATAACGCCAAAGTCATGGGCCAGTATCGTGACGCTCTAGGCCAGAAAGCTATGAAAGGCAAAGGACAGGGGAAAAAGACTGCATCACCTTATAATGCAATCGTGATTCAAGACTTAGACAGAGCATTGAATATGATTGCTGTCGGTCATGGTTTAAATGAACAGACTGGCGTGTTCGAAGGTGACGGAGACTTCCGCAATAACGTCACTGGCCTCGGCACTACGACTATGGGCGAGATGTTTGCTGGAACTCCTGCAGCTGACTTCCAAGCACTAACTGACACAATCAAGTCAAACATTGGTTTCGATAGATTGCAGCAGATGCGAAACGATAGTCCAACAGGAGGTGCTTTGGGCCAAGTGTCTAATCAGGAATTGGTGTTACTTAACTCTGCACTTGGTAGCTTGTCACAGAAACAAAGCCCAAGGCAGCTTTATGACAACGTGATGCGCATCAAGACGCATTATCTCAGAGTTATCCAAGCACTGAAAAATGAATATGAAGCTGCAGGATATGACTTTGAAGATGTGATGGGAGACCCATTACCGACTACTCCACAGCAGCCCACCAGTGATGATGACGCTCTAGTGCAGAAATACCTTAATCCGCAACCATAGGAGCATGGCATGGACATGAACCAGCTTTTGCAAGCACTGCGTAATGCAGATGCTGCAGGAGACACTGCCGCTGCGTCTCGTATCGCTCAGATGATACAGCAACAAAGACAGCCAGCCGCTGCTCCAGAACAGCCTAGTGTTATAGGAACATTAGGCAAAGGTATGATGGACAGGGTCTACGCTATGGGCGAGGGCATCACTGACTTTATGCCTACCGTAAACAAAGCACTGACTGGCTATGAGAACCCACGTTTATATCTGCCTACAGGCGATGATGGGTTTCAGTTTAGTGACCTTAAAAATATGCGGATGATGGATGAAAAAGACCTTCCATCTGGCAACGTAAATCCACTTGGGTTTACAGGCAAAGAGTTTGAAAACGCAGCTGACTATCTGGCGAAGAACAGGAAAGCACTAAACTACCAGCCACTGACACCGTGGAATGAAGTTAAGTCTAACCCCACACCACAGAACGTCCTTGCCTTTATGGGTGAGGCAGCAGTGACCAGTTTGCCAGACATGGCAGCTGCTATGATTAGCGCACCAGCTTACTTTGCAAGTTATGTTTCACCAATCGCAGAAAAGCGAGCAGAAAATGATGGTCGCACACAAGTAACGCCAGAAGACTTAGCTGTCGCTGCGGTAGCTGCAGCTGGTATTGCAACAGCTGAACGCTTTGGTGCTAAAGGCGTATTTGGTCAGAACGTAGGTAACGCGGCCCAGCGTGTAGTTGGAGCTGGTGCAAGAGAATCTGGAACTGAAGCTATTCAGAACCCATTACAGTACGCAGCTGAAACAGTTGGCACGGAAGCTGGCTTCGACCCAGTTCAGGCAGCTGACCAAGCAGCAGCTGGTGCAGTTGGTGGCTTTGGCGCAGGTACTGGCCTTAGAACAGGCACAGAGCTTGCTACAGCTGGCGGTCTTACAGCTCCTGACGACATGGAAGCAGCTGGTAATCTTGCCAGACGCTTAGACGCTACAGCCAAAAACAATGACTTCAATACTGGCAATGTATCTCAGCCGATGAACCCAAAAGGCGCACGAGCTTTGCTCGATGATGCTCATGTCAGCATTGCTGAAGAAATAAAGACTGAGGAAACAGCCCTCGGCAAAAGCCTCAAGCCAGATGCAAAGACAGATACAGAAGAAACAAAGCGGTTAAAAAACCTCGCAAAAACAGGTCTACGTAACGCTAGAAACAAAACCAAAGGTACAGTCACAAGAGAACAGTTTAACGCTGTAGACCAGCTTGTAGGAAATACAAGTGAAGGCCAGCGTCTGCTATCTCTCATGCGTGAAGGTAACGAGCTGACCGCCTTACACAATCAAGGGCTGAAAGGTGGCGTTTCCCGTGTTACTGACTTGCTTAATCCTCTGGAATTAGGGCAAGGTTACGCTGTTAGAAAAGCTATCGAAGCTCCAGCTAAGCTGGCTTTGACTGGCGGTCTGTTTGCTGTAAACCCAGCTCTTACTGCAGCTCAAGCTGGCGCAGTGGTTGGTGGTCGGGCTATCGATGCGCTTACAGGCAAACGCAGCAATGTGGCTAACTACATCAGACAAAACAGAGACAATACTGGTGTTCGTGAAACACAATCTCCGTCTGTTCGAGCAGCTTTAGATGCACAGAACCAAGACCGTACTGCTGCAAGAGAAACACAAGAGAAGCTAGACAGGCAGGACTTCGAAGCTAACCGACCAGTTACTAATATGGCTGCTCCAGTAGGCCAAGTATTCGAAAGCACAGGCTTGGATAGACAACAGCAAGTGGCAGTAGCTGAACGCATGGCACAAATGCCTGAGCATCAGGACATCAAGCCACAGCTCGAACAGCTGATAAAAAGCGTGAAGGGCACTAATCAGCGTGTAGATAATATCAGGAATATCATTGCAAGAATTGCTGAAGAAGTTCAGAAGCAGGGCATTGCTGTCAATAACCAGACTTCTGGTGGAATACCCAGATTAACTATCCCAGTCTATCCAGAAGGCAATCCATTAGATGCAGCTCGGAGACAGCAAGGCATAGATGACAACAGAGCCAGAATAGACACTCTTAGGCGACAGGTAGCTGGCGACCAAGACATAAGTGCTAACGATAGAAGTTTGGTTGAGGATGCTTTACGTGACCTGACACTTGATTTAGGTCGCAACCCAGTCGAAGCAGCTGAGCGTATTGTGAACGGTGCAGCAGCATTGGCAGACAATAAAGGCAATGTGACGAAGTACCTTAACAAGTACCTAGACAGAGTGAGGCAGCAGCAATCAGGAAAAAAGTTTGAAACGTCAGCTGACCAACCAGTTGGCGAGCTTTTTACAGCTGAGGCATTCAACGACCCAATGCGGATATCTCCCAGAAGGCCAACTGCTGTAAGAGCAACAGAAGATGCTTTGGCTGGAGAGCCTTTGCAGATTGGTTCTGATGCAATATTGAACTCAGACTTGGGCGGCAAATTACTGCCAAAAGTTATGAACTATCTAGGCATCAAAGGTGAACGGCAGAAAGGCGACAATAGACCTGATGACCAAATCTTTGTAGACCACATCAAAAACAACCTATTGCACCTGTATAAAAGTGTCAGCCCTGAATATCGTGAACGGGCAAGACAATGGTATGTAGGCGCAAACAGACTAAGCCAGCAAGCAGCTGACAAATATGGTCTGGCACTTCATCAGGTGGCTGGTGTGATGGCATCTCTGTCACCACAAAAAGACTGGTATATGAACTACGATTTAGGCATCAGAACTCTTGATGCTTATAACCAGATTAAGCCAACAGATATCTTCGACAAAAAAATGGCATCAGCGTTCAGGCGTATGATTAAAAAGCAAAACCCATTGCCGCAAAAAATGCTGAAGCTCGACCTTAAAAATATGAAGGATAAGCAGTTTCAGGAGATGAACTCTGTTCAAAAGGCTATCTTCATTCGTTTCTGGGATGAGGTAAACAATCCAGAGGGTGGACATAGGGTCATTACACCAGAAGGTGATTTAATTGATTTCCAGATGACTACAAAAGGCGAAAAGTCAGGCACAGCTTGGAACGGCTTTGGTGATATCAAAAAAGCCATCAATATCATCGAAAACGGCTCACGTGAGAATATCGATGAGCAGCTCGGCATGATGCACAAGGTGCGCAGCTTCTATAACAATATTCTCAGCCCTATGTCTGACCAAGGTGATGTCACTATCGATACCCATGCAGTGGCAGCTGGTCACTTGCGTCCTTTCTCAGGAAACCATCAAGAAGTGATGGAAAACTTCAAAGCTGGCGGCAAGTCTTCAATCACTGGTGCTGTTGGTTCTTATGGTCTTTATGCTGAAGCGTACAGGCAAGCAGCTGCAGAGGCAGGAGTGCTGCCAAGAGAGATGCAATCCATCACTTGGGAAGCTGTTAGAGGTCTGTTTACACCAGCCTATAAAGGGCAGAAGAAAAACCAAGAAACCATAGCAAATATCTGGAAAAGATATGACGCAGGTGATATAACAATAGACCAAGCTAGACAGGAGATATTCGATGCAGCAGGGGGTATTAACAGGGCCGCATGGGAAGGACAAGGACGAGATAATCCAGCACCTGAAGGAGCTGGGAGTAGTTCCGACACAAGAGACTTATCTGGCGATAGCCTATCCAGAGCAGGAGATAGACGCAGAGTTGGAAGCGAACCTTCCAGACCACTTCTTCGAACTGCCGAAGGAATAAACGAAGACCAAGACACAGAACTCAGAATAAACTTTGACAATGATGCTTTGGCTGCTGCAACAGCTAGTGACTTAATCTCACGTCTAACTAAATCTTTAAAACGCAGCGGTGAAGAAACAATCGACAAGGCTATGCCTAAAGCGGTGAAGCTGCTCGACCCAGAAGGTCGGGAGACTGCCTCGTTGGTTCAAGCTGGCCTTAATGGTCGTGGATTATCTGCCCAAGAGATTGAAACGATATTCCCACAGCTCGTCCAAGCGTTTGACTTTATATTTAGCGGCCCGTTGGGCAGGTATAGCTCACCTACCAATAATGTTGGGGATGGCAAAATAGAGATGCGTCCAATCAGTAACATTGGCGGCAGGTCTTGGCTCGACACTTTTATGCATGAATTAGGTCACGCAATCGAAGAGCAAAGCGGCTTGAGATATGCCGTTGGCGGTCTGAAAGAAACACAAGACCAAACAACCCTCGCCACTAGCAAATATGAAGATGGCAAAACTATAACGCCAGAAGACAGAGCAAAGGGTAAGGAGCTGCTGAAGAAGCTAGAAGCAGTCAGTCGTGAGAGACGGCCTCAGCATTGGCAAAGCATCGACAAAAACATGGCTGGGCTTTTGAATACATCACAAAAACTTGGTGTAAGTCTCAAAATACCTAACGCAATGGAATTTGCCTACATGGGCGAATATTCGGAGTTCACAGAGTTCGCTGAACAATATCTTCAACAGATGTTCGATAACGGTCATGATATGACTGAGATGTCTACTATTTTGCCACAGATGAAGCGGCAGTTGGAGTATGTTTACAAACCAGCTGAGCTATCTGCAGATGCTCTAGCAATGTATATGACAAGTCCTGATTACATGAAAAAGCACCATCCAGAGGTGGCTGCTTATGTGCGCAGGTTTGTGAATAACAGCCCAGTATCTAAGTTCATAACCTTCCATTCAATCGCAGCAATGGTTGGTGCAGCTGGCATGACTAGCTTGCTTATGGGCATGGATGGTGACGAAGAAGAAAAAGGCATCCTGTCGCTAGGCTCAGGCGCACTCAGCAGCGCAGCTTAACAAACATCAAGGAGAACCTGATGCAGACATCAGCAACCGACCTTGTGGGGGTACTCACAAGCGTTGAGCGATTAGCTGTGTCTTCACTGACAGATGACGAAAAGGTTCTGGTGCTGGATGACATCAAAAGGTGCATCCCACCAGAGCAATTCTGCGTCCATTGTCTGAAGACAAGAGTAATCGTGATTAACAAAATCGAAGAGGCTATAAATGGGTTCAAAGCCACGCAAGCCAAGAGCGAAAAGCCCAAACAAAGTAGGGCAAGGAAGCCATCCACAGCGAAAACCAAAAAATAACTATTTTGTAACATTAATGCAGACCGAAGAGGGTCGAGCATTGAGGCGTGAATGGTCTAGAAAGCCACGCAAAAACGCTGGCAGACCACGTGGTGTTCCAGATGGCTACAGCAAGAAAGAAATAGAACCAATCAGAGCCAAGGTGAAAACCGAGGCTAAGAAGGTAGTAGAAATCATGGCAAAAGAATATGACATCGAAGATAAGTACGCTAAGGCTGCACTGGAAACGGCAGTCGAAGTTATGCGTATGGTAGGCGACAATAGAGAGCGTGTTGCAGCTGCCAGACTTGTCCTAGATTTTACCAAACAGAAGCCAGCATCTAAGAGCGAGGTGGCACTCAGCAAAGCTGAAGACTTCCTCAGCAGCCTAATAGAAGAAGATGGACAAGAAGCTCAGAGCAGTACGCAAGAAACTGCTCACTGACTTTCCGTTCTATGCAAAATCCGCTCTCAAAATCAGAACCAAAGAAGGCAAGGTTGCGCCACTGGTTCTCAATCCAGCGCAGCGAATACTACAAGCTGCAGTCAAAAAGCAGCTGGCTGCTGAAGGCAAGGTCAGAGTTATTATTCTGAAAGCCAGACAGCAGGGGCTATCAACTCATGTTGGTGGCTATCTTTACTTTTCCGTTTCACAAAACACAGCCCGAAAAGCGATGGTAATCACACACCATGCTGACAGTACACGTGCGCTGTTCGACATGACAAAGAGGTATCATGAAAACTGCCCCGAGATACTTAGGCCGCACACCAAATACTCATCAAGACGAGAGCTGTCTTTCGACATTATGGACAGCTCTTATGTCGTTGCGACAGCAGGTGGTGACAGCGTTGGGCGTGGTGAAACGCTAACGCACGTACACGCATCTGAGCTGGCGTTCTGGCCTAAATCCACAGCAGAAGAAATCTGGAATGGTTTGGCGCAAGCAGTGCCCAATACAAGAGGCACTGCGATATTTATCGAAAGCACAGCAAACGGTGTTTCAGGCATCTTCTATGATTTATGGCGTGGTGCAATCGAAGGCAAAAACGGTTATTTGCCAGTGTTTATTCCTTGGTTTACTGACCCCGACTACAGGGAAGCAGTGCCAGATAACTTTGAACGCACACCAGAAGAAGAAGAGTTAGTCGCTACATACAAACTAGATGACGAACAGCTGATGTTTAGAAGGCGCAAAATAGCGCAGAACGGCATCGATTTATTCAAACAGGAATACCCAGCTGAGCCAGATGAAGCCTTCCTGACAACAGGACGGCCCGTGTTCAATCCTGAGCAGCTGCAGGGATGTCTGAAAGACACCAGAGACCTCGAAGAGAGGCTGGCTTTGGAAACAGACGAATGGGTCAACCACTCACGTGGTGAATTACAGATTTACAGAAAACATGATGAAGGAGAACGCTATGTCGTGGGGGCAGATACTGCTATGGGCATCAAAGACGGAGACTGGTCTGTGGCCCAAGTTCTCGATAGTAAAAAGCGTCAGGTGGCTACGTGGCGTGGTCAGGTGCATCCAGATTACTTTGCGGAAGTCCTATATCACCTCGGTACGTATTACAATGAGGCTCTTATTTGTTGTGAGAACAACAGCCACGGCATACTCACTTGCACACGTTTGGGCAAGGACATGGCTTATCCTCATTTCTACACTGAGGTTCAGCACGATAAGACGACTGATAAAGAAACGGTTAAGCTCGGATTTACCACCACCGCAAAATCCAAACCTTTAGTCATTGACCAGCTTCGAGCTGCAATGCGTGAAGGCGAGCTGGAACTCAACGACAAAACAACAATTAGGGAAATGTTGACTTACATCGTGACCGAGACAGGAGCGATGCAAGCAGAACATGGCTGTCATGACGACTGCGTTATGAGCTTGGCCTTGGCTAACTATGTCCATGAAGGGGCGTGGGAAGCAGTCGAAACCCCCGAAGATTTATATACGGAAATGATTTAATATGGCTAAAATTGAAGACTACAAGGTCATGGATGAAGGCGACATCCTGAAGGCTCTTGAGCTGAACATTAAATCAGCTGTTGGGTACTACGATTCAGAGCTAAGCCAAGAACGCAAAAAAGTTACAGAATACTACAACGCTGAGAAGCCTAAACCAGCGCACGATGGCAACAGCAAATATGTAAGCCAAGATGTATGGTCTGGTGTTCAGTCGATGTCAGCATTGCTTCTTGAGACATTTGCAGCTGGTAACAGAATTGTGCGTTTTGCTCCACAAAATCCAGACGATGTGCAGACCGCAGAAATCTGCTCAGCTTATACAGATTATGTATTGCACCGACAGAATGACTTTTTCGATGTTGCACAGCAGGTCATTTTAGATGGGCTTATGGCTAGGGTAGGCGTTTGCAAAATCTTCTGGGAGATGATGACAGAAACTCAAGAAGAAGAGTTCGACAATCTAACCGAAGACGAGCTAGACCTTTTACTATCTGAAGAAGACCTTGAGCTGATTGACAGCGATACAAATGAAATTGGTCTGATGTCAGGCACAGTTGAACGCAAAATTGACGCTTCTAAGGTGTGCATCCTGCCTGTCAGTCCAGAGGAATTTATCATAGAAGCACAAGCTGCATCATTAGATACAGTTGACTTCTGTGCCCACAGGACACGCAAAAGCCTGTCTGAGCTGCGAGACATGGGCTATGACGAAGACAAAATCAGTCTTATTGGCACAGACCATGAGGACGTTGAGCTTGAAACTGACCCAGAAATACTGGCTAGGTTCGAGCAGATAGGCGGCAGCAGGAAAAACCATGCACATGGCTATATTGACCAAGTGCGTGAAGTGCTGGTCTATGAGGCTTACATCAATCTAGACCCAGAAGCGACTGGAACAGCCAGCCTGTATAAGGTTGTTAAAGCTGGCAATCAGATTTTGGAAATGGAGAAAGTCGATAGACGACCTTTCATCTGTTTCACACCACTACCGATAGCTCATAGCTTCTATGGCTCTAACTTTGCAGCCAAGCTGATAGCAACACAAAACGCTAAAACAGTTTTGACACGCTCAATCCTAGACCATGCAGTTATTACAAATAACCCACGCTATATGGTCGTCAAAGGTGGGCTTACTAACCCACGTGAGCTGATATCAAACAGGGTAGGCGGTCTTGTAAATGTATCTAGACCAGATGCCATCTCACCAATGCCACAGGCCAACCTCAACCCTTTCATATTCCAGACTATCGGGATGCTGGATGATGACAAAGAAGACACAAGCTCCATATCTCGCCTGTCACAAGGCTTGAACAAGGACGCTGTATCTAAGCAAAACTCAGCTGCAATGGTCGAGCAGCTGGCAACAATGAGCCAGCAAAGGGCCAAAATCATTGCACGTAACTTTGCTAACCAATTCTTAAAACCTTTATTTCATGAAGCCTATCGCCTGATTGTTGAAAACGAACAGGAAGAAAAGGTCGTGGATATAGCAGGGGGCTTCGTTCAGATTGACCCACGTAACTGGAAAGAGAAGCGTGATGTTATGGTCGAAATGAAGCTCGGCTATGGCGAACAAGAACGTGAATCACAAAAGTATCTGAGCTTGCACACATTGATGACACAAGACCCATCACTGCAGCCACTATACGGCATCCAGAACCGCTACAACATGATGAAGCAGATATTGGAGCAGCAGGGCATACTCAACGTGAATGAGTATCTAACCAGCCCAGAACAGTTGCCACCACCACAACCTGACCAGTCTGCACAGATGCAAATGCAGCTGACAGCAAAGCAGATGGAACTGCAGGAACGCCAGACAGCTGTGGCTGAACAGAAGGTGGCTACACAGGCAGAGCAAGCAGCCGCAAAGATGGAGCTTGATGCTGTCAAAGCACAGTCACAATTCGCACTTCAGAGCGACCAGCAAGACCTGCGTGAAGCAGAGTTCGAGCATAAGGTAAAGGTCGATGAGGGCGAGCTGGAACTGCTGAAAACCACAGAGGACAGACGGGGTATCGTCAGTCCTACTGGTTAAAGCAACACTTTAAGGAGACCATTTTATGGAAAAAGAGAGCGACCTTATCCTGTTAGGGGATGAGGCAGAAGAACTATTGCAAAACAATACGTTCAACAAAATAGTAAATCAGCTGGTTGAAGAAACTTTTCAGCGTTTTGTTAATACGAAACCTGAAGAGCCAGACCAGCGTGAACAGTCCTATTACCACTACAGAGCATTAGTCGGAATTGTCCATACACTGCAACAGCGTGTGGCAGTTCGTGACGGCATTATGAACGAGCGTGGTAATGAGGCCAACGACAACAGTGGAGAATAAGCACTATGGATAACGTGCAGCAATCTCAGACAGAGCAGAAGCAAGTCTTTGACAACTTAGGCGATGCTTCAGACGCCCTTCTTAAGCGGTGGGAAGACGCTACAGAGCCATCTGACCAAGCGACTGAAGAGGCTACTGCAGAGGTCACAGAAGAGACAGAAGACCTCGAGCAGGAACAGGAGATTTTGGAAGAAGTCGAAATAGACGAAGAAGAGTTAGAGACAGACCCTGACGAAGAAGAGGAAGCACCAGAAGACACAGAAGAGACAGATGAAGAAGAGGC
This sequence comes from Gammaproteobacteria bacterium, assembly GCA_002717305.1. Taxonomy (GTDB): domain Bacteria; phylum Pseudomonadota; class Gammaproteobacteria; order Pseudomonadales; family Litorivicinaceae; genus HIMB30. The sequence goes on along the minus strand of PBDH01000050.1, from coordinate 3,810 downwards.
CGAAGAGCTTACTGACGAAACTCTGATTGATATTCTGGTTGATGGTGAAACCCAACAGGCATCTATCAAAGACTTAAAACGACTATACGGACAAGAAGCCAGTCTCACACGTAAGTCTCAAGAAGTCGCTGCCCAGCGCAAAGCGGCTGAAGATAATATCGGCAAAACAGATGCTATCCTGCAGCGGATGGTGCAGAAGGCTGAAGAACGCTACAAGCCATATTCTGAAGTTGACATGATTTTAGCTTCTAAGAATTTGGAAGATGCAGACTTTACCCAGCTGCGCAAGGAAGCTCAGGACGCACATGACGACCTGAAATTCATTAAAGAAGAAGCTGACCAGTTTTATCAGGGGCTACAGCAACAACAACAGCAGCAGCTGCAGGACGCTGCAAAAGAAGCTGTGCGTGTGTTGGAGCAGGATATCCCTGACTGGAACAACCAGCTTTATGACGATATCAGGTCATACGCTATAGGCATTGGATTACCTGAAGAACAGGTCAATTCCTACGTAGACCCTACAGTCATCAAGGTACTTAACAAGGCTCGTCTGTACGACCAAGCCAAGCAAGTAACTACGACTAAGAAAAAGCGTGTTGCCAAAAAGGTGCTGAAATCAAAGAAAGCACCGCCAAATGCAGCTCAGATGAAGGCCAAACGCATTGCAAGTGCGAAAGCCCGACTACAAGAGCGTGGCAACGATATAGACGATATAGCCGATGTACTTCTGCAGCGTTGGGAGCAATAACCCAAACTTAGAAGGACTAATCAAATGGCGGTTTACACCTCATATGACCAAGTGGGTAAAGCGGAAGACGTATCGGACATCATTACCGATATCACTCCGACTGATACCCCATTCTTCTCGATGATTAAATCTGAGAAGGTAAATGCACGTGTTTTTGAGTGGCAAGAAGACAGCTTAGCGTCTGCTGCTAATAACGCACAGGTAGAAGGTGCAGCATTTTCTGCTGGCACACTTTCAGCAACAACCATGAGAACAAACAATACTCAAATTCTGTCAAAAGTTTTCGAGGTATCAGCAACTGCTGATGCTGTTAAGACTTATGGTCGTGCGAAAGAAACTGCTTATCAGATGTCAAAAGCACTCAAGGAAATCAAGCGTGACCTTGAACGTGCTTATATTGGCGTAGATAACGCAGCAGTAACTGGTAACGCATCTGGGCCTGTAGCCCGTGAAATGGCATCTGCAACGCAGCAGATTTCTACTGACGTAGATGCAGGAACTAATGCAACTGACCCTCTCACAGAAGCTAAGTTGCTTACACTGGGTGAAACTGTTTTCAATAACGGTTCTGACCCATCTGTGTTCATGATTAAACCAGCTGATGCGCAGATTGTTGCTGGCTTTACAGCTTCATCTGGACGCAATCGTACTTTCAACGATGGCAATACATCACTGGTTAATGTGATTGACCTGTATGTAAGCCCATACGGTGAGTACAAAGTTGTGTTGAACAGACACCAGCTGACCACTCACGCTTTCCTAATCGACCCAGCGATGTTCCGTTCATCTGTACTGCGTCCATTCGCACGTACTTTGCTCGGCAAGACAGCTGATGGCGACACTCATGCGGTTGTAGGCGAATACAGCCTTAAGCACATGAACTTCGCTGATTCAGGAATGATTAGCGGTCTCAGCTAAAGCTATTGAAGGCGAGGGGAGTGGGTTTGCTCTCCTTACCACCCCTTCGTCTTCTTCACCCCACAAACGAAAACAGCCTGACCCCTACCTTAATTTCATCAGGGCCAAGCTGTTCGTAAGTCTACCCCCCAAGGAGGAATACATGAGCGATAACGGCAACGGCCTTATTGGTGTTAATAGCCATTTTGTCGCAGAAGATAATGACACTATCACTCGCAAGCACACACAAGACATACCTAAGTGGCATCTAGATAAGCTGAAAGAACAGCGCAACGCCAGCACACAGCAGCGTGAAGGTGAGTTTATGCGTGTAGCGTCCATACCAACAGTTGTAGTCGAGAAGTGGATGCGTGAAGGCTTCGACATTCTGTCTGATAAGAACATCACAGGCGCAGACATTGTGAAGCGTTTAAAGGCCGAAAATCTAGATGCGTTTCTGACTACAGATAAGAGCATCTAATTATGGCTGAGAAGAAGTTTAAGAAAGTCGTGCGCAACCCAAAGACAGGCCGCAAGAAGACTGTCAAATACGGTGCGAAAGGCTACAGCATCGCCCCTTCTACAAAACGTGGCGATAGCTACTGCGCACGTAGCGCAGGACAAATGAAGAAGTTTCCAAAGTCAGCCAAAAACCCCAACAGCCCACTTCGCTTGTCACGCAAGAAGTGGAAGTGCAGTGGTTCGAAATCTAGGAGAAAGTGATGCCGACTTACAAAAGCACAAAAGGCAAATTCAAAACCGTGAAGCCAATTTCCAAGGCAGCACAAAAGCTACTCAAAGTGAAAAACGTGAGGAAGAAATAATGCCCAATGTTTCAGGACGAATGTTTCCATACACCAAAGCTGGTAAGAGTGCCGCCAAGAAGGCCGCTAAAAAAGTTACAGCAAAGAAAAAGACTTCAAAAAAGAAGTCCAGTCGTAGGTACGCATAATGGCGAGACGAGGACTTTACGCAAACATCCACGCCAAGCGTAGGCGCATAGCTGCTGGTAGTGGTGAGAAGATGCGCAAGGCTGGAACTAAAGGCGCACCTTCAGCAAAGCAATTCAGAAAAGCAGCCTTAACAGCCAAAAAGCCAAAGAAGAAAACCAAAAGGGCATAAGCTATGAATTATGGTGACTTGAAGACGCACTTTGAAGCAGTGCTAAATCGCAGTGACATCACTGCAGCTTTGACTACAACTTTTATAGGTCAGGGCATCGCAAGAATACAAAGGCAGCTTCGGTCACCTATAAATGAGCGAAAGGCTGACTACACAATCACAAGCCAGACACCTTCTATAATTCTGCCCAACGATTTCCTTGAAATCATCAGCTTTTATATGGGCAAGCATGAGCTGAAACGCATTTCAATGAGCAGGTATCGTGAGCTTTTCGAGGCTAATGCAACAGGCAATCCGCAGTGCTTTACACGTGAACAGCAAAGGCTATTGCTTTATCCGCAGCCCACTAGTGGAACGCTGACGCTCTATTACTATTGTGATTTCCCTGCATTGGTAAACAACGCTGATGAGAATGACCTTACAGCTGTAGCTAGTGATTTAGTCATTTACTCTGCGCTGACCTATGCAGCTGATTATTTCTTAGATGAACGCTCAGCCATCTTCGAGCAGAAGTTCAATCAGTTCCTAGCTGAATTACAAGAACAGGCAAACGACCAAGAACTAAATGGGGGTGTTCAGAGCATCGAACCTTCATATAGGTATGAGGAATAACTATGAGTACATCATCATTTTATACCAGCTCAGGCACAAGCCAGACGCTAGAACGCTCTGTCTCAGATGCAGCTGATGATGCGCAGAAACTAGCGACTAATCCTGAAGACAGTCAGTTTACTCTGTCAGATGGCACAACTGGCTTCTCGGCACTGCACCACAATGCCAAGGCAGAAGACGAAAAGACTGCTGCACAGACCGCTAAAACACAGGCAGAGACTGCACGTAACACTGCACAGAACCACAGGGATGATGCACAGAAGCTGGCTTTGCAAGCTGAAGACAGTCAGTTCACGCTTACAGATGGTGTGACCACTGGTTTCTCTGCGCTGCACTATAGTGCAAAAGCGCAAACAGCTAAGACAGACGCAGAAGCAGCAGCATCAACTACATCTGGTCACATCACAACAACAACCCAGAACGCCTCAGAT
>PBDH01000027.1 GCA_002717305.1 Gammaproteobacteria bacterium | reverse complement strand
TCGTCGACTCCTTGGTATCACGCAGGTGCTCTAATTGGCTTTGTAAACGCAAAATTCAAGGAACGTGGTATTGACTTTGGTTTATGGAAAGAGACTGATAGTCGTCTAGTAATTCCTGACCAATCTGAACGTGAGCTGAACCAACTTTTCGCTCGCTTTGCGAAAAAGACTTATGAGGAAGGGTTGCTCTGGAATTGGGTTGGCGAGCTCTTTCCGGTCAAGGCTTCCGTAAACGACACCACACGCTTTGTAATGGAACGGACACTAACGGTACCGCTCGGCTGCTTGACGTTCGGTGTGCACTTGAACGGGTATGTGAGAACGAAGAAAGGTATTGAGCTTTGGGTTGCCGAACGTGCACAGAACAAGCCTACGTTCCCGGGCAAGTTAGATAACATTGTTGCTGGTGGACAACCGGCTGGTCTCGGTTTGTTCGAAAATCTTATAAAGGAGTGCTTCGAGGAAGCAGGGATCTCCGAGACACAAGCTAAAGAATCCGTGGCAACCGGAACCATCAGTTACCGGCATGCCGATGACAGGGGCCTCAAGCGCGATCTCTTATATTGCTACGATCTAGAACTACCGGACAGCTTCGCCCCGGTTTGTCAAGATGGTGAGGTCGATTCATTTGAGCGTTTGCCAATTGAGCAGGTGCTTTCAATCATCAAGAAAAGTGATGCATTCAAATACAATTGTAATCTGGTTATTATCGATTTTGCGATTCGTCACGGCGTACTCACCGGAGATAATACTCCCGAATACGCGGAACTATGCGAACGCAGAAATCGATTAGGATTAACCTAAGCCAGCGAGCAGCCGAAGGTCCATGGGCGTCCTTAACGCGGGGTTCTCCCCGCTACAGGGCGCATGTCCAATCACTTCATCATAAGCACACTGATGTACTATGACAGCCTCTTTACCACCTACCCCTGCAAGAGCAATCCCAGCTTGCGTTGAAGATTTAAACACCTTGTTACTGCCATCTTCTTTCTTCAACATAGTTTCACCGACATTCGTGATGATCTTCACCAGATAAATTATTCCCTCAAACGCATGTATCTCCATTGTTGGTTCTTGACCATCTACAATAAGCTTTCTTAAGTCGGACGTAGTCACTACGCACTTGCTCTGAGTTGGCTTTTGCGTAGCATTTGCAAGGAGTGCCTTAACTCGTCAAGCGTCGGGGGAGATAATAAACCAAGTCGACTCGTGAGATCGTAATGATGCGCGGCCGCGGAGCCTCCTACAAATATCGGAATTTTCTCATCGAGCTGCGATCTGAGGCGCGTCAGCTCTGTTGGAATTCGTGGATCATCCGCCGGATACGTTAGAGAAAGACTGACAGTTCGAGCACCAGACTGCATGGCACAGGCGACAATTTCGTCCGCTGGCGTGTTCGGGCCTAGATACACGGGTAACCACCCATCAACAGAAACCAAAGCAGCCACCATCAAGGCGCCGAGCTCGTGCAACTGTCCAGTCGGTGTGGTAATCACAATCTTCGGCTCGTTACCAGTATAGGTCTCACGGAATCGAAGCGCGCCGATAAAAGTTCGAAGGTGCGCAGTCGCCATATGTTCGTGGGCAATTCGCAGTTTTCCGAGCCGTGTCGATTCACCAATTTCTTGCAGGAGCGGACCGATAACTGTTTCAAGGTAGGCCGGTAGCGATTGCTTAACGAGACCTTCTTGCAACAATTGGTCAAGGCGATGCTGGTCCATCGTTTGCACAGCAAATAGCATTGCGTCTATATCGTTACGCGTATCTGAGGACTCTAGTGGATTGGTCCAGCTTGGCCGAAAGACCTCTGTTTGTTTTTCTCGCGGAGCATCGTATCGGCTGTCCTCAGAAACAACGTCGCGTAGAGCCTCAAGGGTCAATGGTGCAACATCTACAAGGCGTCGTCCGTTGAGTTTAGCGAGCCGAATCAAACGCAACCGCTCAATATCGTAATCGCTATATAAGCGGCGCTTGGTAACACTACGCGCCGGATCAACAACGTGGTAACGTTTCTCCCAGGCTCGGATAAGATCGACTGTTAACCCGGTGCGGTTAGCCACTAGCCTAATGGGATGGCGCGGAGAGGTGTCTATGCTTGAAATCGTCTCTAATGTAGGCATACCCTTAGTGTGACAATTTTGTCCTAGTTTTGTCCAGATAATTATAGAACATGAGATTATTGATTATTGCCCTAGCAGCGCTAGCTCTTTTTTATTTGCTGACTCGCGGATCAACCAAAGGCTGGATAGCTGAAAATAGATGGAAGGTTCTTGGCGGCGCGGTCGCCATATGTATTTTAATACTGGTAGTAACCGGGAAGCTCCCAGCACTGGCAGCGCTAGCAGCACCAGTGGCTGCCTTTGGTCGCCGCCTGTGGAGCATTCGTGGTCTACTTTCAATGTTTCCACAATTGAGGCAAATTCTAGGCCTTGGTGCGGCCGCTAGTGCGGGCGCTGCACATGCACATCAGCGGCGAGAAACACCGAACCAGCCGATGACAACAAAGCGAGCAGCTGAGATTCTTGGGGTTACTGAGGATGCAAACCCGTCCGAAATCCGAACAGCGCACCGAAAATTGATGGGGAAGATGCACCCGGATAAAGATGGCACGGACTATTTGGCCGCTCTTATTAATGAGGCAAGGGACTACTTGATCGATAATCATCGCGACAAGTAAAAAAATCAGTGTTGGTGCCAGTCTTGCTTTACCGATTGTGGCTCTAAAGCATGCTCCACCCTCTACCATCATCGTATCTCAAACATAACCAAAGTCATCAACCCCAAATACTGACAAAGCACTTTACCCAATTAAAAACGCGCTGGCGCTATCGACGCAACAAATCATAGACAGAACAATGTTATTTGAGCGATCTCGTCTATTTCCAGAGTACCTTGTGCCCGATACCGGGTACTTCTTTGACAAGTTTTGGCACCAAAAATCCTGGGAGCGCGTCTAATAATGCCTGATGTAATATCCGCAGCTTTTTTTCGGGAACATCAAAGTGATGAGCGCCAGATACCCTGTCTAACACATTCAAATAATACGGATCGATACCCGCCTCAAATAATCGCTCACTGAGAGTAATCAAATCATCTGCTGAATCGTTTATACCACCCAAGATCACAGATTGATTGAGTATCGAACGACATACTTTACGTAATCTAGAAACGGCATTAATAAGCGCCTCATCAATCTCATTGGCATGGTTTATGTGCAAGACGAAAATGACGGGTATTTTGATCGACGCAATCGCCTGACAAAAAGTATCGGTCACACGTTCGGGAATCACGACAGGCAGACGGGTGTGTATCCTTAATCGACGAATGCTAGGAATGGCCTCAAGTCGTTGAAAAAAGCGTGCAAGCACTCCGTCATCAGCCATTAAAGGATCGCCCCCAGAAAAAATAACTTCGTTTATCTCCGAATGCCCTTCGAGGTATCTAACGACATCATCCAAATCGTGTGTAGCTAGCGTCCTGTTTTGATAAGGAAAGTGGCGACGGAAACAGTAGCGGCAGTTAACAGCGCAGCCGCCGCGATAGATCAACAAGATACGCGAGCGGTACTTGTGTAGAACCCCAGGGATCGGCCCATCAAGCTCTTGCAAAGGATTCTGCGTAAACCCTGGCATCGAATGACGCTCATCTGATACAGCCAAGACCTGACGTAACAAAGGATCAGAGGGGTCACCGCGCCTCATCCTATCAATAAATGGCCGCGGAACTCGTATTGGGAAATCAGGCCTGTTGTCTATTTCCGGCAAGTGCCGAATATCTAGGCCCAAAGAGGCAAGTAGACCATCCGCTGTTGTAATAGAATCAGCGAGAAGACGTTGCCACTTCATCACAAACGCTGGTCCAACACTCGCTCGACTGTATCGACTATCGCCTGCGTTTGTGAGTCAATTTCAAGATTCAATTGATCTCCAACGCAGACCTGCCCGAAAATCGTTACAGAGCGTGTTTCAGGAATGAGGTGAATGCTGAACTGTCCATCTTTCACCAGCTCGCCAACAGTCAGCGAACATCCGTTCAGTGAGACGTAGCCTTTGGGTAGCACGTACTTCGAAAGAGCATCTGGCACACTTACCCAGGCTGCAATATTCGCCTCTGCTTCGACTACATCGATCACCGTGCCCAACCCATGAATATGGCCCGACAAGACATGACCACCGATTTCATCGCCAAACTTAGCGGCACGCTCAATGTTCACAAAAGACCCTTCTCGCAGCTCAGAAAGGTTGGACAATCTCAACGATTCATCAATAACGTCAAATTGTACACCCTGATCATTCCAACCAACGACAGTGAGGCACAACCCATTTATAGCAATCGAAGCACCTGTGGCCAGCCCCTTATCGTAATCTTTGGGCATCCGAATCTGAAACCGTCGGATACCTTGCCGGTCGGCTACCCGCGTCACTACACCAACACCCTGAACAATACCCGTAAACATTAACCGGCCATCTCCTGAATCAATGATCGAATCATGGGATATCGATTAGCGGTTCGCAACGCGAAGCTCCTTCCCAGCTGCATAAGTGGCTGATCAGATCGAAATACATCCGAGAAAAGCCCCATCACCAGTGCGACGATCCGCTGATCGACACAACGCTCTCGCGCCACGGAGCGTGCGATCCGTTCACCTCCTCCGTTAGGATGCCTTTCCAATGTCGCTCGTAAAGCCAATACATCGGCAAACCCAAGATTAGCCCCTAGACCTGCCAATGGTAGAATCCCATGTGACGTATCGCCAATTGCAAGTAAGCAACCCAAAGCATCCCGTCTCATTGACTGCTGCGATATAGGTATCCACACAGGATCTGAGACAAACCGCAGATGACCCCGCTCAAACTCACTAGCTTGACTAATCAATGAGGCTAATATTTTGTTCGGATTCTCTTGCAAGTCATCTGCGAATGGTTTGCCCAGTGACCAAACGAGGCTGACACGATGCTGACCACCGCAATCGGACAGAGGTAGCAGAGCGAGCGGACCGTACTCGGTAAATATCTGAAAAGCCTCGCCGTGATGAGGGTGCTGACAATGCAACGTCCCGACAACCGCTCGTTGGTGATACCCTCCATCCACAATTTCAAAGCCCGACGCTACAGCCGTCGAAGCGGCCCGGCCCTCGGCAAAAATCACCAAATCCGCCGTAACAGTGGTGTGATTATCGACTGTAATTAACCCGTTAAGAGTGATTGCCTGTACCGATCGTTGAATACGCTGAATATCAATTTCAGCGACTTCCCTCAATAGCTGGTTTCGAACCCAGTCGGCCTCAACGACATGCCCGAGCGTCGGATCAGTGAAGTCAACCCTTGCGTCACTGCGTGCGTCGATCACTCGCATGGACTGGTAAGCGCAAATTCGATCATCAGCGTTCCAAGCGTTAAGATCTTTTAGGAGGCTCTGTGATCGAGGACCGAGTGCCCAAACTCGAGAGTCTATTTCAAGAGCAGCTCTTTTCAACTCAAACCCAGCTGGGTCGAATATTGTTACGCCATGGCCCGCACGATGACAAACAAGCGCAGTTGCCAAACCGATCGAACCTCCACCAATAATCGCGACCTTCAAGAGATGATACCCATTCCGGCCTCACCGATTTTTCTTTTAAGCCACGGGCTTTGGTCACCCAAGGCCATTCCGATACTTGTCAATAATTTACGGGATAACAGGCCACGGTCAAAAAGCGCCTCCAAACTCGATGACGCCAAACGAGTTAGATCACGATTGGGTTTCCAAGACGTAAACGCTGCACGAACTGCAGTATCCGGGTCACCTGTCGCTAAGGCGTCGACGAGTCGAGACACCCCTCTAAGCGCAAGATTTAGTCCCTGTCCAGCGACTGGGTGGATTGTCTGTGCACCATTTCCAAGCAGCACGATACCTGGACGATAAGGCTGATCAATCCAACGCTCGACGAGTGGAATCTTTACCACATCACATACCAGCTCTACTCCACCAAGCTCTGGGGGTAGAGCTAAATATAGGGCGTCCAATAGCGCCGATGTTGACTGCTTGAGCGCGTCAGCATCGGGCGGCGCTAAAGACCAGACAAACCCATACATGTCAGCATCAATCGGTAGAAGAGCCAGAGGACCTGTACCGATAAACCGCTCATACGCACGGCCGTTGACAGGTTTTTCAACCGTGACCCGTCCCAGTAGAGCGGTTCGATCAAACGACCGGAGCTGAGCACCCATTCCGAGGTCATCACTGAGGCCACTGCGACCACCGTCCGCCAAGATCACCAGATCGGGTTCGAGTGTCTCGCCGGTTTCGAGTTCGATGCGAGGATTACCTGTGGTGGTGCGTGCGCGCACTTGAGTAACTGCCGAGGATTCGACCATACCAGCGGCTTGCGCGGTAAGTGTATGGTCGAGATCATGCGAACATATCGCTCGCCCAAAGCGAGGATGGCCGCACTCAGGGGCATTCAGTAGCATTGATCCTGGCAAGCCCTTTTCAGTCACCAGGATTTCAACTAGATCTTGACCGGTCGTCAGATGCACTCCAATGCTCTCAAGTAACACCAATGTCGTTTCAGAAAGCGCAAGCGACATCTGTGGCTTTTGAGTAGTAGGATCAAATAAACGAACCGTGTGCCCCGCATTCTTGAGAGCTAAGCCTGCAATTGAGCCAACTGGGCCGCCGCCGATAATTCCGATCTGCACCACTAACCTCGCATCAACGCTTCAATTTCCGAGCGTTCTTTGGGCACATCCTTGCTAAGGATCTCTGGTCCCTGCTGAGTAATCAAGACATCGTCCTCGATGCGGATACCGATGCCGCGATATCGAGTCGGGGCATCTGATCGTTTATTCAAATAAAGGCCAGGTTCACAGGTAACCACCATCCCCTCGCTAAACTCAATCGGCTCCGAGTCGATCTCATACGTACCGACGTCGTGTACGTCCAATCCGAGGAAATGTCCTGTTCCATGCATGAAGTAGGTCGCATACCGTTTTTCTTCGATTGCGAGTTCCAATGGTCCTTCGACGATTTTTAGATCGATCAGACCCTCTGTCAGTCGTCTCAAAGCCGCCTCATGAAATGATTTGATCGAGTTCCCGACCACCATGGCATCAATCGCCTCCGCCTGCGCACACAATACCAAATCATAAAGCTCTGCTTGTGCCCCAGTGAAAGATCCGTTGACCGGGAAAGTTCGGGTGATATCGCCAGCGTATCCCTTTACCTCACAACCGGCATCGACCAAGACCAAGTCTCCTGAATTCAACTTATCCGCTCCATCGATGTAATGCAGTATACAGGCATTGTCGCCGCCACCGACGATGGTCTGGTAAGCAGCTGCTGGAGAGCCTTCCATACGAAACGTGTGCTCAACAATTGACGCCAATTGATCCTCTGTCATCCCAGGTCGGCAGGCTTGCATTGCAGCGACATGTCCCAAGGCTGAAATACGTCCCGCCTCTCGCATGACATCAATCTCTTCTTTTGACTTGAACAACCGCGCATGGTGTAGGAATCGGGACAGGTCAGCGTAATGTGACAGACGATTCTGCTGCCTCGATTTGGTCTCCTTGGCCTTCACGAGGCGATCTATAATCACAGCTGAATCATTGCAGTAGAACGGATATTCGATCGAAGTTATGCTAGCCAATACAGTTATGAATTCTGAATTCAGGTTGTCAATTGAATGCCCCTCGTCGATTCCTAGGCTTGTTTTGACATGATCAGGTCCAAGTCTCCGCCCTGTCCAGACCTCTTGGTCTGGATTTTTCGGTCTGACGAACAGACGATCAGGATGCCCCGGACCAAAAATCAATACGGCGTCTGGCTCAGTGAAACCAGTCAGATACCAAAAATCACTCGACTGGCGAAATGGATATTCCGCATCTCTGTTACGAATGGTTTCACGCGCCGCTGATATTATGGCTAGTGAATTCTCGGGCATCATCGCTTTTAATCGATCACGGCGATTTTGATACACGTGTAGCGGAAACATGGACAAACTCACTTAATGCACGATAGCCTCTTCAGGGTCTTTTTGTTGATCGCCGATTAACTCAGTGGCTATCAGTAAGGCAGCCAGCCTCACGTGCTCGCTGACGTCCGCAAATGCTTTTTCAAAAGTTTCGTCCTGACCACCTGCCTCGATACGAGCGATTTCAGAAAGGTCTTCTAGCGCCTGACGCACATCCTCAGAGAGACCCCTATTTTTTGAGATCTCTCCTGAAAGACCCAAACCGGCAAGGAAGGAGCCGCACCAAGCGCCCAAGGCATCTGCACGTTCTTCAATTAACTCATCGTCGTCGGGCAACAGTAACTCAAAGTCGAGCCCAATCCCTGACCAGCTTTCATGTAGCCCCCCGAATAATAACTCAATAGAATCAGACACTTGGGCGAGGCTTCCGGGTTGTATATCCGCGTATTCAGCAAGATGCGCCACAAACTCGTCAGGCCTGACTTTAGCATTGGCTGCCATCAATCCAGCAAGCAAACCCTGAATCTCGGACGCCCGGATATCTGAGTCCTGGTCGACTAGCCAATCGTCTATAGAACGGTATAACACCTCGATCATGTTATTCCTCCTCGTATACTACTGTATCACGTCTGTTGTACCGAAGAGTGAGCGGACGTATGATACACCTATGCCCAAGGAACAGCCAAATGCGTAATGATTTGCGAGAGTTGGAACAGCAACTTGAGAACCTGATCCAACTTTCAGAACGTCTCAATCAAGAAAACCGCCACCTGCGGAAGCAACAAGCAGAGCTCAAACGTGCGCGTACTGAGCTCCTGAAGCAACGTGATCAAGCCCGCCAACATATCGATGCAGTTTTGGGCAGGCTGAAAAATTATGAGGTGCTGTCATGACTGAAATCGCGACTGTTCGTGTACAAATCTTGGGCCGAGAATTTCCAGTCGCATGTCCCGCTGGCCAAGAGCATGAACTTGAGGCTGCGGCAGAATTTGTTGATAACCGTATGCGCGAAATACAAGAAAAAACTGGTAATAGCGCGCTCGAACGACTTGCTGTAATGGCCGCACTAAACATCGCGCATGAACATCTTACCGGCGAAACGAAAGGGTCTGACGATGAGCTCAGGCGCCTCGCTAATCAGATTAGTGCGACCCTAGAACGTCTGTCTGAGTCTGAAACAGGCTGATATACTCTAAAGAACCTGGGTTGCACGCCAGTCAGTAATGTCCCTGAGCCGATAATCTTTTCCTAGGGAGATAAAAAACATACGGTGCGCACGTCCGTCTTCGGAAAGCCTAATGTGTGTTTGCGTTTCCCGTCTTGAACCATTGGGTTCAAGGGCCAGACTGACAGCGGCAACTTGGGGCTTTGATGTCGAAACAGCTACTTAGAACCGAAATCTTAAAAAAGAGAGATGGAGTGCCTCCATATCATCGCGCCCGCCTGAGTAAAAAGATTTCTGATCATTTAATTCGAACACTTCCGGCAAATGATTGTCGCGTTGGCTCCTACATGTCGATTGGTTCGGAAGTCGATCTGACGACACTTCATAACCACCTTTTTACTGGCACTCATCACTGTTTTGTGCCAAGGATTTTAACTAAAACATCAATGGAGCTCGCATATCTTCGAAACAATGCCGACATCATCATCGCGCGATTTGGCATCCGTACCTCTAATCAGCAAGTAATAGCCGATATTGATACGCTCGACTGGCTTATTATGCCATGCGTCGCTTATGACCCTCGAGGATACCGATTAGGCATGGGCGGGGGTTACTATGACCGCGCATTAGAAAAGTGCGCACCCAAAACACCGATCAGAATTGGCGTGGCATTTAATCTGCAAGAAACAAGGTTCGAGTGCGATGAGTGGGACCAGTCGCTTGATTGGATCGTCACCGAGAATGGGATTATCCGCCTATGATCGCACTGTGTGCAACGGTAACTGCTAATATCAGACCACCTATCATCATTAGCATTCTAAATGGGTCGCGACGGTTCATGCATCCTGCACCTGTTCAAATTTCGTGCAGAATACGATAAAAAACAAAAATGTCAACTTTTCTAGTAGGTTAAATTGATTAACGATAATCAACTTCTCATAAATAGGCTAACTGCCGGATTTTCAGTTTCATCAAAATAGGTGTATCCAATATCGTCAAAATAACTCACCAGTTCCACCTGCTCTGCTAGCTCCGCCTGCATGGAGACGAGCACCCTTCCGTAGGCGGCGCCGTGATTTCTGTAATGAAAAGCTGAAATATTCCAGCGTGAACCAATCCTATTCAAAAACTTAAGCAGCGCTCCGGGGCGCTCTGGAAACTCAAAACGAAACACGAGCTCTGATCCAGCCTCGGGGCTTCGGCCTCCCACCATATGCCGAATATGCAGTTTCGCAAGCTCATTATCGGTCATGTCGACGACAGGTAAATCAGCCGCGCTGAGCCTGTCAACTAAACGGGCGCGATCGTCGGTGGTCGGGTCTGTTGTGATACCTACAAAAATATGGGCCTGCTCAAGGTCCGCAAAGCGGTAGTTGAATTCCGTTATGTTGCGGTTGCCAATCTGCTCACAAAATGCCTTAAAGGCTCCAGGTCGCTCGGGTATGGTGACAGCCAAAATTGCTTCCCGCTTTTCACCAACTTCCGCTCGCTCGGCCACATGTCGGATACGATCAAAGTTAACATTAGCGCCAGAGAGCACTGCCACGAGTGCGTCACCTGCCCCTTCCCTCTCTGCATATTTCTTCAATCCTGCCACAGCAAGAGCCCCGGCCGGCTCATTGACGCTCCTGACATCATCAAAAACATCTTTGACCGCGGCACAGATCTCGTCTGTTGTAACCGTGATCACATCGTCACAGGCATCTTTCAGGACCTCAAACGTATTCTTGCCGATCTGCTTTACGGCAACCCCATCTGCAAATAGACCAACCTGCGGTAATACGATGCGACTCTTTGCACGCATTGCAGCCGCCAAACACGCAGCATCCTCAGGTTCGACACCAATAACCTTGATTTCAGGTCGAACATATTTAATGTAAGCCGCCATACCCGCGGCAAGACCACCGCCGCCAACGGGAATGAAGACCGCATCAATCGGTCGTGTAAGCTGTCTCAACAACTCAACCGCGACAGTTCCCTGCCCGGCAATCACTTCCGCATCATCGAACGGATGGAGGTATGTGTAACCATACTCAGTAACTAGCTCTTGGCTCTTTTCAAACGCCTCATCAAAACTATCGCCATACAGAACCACCTGCGCGCCACGGGCTTTGACTGAGCGTACTTTAATCGCAGGTGTTGTCGTCGGCATCACGATAATCGCAGGAATCTTCAATTTTTGAGCCCCTAAGGCCACCCCCTGCGCATGATTTCCAGCCGACGCTGCAATAACGCCTTTGGCAAGTATTTCTCTTGGAATACCAACCATCTTGTTATACGCCCCGCGACATTTAAAGGAATAAACCGGTTGTAAATCTTCGCGTTTGAAAAATACCTTGCGACCGAGCCGTTTAGATAAAAAGGGCGCAGGATTTACAGGTGTTTCAGTTGCCACGTCATAAACGCGGGCGGATAGAATCTTTTTTACTAGAGCGTCGAACATGAAAAATCCAAATCTGAGATCACTATCATAGCGCCTGCATCCCCGAACAGCTATGATTTCGCCTTTCCTGGGGAGGCCGTAATGAACCACGACGAAAAAAAACGACAGGTGGCGGAAGCCGCGTTGGACGAAGTGAGGCATCTTCTTGATTCAAAGACTCCAATCGGCATCGGTACTGGCTCAACGGCTAATTGTTTTATCGACGTGCTCGCTGAAAGCAGTATTCAAATCCTCGGTGCAGTTGCCTCATCCAAGGTGACAGAGCAACGCCTGTCCAATCACGGTATCGAACTCCTTGATCTCAATACAACTGGCACACTCCCTCTATACATTGATGGCGCCGACGAAGCAGATCCCGAGCTCAACTTGATCAAGGGCGGCGGCGCTGCGTTGACCCGAGAAAAAATTATCGCGGAAGCTTCTTCGCAATTCGTGTGTATCGCAGATGATTCCAAGAAGGTTGATGTACTCGGGGCTTTTCCATTACCGGTTGAGATCATTCCAATGGCGAGAAGCCTTGTAGCAAGAGCTCTGGTAGAGCTTGGAGGTAACCCCGAGTATCGGCAGGGAATTGTCACTGACAACGGAAACATTATTCTTGATGTGCATGACATGTTGATTACCAATCCGAAAGAACTAGAGTTTGCTATTAACCAAATTCCAGGCGTTGTAACTTGCGGCTTATTTGCAAAGCGCCCTGCGGACATTCTGTTATTGGCGTCGCGAGGTAACGTTCTTAAACTTGCGCGAGACGCGTAAATGGCTACCTCATTCGATAAATCAAAATTGAAAGTCCTTCTGTTAGAGAGTGTCCATCCTTCGGCGGAACGCACCTTTCGTGACGCAGGATATACGAATATCGAAACAGTAAAGAGTGCACTTACCGGAGATGAGCTAGTAGCGAAATTGAAAGGCGTCCACTTTCTGGGTATCCGCTCAAGAACTATACTGACGGATAACGTCTTTAAAGCGGCAGATAAGCTGGTCGCAGTCGGCTGCTATTGCATCGGAACAAATCAAGTCGACTTAGTAAGTGCCACTGAACATGCGGTTGCTGTTTTTAATGCGCCATACTCAAACACACGATCGGTTGCCGAGCTAGTGCTCGCAGAGGCGATCCTTCTTCTTAGAGGGATCCCAGAAAAAAATGCTGAAGCGCATCGTGGAAAATGGGTCAAAACAGCAAGTGGTGCCTTCGAAATCCGAGGCAAAACGTTCGGTATAGTGGGCTATGGCTCTATCGGTTCACAGCTTTCTGTTCTAGCAGAGGGGCTGGGTATGCGCGTCATTTTCTATGACGCCGTTTCCAAACTTCCGCTAGGAAATGCCTCGCAAACTCCATCGCTTGAAAGATTACTGCGACAATCGGACATAGTAACTCTGCATGTTCCGGATCTCCCTTCAACACGCAATTTGATTGACGAAAAGCGCATCCAGCAGATGAAACCAAACAGTGTCTTAATCAACGCGTCACGCGGCACAGTGGTTGATATCAATGCCTTAGCAAAAGCTCTTAAAGAAAAGCACTTACTCGGTACCGCGATCGATGTCTTTCCGATCGAACCAAAATCCAATCGGGACGAATTCAAGTCACCACTACGCGGTTTGGACAACGCAATATTGACCCCACACATAGGCGGATCAACCCAAGAGGCGCAAGAAAATATTGGGGTGGAGGTCGCGGAAAAGTTAGTACGGTATTCGGACAACGGCTCAACACTTACCAGTGTAAACTTCCCCGAAGTAGCACTGCCGCCACACCCAAATCACCACCGGTTACTTCATGTTCATGAAAATCGTCCCGGAGTTCTATCGGCAATCAACGCTATTTTTGCCGAAAATCAAATCAATATTGGATCCCAGTTCCTGCAAACCTCCGAAACCGTCGGATACGTAGTAATTGATGTCAATCGAGATTACTCAGAGGTCGCTCTTGAGGAGTTATCCAAAATCGCTGGCACGATAAGGTGTCGCGTGTTGTTCTAAATAACAGAAATGAGGCTCAAGCGAATCCCTTTCGCACTAGGAGACCCTGGGCTCCAGCTCACCGGCTGAGTAACGACTGGCCATCATCTCAAGCCCAATGACTCTGATTTTTGATGCCTGTCCCGCGCAACCAAAAGCTTCGTAGCGCGCTTTGACGATGTCGCTCATCGCTTTTTTCGCGTCTTGAAGATACTTACGTGGGTCAAACTCGGAGGGGTTTTTCATAAGGTAGCGACGAATTGCGCCAGTAGAAGCCAAGCGCAAGTCCGTATCGATATTAATTTTGCGAACTCCATGTTTTATTCCTTCCTGAATCTCTTCAACAGGAACACCATAAGTTTCAGGGATTTCACCGCCAAACTCATTGATCACGGCTAGCCAATCCTGAGGTACCGAACTCGATCCATGCATCACCAAGTGCGTATCGGGTATCCTAGCATGAATCTCTTTAATTCGATTAATCGCAAGTATGTCTCCCGTTGGTGGCCGGGTAAACTTATAAGCGCCATGCGAGGTAC
>PBDH01000001.1 GCA_002717305.1 Gammaproteobacteria bacterium | reverse complement strand
GTATCAGCCGGGCGGGCCAGATACTCATCGACGTTGTTCGTGATTTCTTTGGAATTTCCGTGAGCGATCTTCCCACCGCTGACCACCCGGTATCCGTGTGCCTTGAAATGCCGGTGAAAAACGAAAGGGTTCTTGGGCGCGTTGGGTGAAGTGATCCCCTGGGTCGGTTGATCACCATAAAAAGGCATCCTTTTGGGGTTGTTGAAATACCTGCCCGTACTCTTGGGATAAAGACCGTTCAAAAGACTTGCCCTCGAAGGTCCGCACTGAGGCGCATTGCAGTGAGCATTGGTGAACAAGACACCCTGGTTTGCAAGCGCGTCCAAGTTCGGGGTTTTGCTTTGCGGGTGCCCGCCCATCACGCCGATCCAATCATTGAGGTCATCAACGATGATAAAGACCACGTTGGGTTTCTTTTTCGTATCTGCAAAAGAGACAGTGCACAAGATGGCCAATGCAATAGTTCGGATTATTATGTTTTTTTTATTCATGGGAAATTCGTTTCGGTTATTTGGCATCGATCCATTTACATTAGTTCTACTTGCTACGATGAGTGAACTGAAGAATGGAGTCTCCTTTCCCCGGTGCTCCATGATTGAAAATCGCGAGGTAGAGTTTCCCCTTGTTCACCGTTAGGTAGTACGGGGTGATCCCACTGGGAACCATTTCGCTTAAATCAGTCCACTTGCCTTTGACAAAATCATCAAAGGTTTTGAAGCGGATGAATTTGTTCTCATCGAAATCCGTTCCTGCTCCGCCTTGTTTCATGAAATAACTGGTCGCATACCAGAAACCTTCGAAAAATTCCGCATCATTAAGGACCAACCCGGTTTTGGCCCAAAACCCGGAAGATCCATTTCGCCCGCTCGGGTCATGACTATCGTAAATTTTGAACGAGGGAGCGTCCCAATCAACGATTTCGACGATCCGACCCTTGGCCGATCCGATTGCATAAAGTTTTCCATTGGTAAAAGTCAGAGCTCTTGCATAACCCTGTAGCGGCACCTTGATCGCACTCTCATTCTCACCAATAGCAGTGAAGCGAAAAACGTGACCGGAATTTGGATTGATCCCATAGATCCAACCGGTGAACGGGTCAAGCAACACGTCGTGCGGGCGCCGGAGGGTGACTCCGGCAATCTTCTTGGTTTCTGCCCGAATCGTTGGCTTGGAAAGATCGGCAAACGCAATCATGCGATGGTTTTCCGTGTCGTTGGCGTAATACAATTTGTCTTTGGGGTTGTAGACGACCGAGTGCGGGCCTCGCATGGGGACCGGTGATACCTGGAAAGGATGTTCCGGGCTCTCACGAAAAACGAACCGATTGTTTTTAAGATCCGTTATAATTTCGCGGTTGCCC
The DNA here is from genome assembly GCA_002717305.1 of Gammaproteobacteria bacterium. Taxonomy (GTDB): domain Bacteria; phylum Pseudomonadota; class Gammaproteobacteria; order Pseudomonadales; family Litorivicinaceae; genus HIMB30. Next base: position 14,093 of record PBDH01000001.1, on the reverse strand, counting down.
GGACCAAAGGCAATATGAGTAGGCGTCTTCAAGCGAATGGAACTTTTCCCCAGGGCATACTCCATCACTTTTAATCCAAGGTCCGACTGTGTGCCTTGCGGTTTCATCATGCTTGTCCCGAAATCCCATCGCTTGGTCTGCTTGGTGTCGGTTCCGGTCTCTGCGGGTTTCAGTTCGATCCAGTCTATCTCCAAAGCCTCTTTCCCCGCGGGAACGAACATCCGTAGATGCTGCAAGGTTCCTTTCACCGGGAGTTTGATTACGACGTCCTGCCAATCGCCACCCTTTATTGAAAACTTCTTGGACTGACCTTTGGTGGAAAAGTCCTTCTGCTCGCTGGTACGCCATTGCAAGGTTGCATTTCCGCCCTTGGCTGAACGCAAACGGGCGCTTACCAAGATCGTCCCCTCAACCTTCAAGTTGGCATTGGCGATAAAGGGCTGACTATGACTATTTGAAATTTTCATCGAGCGGGAGTCGGTGGAAACGTCCACCCCCTTGCCGATCCAACCCAGCATGGATTCTTTTCTCACGGTCTTGGGAGGGCCTTTCTTTCCCGGGGCTTTCTTGACCGGTGGCATTTTCAGACCACCTGCCTGCACGCCAATGAGTTTGGGATCAAACTTAGACGGATCGAAATTCGGGTTGGGCAAGGGAACTACCACCTTGGCTTCGGCAATGTAATCGTCGATCAGCCTGTCCATTTCTTTCACCTTGTCAGGAAATTTGAAGGCTAAATTTTTCTTCTCGCCAATATCCTTTTCCAGATCGTGCAGCCAGTACTGGTGCTCTCCATTCTCTCCATAATGGAAAGTGCGGATAAATTTCCATTTGCCATGGTGCACGGCCATGGAGGGGGGGAGCCATTCGGGGGTGTTTCCATGACCGGGCACGAAAGTGAACATGGGTTGGCGCTCCAAGGTTTTACCGGTCAGAGCCTTGGTGAAATCGACCCCGTCGATCAGGTGGTTTGGGGGATAACTTTGGTTCAATATCTTCAGAATCGTCGGGTAGAGATCGTTTGCCTGAATGCGGGTCTCGTTGATTGATCCGGGTTTTGTCACTCCCGGCCAAGCCACGACCGCAGGTACGCGTATGCCTCCCTCGCGAATGCCCCCCTTGCCCCCGCGCAGAGGATAATTGCTGGTAATCGCAGTAACGTACTTTTCGCCTTTTGCATCCGTTTCTTCCAATCCGCAATGAATATTGCCTCCGTTGTCGGAATAAAAAACAACCACGGTGTCATCGGTCAACCCTTCGGCATCCAAAGTATTCAAGAGTGAACCCACCGCATCGTCGAGGGAATGGACCATGGCTGCATAAGTTGGCGACTTTTGTTTTTCGCCCCGCTTGATCTTCTTCCGGTAATAGTCAATCAATTCGGGCTTGGCTCCGAACGGAGCATGGACCGAGAAATGCCAGTAGTTCAGAAAGAAAGGCTTATTACTATCCCGGTTCTTTAGCCAATTTACCGCCTCCTTGGCCATCCGATCTTCAATATGTTCACTTGGTTCACCCTCCTTAAAATCCGGGTTTTCATAACCCCACGGGGCGAGGTAACTGGTCTTGGGTCCGGGACCGTGCCAGTGAGGAAGGTCGATATCGAAGCCATGTTCCAAAGGAGTGAAGCATTCACGGCCCAGGTGCCATTTTCCGAAGTGGGCGGTTTGGTAGCCACTGTCTTTCAAAATTTCGCCGAGGGTGGGCACCTCGGGACGAATGCGGGTGGTGGTCTTGAGGTTGCATGATTTCTGATGAGGTAGACCGCGGGTTTGGGGGGTGACTTCCAGTCGCACCTCTGGTAGGTGTGCGGCCGGGGAAGTCATCCCATGCCGGGCCGGGTTCTGGCCGGTCAGGATGCTGGCTCGGGTAGGGGAGCAGATCGGGCTCGAGTAGGCGTTCGAAAACCTCATGCCCCGTTTGGCGAGGCGTTCGACGTTGGGCGTCTCGTAGAGGGACGTCTTGCCGTACAGGGTGGTGTCCGCCCAGCCCAAGTCGTCGGCTAGAATGAGGACCAAATTCTTGTCGGACTTGGCCCAAGAAACGCCTATTGAGGAAAGAAAGAGGAAAAGAAGGGTTTTTTTCATGGATGGAAGTTGAACGTGGTCAAAAGATTTGTTCACTTGAGGGCGTCACGGCGGCTCAATCCGCTAAAGTGATCGCTTCCAACCTTTTTGCTTTTCATGATTTTTGTGGGCTAGGGGAGGGAGGCTGCGGATCGAGTCAGTCGGACAACTTGTCGACGAAGAACTCGACTTGTGATGGGTATTTCATTTCTGCACCTGGATATTTCAGATGAGCCTCTAATTTTAAATCATCCGTCTTTTCTTTTAGAGCGATACCTAGGTTGACGTGGTGAACGAGCCATCCGCGAACTCGTGTCTTGTTGGTCGGAGGCTTGGCGGTCGGAGGCATTCCATAACTCATGAAGATGGGCGGATCATCCTTGGACACGATTGAAAGAGCGGAGTGCCGGGAGGCGATTTCGTTGGCTTCTTGAACGGTTGTAGCCCCCCATCTGGCGATCCGTGCTTTCTGCGGATCTTTTATGTTTCCCAATGAAGGGAAAAGGGATCCGGCATCAGTCTTGGAACCAATAAGGGTAGCAATCTTGTCTTGCCAAAAATTGACGTCGAGCGTGGTCTGACCACCAGTGGTAGCCACGCAGGTCAACCGGGTGGATTCGCGCTCAATGGGATCCTTGCTTTTGGGTTTTGCCATGTCGTCCGAGTAAGCCAGCCACATGCAGATTTGAGCGCCCGCCGAGCCACCGAAGGCGGCGACCCGGGATTTGTCCAGGTTCCATTCCTTGGACTTGGAGCGAATGAACTGCAAGGCTCTCCGAGCATCATGGTGAGAGGAGGGCAAGGGAGCATCTGCACTCGCGTAGCGGTAGTTGATCGAGGCTACGGAAATGCCTGCCTTGATAAGTTGCTTCAAAACATCCTGACTTAGTTTTTCCTTGCTGCCGGCCTGAAAGCCTCCGCCATGAATATAGATCGCCAAAGGGGTTGGTTTTTTTCTTTCCGCAAGCCAGATATCGAAAGCGTTCCGCTCGTGGTCTCCATACTTCACGTTTGCATGAGTGGGTGACGTTTGTTCTTTGCCTTGGGCGTTTTCCTTCCTTGATTTGCGTCCACCTTGCGTTTTGGCGCGGGCAGTTGCTATCTTAATCACCTTCTCCAACTCCTTCTCGGACAAAGTCCCATCCCCATCGGAATCGGACCTGTGAAATTTGCTTATGATCATCTTTATCAGGTTTTCCTTTTCGGCATCGGACAATTTACCGTCTCCATTGCGATCGGCCTGCGGTTTTATCTTCAGGATTTCCTTATCCAGTGGACTCCCGAAGATAGCGAACGAAGGAGTAAAGAGGGCAACGAGCGCCAAAGTTACGATAGTAATACTTTTCATGAGATTATTTTTAGTTTGTTAGGAAAAATAAGAAACTCAGAACAGCGGAAAAAGTTTCCTTCAAAAAGAGGTTTTATTGGAAAACCTGCTGGCGGATTCAAGGCACTCAATCATTCTCATGCACAGTTTCAACATAACGGCTGCTTACTTTTTCTTCTTCGATTTACGCTGATTTTCTCCCACTTCTTGCATCGCCGGTCCGGTCTCGGCGACGAGTTCGTCACAACGATTGCGCATCCGTTGGAGCAGGGGGTGATCACTCTTTTTCCGAGCAAGGTTGGTCAATTGCTTGGGGTCATTCTTCAGATCGAAGAGAAACTCATAGGGCGGCTTTTCCGGCCCATCAACAAAGTAGCGTGCATAGGTCATGCGCTCGCCGCGCACGCCTTCCCAACGGGGGATGGATCCTGGGACAGCCAGAAACTCACAGAGAAAGTCCTTTCGCCATCCGGAAGGTTCGTCGCCCCGCATAAGAGAAGCAAAACTTCGTCCGGTGTGGGCTTCGGGAACCGGCAGTCCGGCGAGATCGATCAGGGTGGACCCGACGTCGCTGTTGAGCGTCATCTCGGACAGAACGCGGCCCTGCTTGGCTTTTGGCAGGTGCGGATCATACACCACGAGGGGGACGCGCAGAGACTCTTCGTAATGGGTCCACTTACCCGCGAATCCCCGATCGCCGAGATAATAGCCATTGTCGGCGGTGTATAGGATGACCGTATTATCAGCCAGCCCTTGCTCTTCGAGTTGTTTTACGAGTCGGCCTAGGACGTGGTCGATTCCGCTGATCATTCTAAAGTAGGCCCGCATGTTGGTCTGGTACTTCTCCGCAGTATCCCAGCGCCAAAAATAGCGTTGTCGGTTGATCGACTTCTTCAGGAAATCGGGTTGGGCTTCGTAGATTGAAGGATCGTTGAGTGGGGGGAGCGGCATCCTTTGGCCCTCGTACATGCCGTCGGTGACCTTGGGCCATGGGAAATGACCGATGCCGGGCCGCTTGTCGCCGTCTTCGGCATGGGTCGCGTTGAAACTGACCTGCAAGCAGAAGGGCTGATCTTCTGGCTGTTCCTTCAGGAAATCAATCGCCCAGTCCCCGAGGATTTGGGTTTCGTGACGCATCGATCCATCGGGCTGTTTTTTAAAAAAAGGCTTCCGTCCGATTCTTTGCCGCACGTCCCACATGAGTCCGGCGGATTCGCCTGCAATGCTGACGTGTTCCTTGCCAAGGTGTCCGGTGCGATAGCCTGCCGTTTTGAGAACGGCAAAATAGGAACTCTCGCAGAGCTCCGGGTTCAGGGGGCCCGGGGTGACCCGATAGAGATGCTTGCGTTCGTAGGTGCTGGTGAAGAGGCTGGACCGTCCCACCCAACAGGTGGAGGTCGAGACGAATGCATTCTTGAAGCGGACCCCTTGGCCAGCCAACCGGTCGATGTTTGGGGTTTTGACAATGGGATGCCCGGCGCATCCTAAAGTATGGTCGCGCTGATCGTCCGCATAGAGAACAAGAAAATTGGGTCGTTTTCTTAAATCAATTGGGGTCGCCGGAGTTTTTTTTTCGGGAGCTTCTTTTCCTTTTTGCTTCTTTGGGGGTTTCCGACCGGACTTTGGCCCCGCAGCCACCGGGGACACCTTGCCGACGGTTCTTTGTTCGGGTAGGTACCACCCGTCCAGCAGGGTGCCCAGTTCCTTGACCAACTTTGAATTCTTCGGTGCTAGGTTGGTTTTTTCAGTGGGATCCTTTTTAAGATCGAAAAGTTGGGGTTCCCCGCCTTGAGGTGGATACTTCATCTTGCCTGGTGCGCCATCGTAGGTCAGGAGGAGCTTGTCGTGCCCCTTGATTACCCAGCGGTAAAGAAGGGATGCTTGTGGGTTTTCGACATCGGCGATGTCATGGGCGAAGGACTCCCCGAAGAGGACGTCGCGTTTGATCTTCTTTCCACTTTTGAGCTGGGGAAGAAGATTGAGTCCGGGGAAGTCATGCGGACCCTTTGCTCCCGCTGCTGCCAATACCGTAGGCACGAAGTCTAGGGAAGAGCAGAGCTCAGACCGGTCGGCAGGTGGGATGGTGCCTTTCCAGCGGAACATGATGGGGTTGCGTGTGCCCCCTTCGTAAGGACTTCGCTTGGAACGAATCCCATAGCTCCCGGTCTCGGTTTGAATCCAACCGTTGTCCGTGACGTAAATGATCAGGGTGTCTTCCGCGATGCCGGACTCGTCGAGATGATTCATCAAGGCTCCACAGGTCTCGTCGAACCATTCGCACATGGCGTAGTATTGGGCGACCCGTTTCTGCACTCCTTTGGCCAGGTATTTCTTGTGCAGGCGCTCGGGCGGGTTGTGCGGAGTGTGGGGAAGAAAAGGAGCGTACCAAATAAAGAAGGGTTTCTCTTTTTTGACCGACCGATCGATAAAGTCGAAGACCGGATCCATTCCCGCCCGCCCAATCTTGAGTCCGTCGTCGCCGTGTCTGCCTCCGGGGTTGGGGAATCCGCGGGTCATGCCTTCGGTGAAACCTCCGCGCTGATAGGAGCCCTCCCACCATTTTCCGCTCTGGTGGCTGACGTACCCCTTTTTGGCGAGCCAATGAGGAAGGCCGCCATGCTTGTCTATATTCGAAATGATCAACTCCCTCGCATCCTTGCCGGTTCTCTGGGCATGGGCCTTGTTTTCAGGGGTGTTGGCAGGGTTGTTTCCGGTGATCTTGTTCTGGTGGGAATAAAGCCCTGTGAAAAGGGTCGCGAGGGAAGGGCGGCAGAGGGCAGTCGGGACGTATCCGCGACGGAACAAGGCGCTCTCCGAGGCTAGTTTGTCAAGGTGGGGCGTCTCGATGTGGGGATGCCCCATGAAGCCGTAATCGGTGTAGCTTTGATCGTCCGAAAGGATGAGGACGACGTTGGGAGGCTTGGCCCAAGAGGCAGTCGTGAAAACGAAGAAGATGGGAAGGAGATATTTTTTCATGGATAAATAGTTGGTTGTTTCCATACCGATTGGGCCACCGGTTCTCGGGATCATAATCGAAGGGCTTGCTTGAAGGTAAAAGGATTTTCTGACGAAGGACTGAAATTGAACACAATAAAACCACGTCGGACAATCCGTTTATCTTACGGATTCCTGTTTTGCCAAGGTTGTGAGCGTGTCTGACCCGCGATGAGCAGAAACTGGATCAGAGCTCGGAAGAAGAGCGATTTATCGAACGAGTTCGATCCCTTCAGCGGTGATCTCGATCTTACCTTGTTTGTATAGGCCGCCGATTGCTTGCTTGAAGACTTTTTTACTCACTTTGAATTCCCTTTTGATATCGTCCGGTGAGCTCTTGTCTCCAAATTCTGATTTTCCTCCCACTGACTTGAGGTGATCAAGAATTATGTCGAAAGTCGAATGAACGTGCCTGCCTTTGTCCGGTTGTAACGAAACGTCAATCCTTCCATCGTCCCGAATGCCGGTGATATACCCTTTGAGCTTTTGGCCCTCATGGTATTTGTCGTACACCTGATTACCGTAAACCAATCCCGTATACTCGTCGTTGATCGCGACTTGTATTCCCAAATCAGTAAAAGCATAGATTTCAAGGTCCACTTCCTCCCAACGGGAAAATTCGTCCGGATCGACATGTTCGATCAAATGCTCAAAATTATGTTTCATTATTACCTATTAATAACCAACTCGAAATAAAATCGCACCAAAGAAAAAGACTGGAGCATTCCACAGAAGCTTGGTGAATCAAGTTATTTCGTCTTCGGCTTCAACATCTTGTCCGAATAGAAAACGCCGATTACCCTCGTCGCTCCGTCTTTGAGTCCCGAACCCGAAAAGTTTCCACCCGGGTTGCCATCCTTGTCCATCATGTTGCAGATCATGACATATCGGTTCAGTTCCGGTATGAAGGCAATGTCGGCGTCCTGAATGCGATAATTGTCCCAATCATCCACCTCGTCGGAGCGGGGAGTGATGGCTTTCCCTAGGTATTTGAAGGGTTTGTTCAAATCCTTCGACCGCCAAGCCGTCACCTTGTAAGGGTTCCCCTCGGACTCGCGGTCGCAAAATAGGTAATAGGTTCCTTCGATCTTGGCAATGGTGGCATCGCCCACTCCGTAAGTATTTCCTCCATCGGGGTTGGGGTCCACGGCTTTGGGGTTCACAAGTTTCCAGTCGCCCAAGCCGGTTTCGGAGGTGAAGTGAGCCAAGCTCGTTCCATCCGGTCCGTGGGGAAAGTTTCCGTGCTCGCCGAACATATGGAAAAGCCCGTCTTCGTAGTAAACCCCAATGTCATCGCATTGCTTGTGGGGGAAAGTGCCCGCTATCTTCCATTTTCCACTGGCTTTTTCAAGGGGACCGGAAAAAGTGTACACTTTTCCTGCCTCGTAGACGTAATAGGTACCGTCGACCTTTACTCCATCGTCATATTCATAATGTTTACCGATCTTGTACTTGTCGGATACCAGTTCCCAATCGGAACTGCTCCATGAGAATTTCTTGGTCCGCCATAGGTGGGCATACTGAGACGTATGACTGATGATTAGGTGGTAGGGGTACTCGAGTTCCGGTTCGACGAAGAGTACGGAGTCGTGGTTGTTGCCTTTGGTGGTGACGAAGGCATTCGCATCAACTGGTCGGTGCCACCCGACCCAAGGATCCTGCTTCTTTTTGGCCTCTTTCCCGAGACATGGAGAGAAGAAGGGCAGAAGTACTACCAGACTTTGGGCAAATAAGCTTCTTGAATTCATGTTTTCTTCACCCAATCAAACTTCGACCCAAGAAGACGGGATTTAGGTAGCTTGTTGATTTAGCACTCTTCACACTTTGCACTTCGGCAAAGCCTGAAATTGCGGAAATGAGCGAAGGCCAGGAACAATCCGCCGGTACAATTGAAAATCGTAGTGGGATTGAGAAAACTGCCTGATCCTTGTTGTGTGCAAACAGGGCAAACTCCGCAGTCGGCCAATGGTTGGGCTGCGTGAAAGGAATATTGGTAAATGGCAACGCCAACAATACAGGCCAGACCTAATAACCCGAGAATCGCAACGATTTTGTCTTTGTGTTGGCGACAGCCCATAAAGACCGCAAGAGAAGTTGTGGGTACGACCAAGAAGACCATCCAAAGATGGAAGTTTTCATGCACCCAAAAAGTGGTGGATATGATCGGAAGCAAGGCAAGGAGTACCGGTGTCAACAGGCAGTGCACGGCACATATCATCGACATGCTGATAGCCAAGGAGTCTAACCACCCATGACCGCGTCCCTTAGTAACTTTAACTGAACAATCCATTAAAAAGTTTGAAGATAGCAGATAATTGTATGCTGTAAATAGAGAATACCAAACCCCAAGATCTCTCGAGTTTATTTCCTTGGTCCATGCACAACGTTTGTCTTAGTCGTTCTTGCCAAGAGCATTCGGGTTGATCTTTAATCCATGCCTTTCCAGTAGGGGCTTCAAGGCAGTAGCCCATGCTCGATATCCTTGCTCATTGAGGTGAAGTAAGTCCCTGTTAAAGAATGTTTTATCCTGTTCGCCTTTTTTGTTTATGAAAAAGTGGTTTAAATCAAAATGAGACACCGCTTTGCCATCTGCAATTTGGGGTAACATGGCATTGACTGCTTTCGCTCTGTCATTCTCAGAACCTTCCTTTCTTGGAAAGATCGAGAAGATTACGATTTTCGTCTTCGGCAGACGAGTTCGCACTTCAGCCACAATGGCTTTAATACCTGTAAATATATCCTCCGGTTTATCTGCGGGATACGCTTTTTTTGTATCATGCATATTATTGGTTCCGATCATCAGGGTTACCAGCTTGGGGGAAATCCCATCGAGGGCGCCATTGCGAATGCGCCATAGAACGTTCTGAGTTCGATCGCCGGGAAAACCAAGGTTAAGCAGATTACTCCGCTCGAACGCACCTGGGTATTGACTCCAGGAATGAGTGATCGAGTCACCGATCATCACAAAGTCGACCTTGTTGTCTTTTGCCTCCCTGAGTTTCTCTTGGTGTAGCTTCGGCATGAACTTTTTCAGTGAAGATGGCACGGGAATGACTGTTGAGGGCTTTTCGGCAGACGACGCAAAAGGAATCGCTGTTGATAGCAATAATGAGGCGAGAAGGATGGCGTTCCTTGAATTCATGACCCTAGAGGCTTTAGCCAATGAAGCTGATTTTTCTTTGCTCGTCGTGCTGCCTGTGCTTGGGGTTGATGCAACGCAGCTCCAAGTCAGCGGACTTTTTCGTTAGCTTCATGTCGAGCCACCCATGGGCATGGCCTTTTCCGAAATAGTAACTCACGGCTGGTTGGTTAATGAGATGGAGGTGGTCGCGTTGATCATGCTGCCATTCGTGGGTGTGACCATAAAGGTAGGCTCGGGTATGCTTTTGTTTCGCGAGCAGTTTCAAAAGAGAGGGTCCGTCGCTCATGCCCTTGATGGGACGCACGCCACGGTTGGGGTAGGGGTTGAAGTGACCGAATACAAGGGCTGGTTTCTCCGTTCGTTCGTCAAGTTCTTGTGCGAGCCATCTCAATTGCTTCTCCCCCAAGATTCCCTTTCTTCCGGAATCCAGAAGGATCAAGTTGGCGTGGGGCAGTTCAATCACGCCGGCTTGAATTCCCATCTGTTCTTTCTTCAGAAACGGAAGCAACTTCCACAAATTCTCCCGATTGTCGTGATTGCCAATCGTCACATGAACGGTGATACCCGCAGAGCGAATCGGCTCAATAAGCCTGAAAAGCTCCTTGTACTCGGCTTGTGTTCCTCTGCCCATGGCACAGTCCCCATTGATGATCAAATGAGCGGGTAGGGGACTGAGGGCGGTTACGCTCTTTGCCACTGCGGCAAGGGATTTTGCCATGTTCACTCTTTCGTGCTCGCTCTCTTTGACGGGCGAACCGGGCCACTTCGTACCCGGGTAAGCAAGCTCTGGATCGGCGCTTATGTGCGTATCGGCAAGCAGGGCCACCCGGTTTTGATCCAATCGAACGGAATGGTCAGCTACTTTGGCTAGAGACGAAGACGCTGTAATTGCCGCGCCGCCAAAAGCAAGGGAACCCTTGATGAACTCACGACGATTGATCGGTGGTAGAATGATTGGCATTTTGAAATTATATTACTTGGATTGCCTCAGCCCCTTTAGGTCTTTGGGAAAAGCGATTTCAGCCCAGACGGGCTTGTGGTCCGAAAGGGGCTTCTTCAACTCGATGATTCCACCATCCTTGGTACTGCCTCGAGACCCAGTGTTGTAAAAAATATGATCAATCACTCCAATGTTCGGTTGTTCGGGCTTCAATGCATTATAAGTGAACTCCTTGGAGGTATCGATCTTCAGATCCTCCCAAGTCGCTCTAAACCCTGATGATTCTAACTTGTTCATGGCCACGTCGCCCATATTGTTATTGAAATCTCCTAGTACGATCACCCGCTTCGTTTTTTCCTTTGGCAAGATATATTGTGCCAGTCGGTAGGTATGGCCCGTATCATGACTGTCTTTCGAACGGCAAATATGTAGGGAGTAAAATGCGACTGCAGCACCATCGATCTTTGTCACGGCTTTCACAACCGACGCAGGATTCCATGAACGCTTTCGCTCAACACTTACTTCATGCTCGGCTGTAACCTCGAATGGCGTCCGGCTGAGGATGGACTTGTATTTGTCCTTGTGGTTAGCCGACGAGATCTTGCCCACGTAACTGTGTTTCATGCCCAATACCTTGCCGACTCGTGCGGTCCAATCACCATCCGGTACTTCATTGAACCCGATGATGTCCAATTTGTATGGATTGAACATCTCACCAACCTGTTCAGGGCTCGTGCTTCTGCCAAATTCGACATTGTAAGCGGCGACTCGTACAGGTATCGATCCATCAGGTTCTGATGCCCCGATGCCGGTTCCCATGCTCCATAAAGTAGATGCAATAATAGATAATGCAGTCCCGATCCTCATGATTTTTACTTGGTTATCTTGAAATCAGCAACCACCGCGCGGTGATCAGAGGGATAGGGAGTAACAACAAGATCGGCATTCTCTTTGTTTTCACCCACGATCTTTACTTCTTTTACTTCTAAGCCTTTGCCCTTGAAGTATACAAAATCAATGCGGTCATGATGAGTCCGGGGATCACCGACTTTGTAAGCAGGGGACCAGGTGATGCCTGGGTTTTTCATCTCGTCCGGATAGATCTTGCGGTACGAATCACTAAAGCCAGCTTTGGCCATTCCGGTGGAAGTGGGGTAGGCGACTTTAATGGGGTGGCGACCGACCTTGGCTGCGGCCTCCGTCCAGTCCAAGTGGGAGGGCTCATTAAAATCCCCCACCACAAAAACGGGTGCCTCTTTGTCGGGTATGGACTTTACCTGCCTGAGTACTTTTGCAATTTCTGCACCGCGCGCCTTTTTTGCCCATTCAATGGCCTCGGCCTCGGTCTTGATGAAAGTGATGTTATTTGTGTGCTTGTGCCACTTCGGACGGATTTTCAGAAGCTGATAGGGTTGGTAGGGATGGGAGGATAGATGGACGTTAAAAACATAAGCATGCCTGCCCGAATCCATTTTCACTTTTACTCCTTTGTAGAGTGCCTCAACGATTTCATAACGGGTCAAAATATTGGAACCTTTGCCCATGTCGTGATTCCAACCAAGCAACTTGGCCAGATCCTCCAGGGTGTCTCCCCTGGGTGATCTCGTTTCCTGGATCCCGACAATGTTCGCTTTGGCCAATCGGATCGCTTTGGCGGTTTGGGATAAGGGTTGCTTGAGCATAACGACCCCGCCTCGGTGAATATTGTAAGACATCACCCTAATGTTTTCTACTTTGCTTTGCCCATGGATGGCTTTTGCGAAAGAGAGAGTAAGGGCCAACAGAATTGACAACCCCCCAATTGATCCATTGGTTTTTCTCATCTTATTCGGGGGCTGAGAACAGGTCTTTACCTTCCGCATCCTTGAGCATGATCTGCGAGCCTTCCTTTTGCTGCAAGATTATGGCACGAGGCTTGCCTTCCCCATCTCTCATCGTGATTCCACAACCATTCTGCATGGCCATCATCTTGATGCTTCCTCCATCCTTCTTAAGTTGACTCACCGCACCCAAAGGAGCGTCCGTCAAGGTTGCCCGGAACTGACCTTGGGCATCGTATACCACCAAACCGTACCCCGCATCGGCAGATCCGAGACGAATCCGCACCTTGCCGTTTTCATCGACAATCTCGAGCTTCCTGGTCTGAATCGTATCTTCATCGGCCTTTGGCTTTGCGGCAATAAAAAGCATGGCCACCGCCATCACCATCATCCCGGACAAAGCCAGCGTGAGTCTTTTGCATTTGCTTTCCAAATGCCTGATTCGTTGTTCATTGGTCATTGTGTTTTTTTTTGCTTTGAATTCGCATAGAATTGAGTGAGTTGGAAAAAGTCTTTTTGTTTCCTCCTAGAGCTCGCTGCCCGTAGAGCTGAGATCGATCGTCAATGCACGTTGGCCCTTCCGGATGTTCACAATCCCGGAGCCATGTTTCGATTCAATGAACGGACAGTCAAAGAGCTTCTTCGGGGCGAGGTTGATGGTTGTGCCGTTGACTCTGGGGATGCCTTCGGACGAGAGATGCAGGGAAAGCGTCAACTTCTCGTCCTTCCCTCCGGAGAGCTCGAACCAGCCGGCCTTGGCCTCACCTGAGAAGCTTCCGAGGTAATTTGCAAAAGCTTCAATATCGGGGTGGTCTTCACTCCGCCCAGCGATTAGAGCGACAGGAGCTTGGCCATCATTCATACGTAGGATGACGTCATTGTCCCAACTACTACCACATGATGCATTCGACTTTGTCCGCGAGAATCCTTTGACGCCCAGCCAGGCATTGCCTTCTCGGATAATCTGCCAGCCACTGCGCTCGACTATCCGAGTTTTCATGCCTTTGCCTCCCCAAATCACTCGCATGTCTCCCGTAGTCTTTGCCTTGGCGTGTCTCTGTACCAATAATACGTTTTCATGCTGAACGGCCTGTTGCTCGCCATAGGTCTTTCCGTTTGCGAGTCCTTCGCACTGCGGAACCACGCGGGCGTTGACGTCGGAGGCAAAGACGATGCCGTGGTACCGGTTCTGTGACGTCAGGGCTGGATAGCCTTCCGGTAAATCCTGCCCCTCCCGGTACAAGTGGGATGAAACCCGCGGTAGCGTGGGATCGATCATGAGGGATCCCATGACGTAATCGGGCGTACAGTGGTCGTATCCGATCATGCGCGGATCAGTGGGCTCAAATGCATACCATGGTGAATGCTTTACCGGAATATCCTTGGCCTTCATGCGCTTCTGCTTGGCAATCCTGCGGGCGACATAGGTATACTCGCCACGTCCCTCGACGTCCTGAGCGATATCCATGATGACGTCGGGCAGGCGATATCCAGTCGTCGCCATGACAAATGCCATCCCCTGAATGGGATGGTTGGGAACTTGTCGAGGGCTCCACCACTCGCTTTCATTCAGCAGTACCTTACTCATCGTGCGCCAGCGGTCTCTTGAGCCCCATTCAGTCTGCCGTCGTATGTTATTTGGATCGTCCTGATAAATCCGGGTTCGGCCCCCACCGCGGACACCAGCCACCTGACCCACCGCCCAGTCCGCCCAGATCAGGTGAAGTAATTTATCCATCCGTTTCCTGAGAACTTCATCTTCGGAAAGATCCCGCATGTTCATAATTTCAGGCAGGGTATAACT
>PBDH01000044.1 GCA_002717305.1 Gammaproteobacteria bacterium | reverse complement strand
CGTGGTACCAATAGAGGCTCTGATGTTCGTTGGTCAGCATGATCTTAATACGGTCTTGATTGCTTTCATGATTTCTTTCTTTCCAATCGCGGTCTCCGTCTCGATCGGATTGTCGACACTGGAGCCAGAGTATCGCGACATTCTGCGGTCATTGGGAGCCTCAAAGATCACAATTTTTTGGAAGATAGCGTTACCTAAGACGCTTCCTGAGTTCTTTGGTGCGCTCAAGGTTGCAGTAACCCTTGCTTTTATCGGTACCAATCTGATGGAAATTGTATCGCCTCACGGAAGGGGCTTGGGTGCCCTGTTTGACAGCGGCAAGACTAACTCTGATTATCCCTTAATGTTTGCCGTACTTATTGCACTTGCTGTGTTGGGTATCGCGCTCTACTACGTGGTGGTCTTTTTGGAAAGAATCTTTGCGGGTTGGGCCGAGCGCTCTACCGATTAGCTGCCACAACCAGTCTCGCAACACCTGTAAATAGGAATGGGATTGTGCAGACTTTTAAAAAATCCTGACCAGGTATCATAGCTACCGATCTTTGTAGTCGTTTTGGCAGTCCTTGCAGGTCCTTCCTAGCACCCTAAATCCCTTGGTCAGAGCGCTCTGACCGGCACCAGATTGCGCGAGTGTTCCAGTGGCAGAGACGGCCCTTGCATTTGCTGCCACTTTCGCTGTGAAGTCCTCAAAGTTCTCCTAAATCACCGGGCGAGCTGCTCAGGGCGCTTCGTTTTATCCTCCGGGGAAGAATTCAACCATCTCGTTCGCCCAAGTCTCCACCTCAAAGGCTTTCTGAGCAATGATAGCCGTGCCTTTGGTAAGGTTTCGTTTGATCGCCTTCATGGCTTCTTTATTTTCTTTGAACCGGTCGATGCGACCCTCAATGATATTTGTTGCACCCTCATGGGCTTGGCTGAGACTCGACAAACTAATCAAGATACAGGTAACGATTCCTCTATGCATAGACAACCTCCCCTAGTCGAATTTAGTGTAAATCCGTCTCAGAAAACCCACGCATTGCTACTTACCTTTTATTGTTCTTTCGGATTGACTATAACGGGATCTTTGGGCCGACTCTCGTGGTGACTTTCCTTTTTTTGAAGGTAACGTGAGCCTTAGCGTTCGACTCAAGCCTGTCTGTCGGTGCTCTCAAAAATTGCGTTTGCGCTGTTTGGAATAAATCCTTGAAACGGTTGCCCGGTTGAGTCAGTAAACCGGTATGCAAACTCATAAAAACAGCTAGGGATGTCTGACTCGAACCCGTCTTCAAATTCAAAACGGATAGTGTCGGCGAGGGTAGAAGCTTGGACAAGTAAATCTGAGTTTGTTCCTTTTATTACGCCGCCAACATCATTTAACGGATATTGGTTAGCGACCAGGAGATCAATCAAGCCGTCGATCGAGTCAAGGGTTCGAAGCCCATTTACATTCACGGTGAAGTGGTTTGCTTGATACCCCATCGTTGACAACCAACCCGCGTATTCGCTCGCATCGCATAACCTTGAATACTGCTCGAGTGTTGGTCTTTTGAAAAGGTAGGCACCCACGAGATCCTTTAAGGTGAGTTCACCCGTAAGAGGCGACGTGATCTCCGCGATAATTGATTGAGAATCTGAATCCAGTTCAGCACAAACCAGTTCACTGAAAAAGATTTTCGGTACATCGTGTTCATTTGGAACCCAGTACGCGTGGGCTCGTAGATGTTTGTCTGGGAACACATAAGAATCAAACCGCTCGTATCCGATTTCTGCCACTAGTTCTGTTACCATCTCGAGACCGAAGCCTTGGATGTCGAATGTTCGGAAAGCGACATGATCGTTGGTGACCTCTTCGCCGTGTCTAAGTAACAGTGACTGTATCCCTCTAGCTTGCGGGGTTACTGAAATATACTGTTTCCATAATGAGTCAAAAAATTTGTCGCGATTCATACGGAAGGTCTCTTTAGGTAGCTCGTCGGTGATCCCGGGGACCGGGATCGTAGTTTAAGCATAAAGTTAGACCGAAAAAGCGTCTACAATAGATAGAGACAATTAAACCGCCTTTAGAAAATTGTGATGGTACCGATATTTAAAACATGCCCGTTATGACCAAAACGAAAGACCGATCATTTAACCTTATGGCTCTGGCCGTCCTAATGGTAAGCCTTCTTGGATGTGGATCGAACACGATCACTGAGCAGGCCGTTGGAGACTATAAAAAAGTTTATTCTAAGATATCCATTGGTGACGCGAGGCGGCACGTGTTGGCCATTCTTGAGACCAGTCAACAGGTCATACCTTTACGCTTTAAAAAACGGCCTGAGCGTTATTTGAGTTATGGTGAACAGGTCGAGATTCATTTCGTCCGCACGGGGTTGGCATCGGGGATCAGTAATCATGACGATGACTTTACGCCCTTTGTATTTAAGAATGATATCCTCGTCTCAACCGGTTGGACTTACGTTAGCAAAACCGAATTTCTTAGTAAGTCTCGAGAAGCGATCAGCGCGGGTGGAGTTAAGCAAGATCAAGACATCGTTGGCGATCGTCGCTAGGGACGGCGCTAGACAGGGGGCTCTGGTAGCCGATGAATAATAGACAGGTCTTCGCACAAAGTTTTTTGTATCGCATGTTTAGGGGTGGTTACCTACTCCCTAAAATTATGACTCTGCGAACCTCGCCGGCCGCAAATAAAGTATTGCGAACATCCATGTCTTGTAAAACAGTGCCATGAGAAGATTTTATCTGTCGTGTGACCGTGAAGATGAGGTTCAAAAATGGTCGTAGTCCGGGTATGGAAACTTATCTTCATTCTATTGATACTTACATTTGCATTAAACATCAAAGCCGCTAATTTTAATAAATCTAGATCTGGCTCTGAGCTATACGAGCTTGAGACACAAACCGATGTGGATCAACTAGTTACCAAATCACAAGGAAAGCCTGCCCTTGGCCCTTGGCATTTCAACAATTTATACGACAAGTCTTCGAAGGGTTTTTTCATTCCCTACCACTTGTGGTCTGGTGCTGAGTGGGACGGTAATAAGTCAACAGATAATTGTGTCCATGAGGTTGAATCTATGTGGGAATTTACTGACGCTAAAAAAAGGCAGAGAAAAAGCAAAATTCTGGGTCAAAGAAGGTATACCAATCCTAAAACTGGTGAGACCTTCGAGACGTATGAGTGGAAGAATAAGAGAGGCTCGCAGCATCTGATATGCCACGAAAAGGGTTTGGCTCGTGTATACGATTTTAGATTTGAAAGGGCTGGTCTCCTAGATAGTCCGGTCTTGAACGGGACCGAATGCAAATTTCCAGCGGGTTTCGGTTGGCGAATCGGGGTACCCGAAGACTGTAATCCAAAGGCGCCAAAACAAACGACACTAACTAAGGTGACGTTTGATGAAGACTTCAACTTGGTTAAAATTGCATACACTTATACCGAGAAGCCTGGCTTTTCTGCCAAAGCAGCAGACGACTATTATGAGTATGTGGTCGGAAAAGGTAGGGTCCTTCATTCCAAATTACCCTGAGTTTGAGTTTGAGTTTTGCAGAAGTTATAAATTAGCGTTTGACGTTGCACGGCCATCGACGAGATAACTTCTGAGTTAGGAACTTGTTGATGCTGGGTCAGCGGAGTATGTATGGCTGAAGAGATAAACTACAATCACTTGATTCGCCCATTCGGGCCACCAATTGGTCTATACGACATACCAGGGGAACTGTGTGTACAAATAAATAGCCTAGTTGATTCAGATAGTTCGGAACTCACTCCGAATGGTGAAAACTTAGCCGGTCAAATAGAGGGAGAGTTTCGAATATCTTCCGCTGCTTGCAAAAGGATGGGACTGGGTGATTACTTACTCAAAACCGTGTCAAAGTATATAGAACAATCGATTGAAAAAAAGATAACCTCGTTCACGTTGATCGATGTTTGGGTCAACCGACAATTTGCAAACGAATATAATCCGACGCATTGGCATTCGGGCCACATATCTGGAGCTGGATGGTTGAAAGTACCATCAGATATGGTCGCAGCGGGTAAGAAGAGAAAGGATCGAGATGGGTGTATAACTTATACTCATGGATCGAGACAGTTCCTATCTCATTCGACATACATATTCGAACCCACGGCGGGTGTAATGTCTGTTTTTCCGCATTATCTCATGCATCATGTTTATCCCTTTGTGGCAGACGGAGAAAGGCGATCCTTAGCCTTTAATGCAAAAATCGATGAAGACATCTTCGATTGGTACGGTTCGTAAATAAGTGACCTAACTACAAATAGTAGAGCTAAAAATCTTAATTTAGAGGAGATGTGTTGTTATATTTTTTCCCTCGTTTTAAAACAGTGCTTGCAAGGATAATGGTGGCTATGGCGGGACTTGAACCTGCGACCCCAGCATTATGAGTGCTGTGCTCTAACCAGCTGAGCTACATAGCCGTTTAAGGAGGCGCGAAAGATACTTAAGTTTCCTACCTCTGTCAAAGGTTAGACATTGAATCGGAAGTGGATTACGTCGCCGTCTTTAACAAGATAATCCTTCCCTTCGAGGCGCCATTTACCAGCATCTTTTGCCGCCTGTTCACCACCGAGGCTCACAAAATCGATGAAGGATATGACTTCCGCGCGAATGAAGCCCTTTTCGAAGTCCGTGTGGATTTTTCCAGCTGCTTGTGGGGCGGTCGAGCCAATGGGGATAGTCCATGCCCGTACTTCCTTAACACCGGCTGTGAAGAAAGTCTGGAGTCCGAGGAGGTTATAGCCTGCACGAATAACTCTGTTTAGTCCCGCTTCCTCGAATCCAAGTTCTTCGAGAAATTCTGTCTTTTCGTAATCCTCGAGCTCGGCGATTTCTGATTCGATCTTGTTGCAAATTGGGACAACCTCGGCGTTTTCGCTGGCGGCAATTTCACCTACTGTCTCAAGCCATGGGTTGTTGTCAAACCCATCCTCGGCCACGTTGGCGATGTAGAGGGTTGGCTTGATAGTGAGAAGGTGCAATCTGCTAACGACCAGTGCCTCATGATCAGAAAGTTCAATAGAGCGAACAGGTTTACCTTCGTTAAGTATTGGAAGTATTTTCTCTCCAACGCTAATCAATTTTTTAGCATCCTTGTCTCCCCCTTTAGCCTGCTTCTGGGCCTTCTGCACCTGCTTTTCAACAGACTCGAGATCTGCGAGCGCAAGCTCGGTATTGATCACTTCTATGTCAGATGGAGGGTCGATCTTGCCAGCCACATGCACGATATTTTCGTCATCAAAGCAGCGTACGACGTGGGCAATGGCGTCGGTCTCTCTGATATTGGCGAGGAATTGGTTACCGAGACCTTCGCCCTTGGATGCGCCGGCAACCAAGCCAGCGATATCGACAAATTCCATACTGGTTGGAATAACGCGCTCAGGTCTAACGATATCAGCTAGTCGATCCTGTCGTGGATCGGGGATCGGTACGACCCCTGCATTGGGTTCTATGGTACAGAACGGGAAGTTCTGTGCTTCGATACCCGCCTTAGTCAATGCGTTGAATAGGGTGGATTTGCCAACATTCGGTAAACCAACGATGCCGCACTTAAAACCCATACTCACTCCTTAGCGCTGGTGAAGAATATTCATGGCTTGATCCCAGTCAGACCGAACGATGTCATTTATGAACACAAGTGTGTGATCGATCGCTTCAGCGATCTTGTCACGTTGTTCATTCGATGCTTTGCTAAGAACATAGCCGTGTACTTTGGATTTATGTCCGGGGTGCCCGATTCCGACTCGAATCCTTGCATAGTCTGGGCCGAGGACCCGATGAAGATCACGTAACCCGTTGTGACCGCCGTGACCGCCACCTAGCTTCAGGCGAATCTGACCTGGCTCAATATCGAGCTCGTCATGCACCACCAGTATCTGCCGAGGCTCTATTTTGTAAAACTGAGCGATGGCCAGCGCGCTTTGACCAGAACGGTTCATAAAGGTAGCCGGCTTTAGAAGTTGGACCGACTGATGACCGATCAGGCCTTTACCAGTAACACCAAAAAATTTTGGCTCGACAGCCAGCTGCGTATCGATATTTTTTGCGAGGGCATCTAACAGCCAAAACCCGGCGTTGTGCCGGGTTTCTGAGTACTCAGGCCCGGGATTACCGAGTCCTATGATGAGCTTGAAGGCGTTCACTCTTGTTCTTCAGACTCACCCTCTGTTGCGGCGTCAGCCTCCGGTTCCGGGTCAGTTGATGCGCCCTTCGCTTTGTGGATGCTAACAATGGGCAGATCTGAATCGTGTGACAGAGCGATGAAAGTCACTCCTTTCGGCGGTTCAATGTCTGACAGGTGAATGACCTGATCAAGTTCGACTGCAGCCAGATCGACTTCGATGAATTCAGGAAGATCTTTTGGCGAACAGGAGACCTCAATCTCAACAGAATCGTGGTGAATAAAACCACCCTGCAGTTTAACTCCCGTGCAACTTGACTCATTTAAAAAGTGGATAGGAACGTTCACTTTCAGTACGGTTCCTGCGGTCGCGCGCTGGAAGTCAGCATGCAAAACCAAAGGTTTCGCCGGATGGCGTTGTAGAGCTTTGAGAATGACGGGTTCTTCCTTACCATCAATATCAAGAGTGATAACTGACGAATAAAAAGACTGTTCCTCAAGCGCTCGCTTGAGATCTTTGTGAGCTAATTGAATCGCCTTTGGAGCATTTTCCCCGCCATAAACGACGGCAGGAATGAGTCCCTCTAGTCGACGCAGGCGGCGGCTCGAACCTTTCCCTGCTTCTTCGCGAGAATGTGCGGACAAGTGAAAATCAGACACTTCGTTCTCCTTCAATTTGCACGTTTTACTTCGACCAGTAAAACGTTCTTTATGCCTCAGTTAGCGAAACATCGCACTGATGGACTCCTCGTTACTCACACGGCGGACAGCTTCGCCGAGAAGTTCCGCGATCGTGATAACACGAACACGCCCCGTCTCCATGATAGAGCTCGGGACCCGGATACTATCAGTAACTACTAATTCGTCAAGCGCGCTGTCTTTCAAGTTTTCCAGAGCGCGACCGGAGAGAACCGGGTGGGTGCAGTAAGCAACGACTGCTTTGGCACCTTCTTCTTTTAGCGCCTTTGCTGCATTACAAAGGGTACCTGCCGTATCAATAATGTCATCAACAATCAAACAGGTACGACCATTGACCTCGCCGATAATATTCATAACCTCGGCTTGGTTTGGAGCTGGACGGCGCTTATCGATGATGGCGAGATCGGTATCTAATTGCTTCGCTACAGCTCGGGCTCTCACAACGCCGCCAATATCAGGAGATACAACTACTGCATCTTTTGGTTGATTGCGTTGGATATCGTCAAGCATCACCGGAGTTGCATAGATATTATCGACGGCCACATCGAAGAATCCCTGAATCTGATCAGCATGAAGATCAACGGTTAATACCCGGTCGATTCCTACACCTACCATTATATCTGCTACCACTTTTGCGGTAATAGGCACCCGAGCGGAGCGTGGACGGCGGTCCTGGCGGGCGTATCCGAAGTAGGGAACGACTGCGGTGATACGTAATGCAGACGCGCGACGGAGTGCGTCACATACCACTACTAACTCCATTAGATTATCGTTCGTTGGTGCGCAGGTAGACTGCAGAACAAACACGTCTTGTCCTCGCACATTTTCAACAATTTCCACGGCAATCTCGCCGTCAGAAAAACGTCCGACACTGGCATTCCCGATAGGGACAGACAGATACTCAGAAACTTTTTTGGATAACTCTGGTGTGGCGTTACCGGAGAACAACATCAGTTGGGCCACGGGGGACTCCTTGAGTTTCGGGCGGTTCGAAAATGGCTGGGGTGGTAGGATTCGAACCTACGAATGGCGGGATCAAAACCCGCTGCCTTAACCACTTGGCCACACCCCAGTTATGCTTTAGCGCAGCAAGTATACAACATAGAATCATTGCTCAGGAGGCAAACTTTCGCTTTTGCTATGTCTCGTAAGGCAGCATCCGCTGAGTCAGTGTTGATCGGGTCGACCACAAAAACGCATCCGCCTGTTCCAGTCAGTCTCGGTTCTCCGAAGATCCGCATTCGAGTGATCAACTCTCCAACCTCAGGATGTGTTTCCCGAACCAATGACTCGCAATCGTTAGTCGTTGTATCCAATTGCGAGGCGCGGATTTTGCTGGAGGGGGTGTCTCTTGTCAAATTTGGATGCTGGAAAACTTCCCCAGTCGATACGTTAATTCGCGGGTCCGCAATCAACACACGTTTACCAGGCCAATTACACGTTTTAAGTTTCTCGCCAATCCCTGTGGCGAGGCAGCTCTCTCCAAGAACAAAGACAGGGACGTCCGCACCAACCGTGAGTCCGACCTCTTGAAGACTGTCGGTCGAGTATCCTAAGTCGAACAGTGCATTAAGTGATACTAGGGTAGTCGCTGCGTCAGATGAGCCGCCGCCCAAGCCGCCACCTGCGGGTAGATTTTTCTCGATTAAGATATCGATACCGTGAATGTTGGGATCGATGACTCTGGTTGCAGCTTTATACAGCAAGTTTCGTTCACCAAGTCTCATTGGGTCATCGAGTATCCGAATACCTGGACTTTCAGATACCCGGAAATGAATCCAGTCACACCAGTCAGTAAATTGGAATCCAGTTTCTAGCAGATGATAGCCATCGTCCCGTCGTCCCAAGATATGAAGAAAACGATTAATTTTGCCTGGCGCGGCAACGCAAATGCCACCTTTAAGCTTATATGATGGGTAAATTAATGGTCGAGTGCCTGCCATTCGGTACTGGCCCAGCGAATCTCTATCTCACCACGGGTTGCGGTTAGACGTCTTGGTACTTCAAACCGGTGTGATCCTGATTCGATTGCGATGTTGCCGTTATAGGTAAGTCGCCATCCATCTTGGATGAGCACAGTGATCCGGCCATCCCCGTCTTTTTCAATCGACTCAAGCGGCAGATTTGGCGCTTCGAGTCCCCTTATCCAAAATCGAAGCGCACTCACCGGAAAAGAAGTTCCCATAACCTCACGAAATAATATATCCGCATCCTTCGCAACACTTTCCTGAGCATCCGTCTGAAGGCGTGCTACCGAGTCGGTGACTGTCACTTTTGCAACGACAGACCCAGTTGGGGACAGTATATCAAGACGCTCTTCAACAGAGTTCAACATCCAGCGAATGCTTCCCGATTCGGTTTTTTCCTTCGTTGACACGGCGAACTTTGCGGTTAAATCCCACTGATTAAGTTGATCGGCGGGCAGAAAGGTAAGCACTTCAACGTCGTCACTGGAAGACCACGGCATCAGTGAGCAGCCAGTCAGAAATATGCTTACGAAAAGAGTATAAAAAAAATGCTTCACGAATTTGTTAACCGTTGTATCGTGCGGCGAATCTTGTCACTTTCTGGGTTTAATTCATAGCCTATTCTCCAAATTTCCCGAGCGTCTTTATGGCGTCCGAGTCGCCAAAGAAGCTCGCCATAATGCGCAGCGATCTCATGATCCCGGCTTATACCCCAAGCTTTTGTAAAGTAAGACACAGCGTTCTCTAGCTGTCCGAGCTTTAAAAGTACCCAGCCCATTGAGTCGAGAATAGCTGCAGATTCTGGCTTCTGCTGGAGAGCAGCTTTGATGAGAACCAACGCCTCGTCAAATCGATCGGTCCGATCAGCAAGGGTATAGCCTAATGCATTTAAGGCGTCCGGATCGTCGGGTCTTAGTTCAAGAACCGTTCGTAGATCTTTTTCGGCGCCAACGATGTTATCGATCTGTTCAAATGCCAGCGCCCGTGTGTAAAGAATCTCAATACTCTCGGGATCCCGCAATAGCGCCTCTGTGAGAAGTGGGATCGCATCACCAGCTTTATTATTTGCGGTTTTAAACTGAGCTTCGGCAATATTCAACTGCACTTCAAAATTTGGGAATAGAATTTTTGCCTCGGAGAACCAGCGATCGGCTTGATTTAGATCATTACTTTTAAGTGCAAGACTGGCCAACTGTTTCCTGGCCCGCACTATGAGTTCACCTTTGTCAACTAGCAAGAATCGGTCGATCGCTAGGTCGTTAAGCTCTTTTTTTGAAGCAAGTTCACCTAAATAATAGTATGCGTCAGATCGATACTGTTCGGATGCCAGCAGTGTTTTTAGATGTTTCTCCGCGGCATCGAGATTTCCACTACGCAGCTCAAGAATACTCAAGGTCAATAAATCTTGGTGCCGACTACTATCATCTTGGATCAGTCTCCGCAGAATCGTCAGCGCAGTTTCGTTATCGCCCTCGAGTCCGTGCCAACGAGCAAGCTGAGCCCGTATATTGAAGTCTTGGCTACCTTTGGCGAATCGTTCTAAATAGGCTATCGCCCGCTTGCGTTGGGGTAGTTCCAAACGGGATCGAAATAATACTACACTGGCAGGTTGAGATCGCGATCCTATCCAAGTATCGAGCCATTCAGTTCCGGAAGGGGGTTGAAGTCGATTCTTGATGTCAGCTACCACCATTGCCAGCGAGCCGTTGATGGAGTCCGCGGAAACTAGAGTAATTATTTCCAGAAAACTTTGTTGTTTTTCCTTTGGCAATCCTAGCCAGAAATTTGCCAGCCAATGTGCGCGGTAGTCGAGTTCTGAAGTTACCAGTTTCGTGAGAGATGATTGAAGTAATTCGGGTTGATTGTGTTCCGCGGCATAAATGATAGCTGCCTCATGTGGACCATGCGAACCGGGATCGATTTCTAGCCAGCGACTCAAAGCCTCTTGGATTTGGTTATCAGTACCGGCTTGCCTCGCTAAAAATGCTGCACGCTCAGCCACCTTAGGATTCTGGCTTTGCTTTGCAGCTCGGAGATATATGGAGACTGCCGTTTCCGCATCGCCTGAGGCAATCTTTGCCTCCGCTAACATTACCAGCCCAGAGATTGTTCTAATATCTGGTATTTTCGTGGGGATTTTAGGACTGATAGATGTGACTTTATTCAAATCTGAGTTGACTATTTTGGTCGGCTGGCAAGCAACAAGAGTAACAAGAACCAACAAAGCGCAAGCTCTGCTACAATTTCGCCACTGTTTTGAAATAGGCTTCATCGTTTTCTTAAATGGCTCTTTTTACTGTTGGGCTTAACCATACCACGGCACCGGTCGAACTGCGTGAGCAGGTCGCTTTCGATGTGCATTGTCTGCCAAATGCGTTGGTGCAGTTAACGGAACAATTTCCGGGGATACGTGAGGGCGCGATTTTATCAACATGTAATCGGACAGAGCTTTTTCTAGCGATTGATGATGCTATGGAGCCTGACGTCTTAAGCTGGCTTGCTAGTTATCATTCAGTCGATGCCGAGACTCTAGCACCTCACGTGTATGTATTTAAAGGCCTCGATGCTGCTCTACACATGATGCGTGTTGCTTCGGGACTCGATTCGATGGTGCTTGGTGAGCCTCAGATTTTGGGTCAGTTTAAAGACGCAATCCGTGCTGCACATAATGCACGGACATGCGGTCCCGAGCTTGAGCAAGCTTTCTCGAAGGTTCTAGCTGTCGCTAAACGGGTCCGCACAGAGACGCTTATCGGACGTAATCCTGTCTCCGTCGCTTACGCGTCAGTGAATCTCGCCAGCCGAATATTTTCTGATCTGTCATTGTGCAAAGTAGTTCTCGTGGGTGCAGGTGAAACCATCCAGTTAGTCGCAGAACACATGAACGGACAAGGGGTACACGGAATTGATGTGGTTAATCGAACACTAGCTAACGCTGAAACGCTTGCCGCATCAATCGCAGGTCACGCATGGCCCCTAACGGAACTTGCTAACCGTGTTCAAGACGCAGATATCGTAATTACATCCACTGGAGCGCCGATCCCCATTCTTGGTAAGGGGATGGTAGAACGAGCGCAGAAGTTCAGGCGGCAGAAGCCCATGTTTATGGTCGATTTGGCTGTACCACGGGATATTGAGCCTGAGGTTGATGAGCTGGACTCTATTTATCTATATACGATCGATGATCTGCAGGCAGTCGTCGAAGAGGGCTTGGGCCAGCGCCAGGATGCTGCGCGCCAAGCAGAAATATTGATCAGTGACGCGCTTGATGGGTGGCAGCGTGAAATTCGCGGTTACAGAGCAGTTGATACGATTAAACAATTACGTGATACAGCGCAGATAATGTCGGAGCAAGAGCTGGTTCGTGCGGTGAAGATGTTAGAGGCAGGAAGATCGGCCGATGAAGTAGTCGCCCAATTGAGCAGGAACCTCACAAACAAATTCTTACATGCGCCAACAGTAGCGCTCCGAAGTGCGGCTGAGCAGGGTGATTTGTCACTTATTGAAGCGACGCACCGACTTTTTTCAATCGACGGCGCAGAGGAATCAGATTGAAACCAACGCTTCTGAACAGTTTAGATCAGCTTGTCGACAGATACGAAGAACTCGCTGCTTTGTTATCCGACCCCGAAGTGATTGGGAACCAAACTAAGTTTGTTGCCTTTTCGCAGGAGTACAGTGATATCGAGCCGGTCGTGCAGTTGGTGCAGCGTCGCAGAGAACTCATAAGTGATCTGGGAGATCTGGAGGGATTACTTTCCAGTAATGATGCGGATATTAAAGAGCTGGCGGAGTCTGAAATTCTCTCATGTAAGGAATCGCTTTTATTGCTTGAATCAGAACTACAGATAGCTCTAATACCGCGAGAACCTGAAGATTCAAAAAGTGCTTTTATTGAGATCAGAGCAGGGACTGGTGGTGACGAGGCCGGCTTATTCGCCGGCGATCTCGTAAGAATGTATTTAAAATTCGCAGAATCTCAGGGCTGGAGAACTCAAGTTATTTCAGAATCAAAGGCTGAGCTCGGTGGTTACAAAGAAATAATTTTGAAAGTTGTAGGTGATCAGGTTTTCGGTAGATTGAAATTTGAATCCGGTGCGCACCGTGTTCAGAGGATTCCAGCAACCGAGTCGCAGGGTCGGATTCATACCTCGGCCTGCACGGTCGCGGTGATGGCGGAAGTAGATCCGATGGCCCAGACGGCAATTGATACCAAAGATCTACGGATAGACACCTTCAGGGCCAGTGGCGCTGGTGGTCAGCATGTGAACAAGACTGACTCTGCAATTCGGATCACACATCTTCCAACTGGTTTAGTTGTCGAATGTCAGGAAGAACGCTCACAACATAAAAATAAAGCACGCGCGCTCTCGCTCCTTCATGCTCGTATCGAGGATGCGGTAAGGAAGGAACAGCAGGCCAAAGTTGCGAGTGAACGAAAATCGCTCGTAGGATCGGGCGATAGGTCTGAGCGGATTCGGACCTATAATTTCCCTCAGGGCCGGGTAACTGACCATCGTATTGGTCTAACACTTTACCGTCTTGATGAGATGATGGATGGTTCCTGTCAGATTATCATCGATCCTCTTGTGCAGGAGCACCAGGCCGAACTTTTGGCAGGCCTTGATTCAGGCCTATGAACTTATCGGAGCTTTTAGGTTCGGATCGGATTCGGGCCGCAGAATGGACTATCAGCGAGCAGCGTTTGGTCATCGAAGAGGTTCTGGGCCTAGTCATGGTTGATCAAATTCTCAGAGAACAAGAGTCGCTATCGCAGGAGCAGATTGAAAAACTTTTGACGATTGCTGCACGCTCACGACGGGGCGAACCTGTGGCCTATATCCTTGGAGTGGTTTATTTTGACGGATTACGACTCAGTGTTACCTCAGACGTGTTGATTCCTCGGCTGGATACTGAGATGTTGGTAGCAGTCGCATCAGCGTCGATTCCGCGAGAGCGTGCAATACAGGTACACGATATGTGCACAGGCTCTGGAGCTGTTGCTCTCG
Organism: Gammaproteobacteria bacterium; assembly: GCA_002717305.1. GTDB lineage: Bacteria > Pseudomonadota > Gammaproteobacteria > Pseudomonadales > Litorivicinaceae > HIMB30. The sequence goes on along the minus strand of PBDH01000044.1, from coordinate 3,391 downwards.
CGTTGAAGTCTCGTCATCCAAAGTGTGAGATGTCAGCCAGCGATATTTGTCGTCAAGCCATTGCGTGCGCGCGAGCTAATGCGGTTTCGCTCAAGATTGACGTGCAATTTAGGCAAGCAGATTTATTTGATGGAATGGGAATGTTTGATCTGGTTACGGCGAATCCTCCATACGTCGCTTGGGGTGACCCCGAAGTGGAGGCTGCTGTCAAACGATATGAGCCAGAATTAGCAGTATTTTCGGCAGCAAATGGCTTAGCTTTAATTGAGCAACTATTGACTGACGCTCTCAATCACGTGCGTTCAGGAGGGATCCTCTGTCTCGAGCACGGCCATCGTCAGGCCCATGATGTGTACTTAATGGCATCTGATTTGGGTTGGCAAATTATTACAACTTATCAAGATCTGGCTGGAAGAGATCGTGTAACGAGGATGCACAAGCCATGATGACAGACCCTGAATTGCTTCACTACGCGAGGCAGATACTTATGCCCGAATTTGATGTGAGTGGACAAAAAGTTTTGAAGGATTCCCATGTCATTGTTCTGGGACTTGGAGGTCTTGGTAGTCCGCTTACTATTTATTTGGCGGCGGCTGGGGTAGGGCGTCTAACTCTGGTTGATGGAGATACTGTTGATGAGACTAACCTCCATCGTCAGGTCATTCACAGTCAAACGAGTGTGAACCAGCGCAAAGTGAATTCTGCAAGAGATCGTATTTTGGAAATTAACCCGTGGATCGAGGTTGGTGTGATTCCTGATTATGCTGACGAAGAAAATGTTGTTTCAGAGGTTTTAAACGCGCAGTGCATAGCGGATTGTACTGACCGGTTTGCCACACATTTTTTGGCTAATCGGCTCGCTTGGAACAACAATGTGCCGGTAGTTTCTGCGGCCGCACTGGGTTTAGAGGGCCAGCTCACAACCATCGATCCGCGTTTTGCGGGTAACCCATGCTATGCATGTTTTACTCCTGACATACCCGAAGTTGAACTCACTTGTGCGGAGACGGGGGTGTTGGGTCCGGTCGTTGGCACTCTTGGAACGCTTCAAGCCGTCGAAGTTCTGGGAATCCTACTTGGTTGGCCTGATCGTCTGATTGGGCGCCTGATGCGATTTAATGCCAAAACCATGAACTGGAAGTCATTTACCTATCGAAAGGATCCAGCTTGCCAAGTTTGTAGCCCACTAAGTAAGTTTTGACGAGAGGATGTGGTTAACCGCTTGCGGATTGGCTTTTCCTTGAGACTTTTTCATTACTTGACCGACGAAGAACCCGAGCATCTTGGATTGTTTATCAGAGGTTGCAGCACGGTAGTTAGCTACCTGATCGGAGTTTTCTGAGATTACTTCATCGACAATGGCTTCGATGGCACCCGTGTCTGTCATCTGCACTAAACCTTTTTCCTCGATGATCGTATCAACTTCGTCATCGCCAGTGAGTAGTGCTTCAAAAACCGTTTTAGCAGTTTTTGAGTTCAAGGTGTCGTCTTTTATTCGACTGAGTAAATCGGATAATTGGCGCGGAGATACTGGGAATTTTGTAATCGTCGTATTGGTTTGATTGAGTTCTGCCAAAACGCTTCCCATAACCCAGTTCGCTGCCAGTTTTCCCTCTCCTGAGATATTTGCTACTTCAGCGAAATAATCTGCTAGATCACGATCAGCAACCAAGACACCGGCATCATAGTCTGTAATTCCATACTCGGCGATGTAACGCGCTTTGCGCGCATCTGGAAGTTCGGGTAGGTTGCCACGGCAGGTCTCAATGAAACTGTCGTCGATAACTATTGGTAATAGATCAGGATCTGGGAAGTATCGGTAGTCGTTTGCTTCCTCTTTTGATCGCATGGGGCGCGTTTCGTCTTTATCGGGATCGTATAATCGCGTTTCTTGGACCACGCGCCCGCCATCTTCAAGAATTTCGATTTGGCGGCGGATCTCCGTGTCAATTGCTTTCTCGACGAAACGAAACGAGTTTACATTCTTAATTTCCGTTCGCGTGCCCAGAACTTGTGAGCCTTCGGGTCGAATCGAGACGTTACAGTCGCAGCGCATTGAACCCTCTGCCATATTACCATCTGATATATCCAGGTACCGTATTATCGAATGAATGACTTTGAGGTAAGCAACAGCCTCCCTAGCAGAACGCAGTTCAGGTTCTGAGACGATCTCTAAAAGGGGGGTACCCGCACGGTTAAGATCAATACCCGTTATCCCGTCAAATACGTCGTGGATGCTCTTCCCGGCATCCTCTTCAAGGTGAGCGCGTGTGACATTTATAGTTCTAGTGTGTCCATCATCGATCATGATCGTGACACGACCCGGACCAACTATCGGTTTTTCAAATTGGCTGATTTGATAGCCTTTTGGGAGATCGGGATAAAAATAGTTTTTGCGATCGAAGATGGATTCTTGTTCGATTTTTGCATCGATTGCGAGGCCAAATTTTACGGCCATTTCAAACGCTTTTGCATTGGGAACTGGAAGAACGCCCGGCATCCCCAGGTCAATTAACGATGCTTGCGTATTGGGTTCGGCACCGAAAGCTGTGGGTGAGCCTGAGAAGATCTTAGAGGTTGTAGAAAGTTGAACGTGAACCTCGAGTCCTATGACTGCTTCGTACATATCACAAATTCTCCGGGTTCAGACGATGCCAGTCAGTTGCCATTTGAACTTGATGAGCAGCGTTCAGAATTACACTCTCGCCGAAGGCAGGACCAGTGAGCTGATAACCGGTTGGTAAGCCACTGACCATAGGTGCTTGGAACGAGCCACCCGGTAAGCCTGCCATGTTGGTTGCGACGGTGTAAATATCTTCTAAATACATCGAAACTGGGTCTGAGATTTTTTCACCAATAACAAATGCGGTTGATGGTGTGGTCGGTCCGAATATGAGATCACAAGAAGCAAGCGCGTGGTTAAAGTCGTCACGAATCAAACGGCGAATCTGCTGTGCTTTTCTGTAGTATGCATCGTAATAGCCCTCAGAGAGGGCGTAAGTTCCAATCAAAATCCGACGTTTAACTTCGCTGCCAAAGCCTTCGCCACGCGACCGTTCGTAAAGATCCGACACATCTGTTGGTTTATCGGCGCGGTAGCCAAATCGTACTCCATCAAATCTTGATAAGTTCGAGCTGGCCTCAGCTGGAGCGATTACATAATAAGCGGGAATCGCTTCAGCGACATGGTCAAGCGATATCTCCACTATACTCGCCCCAAGCGACTTGAAGACTTCGAGAACCATATCCATTGCGTCACGCATGGAGGTATTGAGACGATCATCGAAAAACTGTTTTGGAAGGCCGATTACCTTACCCTTTAGCGAATCGTTCAATACTTCTGTGTAATCAGGAACCGGCCGCTCAGCTGACGTTGAGTCGCGACTATCGT
>PBDH01000043.1 GCA_002717305.1 Gammaproteobacteria bacterium | reverse complement strand
TTGGATTTGATCACGTCAGCTCCAACTGTGGTGTATGAGGTGATAACCATTGACGGAAATACATTGTGGGTTGATAACCCATCAAGGCTTCCAGATGTCGGGTCAATTGAAGAGATGCGAGAGCCTATTGTAGGAGCTACGATTCTCGTACCGAGCGAATACGTTGGCGCTGTGCTTACTCTTTGTATCGAAAAACGGGGGGTACAGAGAGATTTGAAATACATGGGAAGTCAGGTACAAATCGAGTTTGACTTGCCTATGGCCGAAGTTGTTATGGACTTCTTTGATCGGTTGAAGTCTGCTACCCGGGGTTTTGGTTCATTAGATTATGGCTTCGTTCGATTTGAGACCTGTCCTCTGGTTCGACTTGATATTCTGATTAACAGTGAGCGTGTGGATGCACTCGCAGCTATCGTGCACAAGGACCATTCCCAGGCGCGAGGTCGCGATTTGGCCGAAAAATTACGAGAGTTGATCCCTCGCCAGATGTTCGACGTTGCGATACAAGCAGCGATCGGTAGACATGTGATCGCGAGAACTACGGTTAAAGCATTGCGTAAAAATGTGACCGCAAAATGTTATGGTGGCGATGCGACACGAAAACGTAAGTTGTTGGAAAAGCAAAAAGCCGGTAAAAAACGAATGAAACAGGTAGGTCGTGTGGAAATCCCGCAAGATGCATTCCTTGCTGTACTGAGGGTAGATTAAGAAATGGACTTCACACTTATCCTCGTGGTTATAGTGCTGGTAACGGGCGTAGTTTATGGCCTCGATGTCGTTTATTTTAAAGGTAGACGCGATGGCGGGGAACCTGGAATTATAATCGACTATAGCCGATCATTCTTTCCAGTATTGTTTTTTGTTTTGGTGTTGCGTTCTTTTCTTTTTGAGCCTTTTCAAATACCAAGCGGCTCGATGCTGCCGACTTTGAAGATCGGTGATTTCATCCTCGTTAATAAATTCGACTATGGGCTTCGTTTACCAGTACTTGGTACTACGGTCGTTGAATTAGGACAGCCAAAGCGCGGGGATGTCATGGTTTTTAAATATCCAGACGACAATCGTATTAACTTTATAAAGCGTGTTGTCGGTATTCCTGGGGATACCATCGAGTATCGGGATAAGGTCGTTTATGTCAATGGTTATGCCCAGACGCTGACCCCTTTACCCATCGACGAAAATGTCGTTATACCTCCGTTTACTGAGGAAGCTACTGAACAGTTGGGTGATCGCGAGCATCTCATCTGGCGAAGAAAGATGCCGGGGCGCAACATTGGTCCTATCCTGATTCCAGACAAGCAGTATTTCGTGATGGGCGATAACCGAGATAATTCAAACGATAGCCGTGAATGGGGCTTTGTCGATGACTCCTTGATCGTCGGTCGTGCTTTTGCTGTTTGGATGCATTGGGAGACGTTTCTTTCTATCCCTTCCTTGAGCGATGTTCGGATCATCCAGTGAGCTCATCAGATCTAGACGATTTGCAGTCTCGATTGGGTTACCGATTCAAGGATATCGCGTGTTTAGAGTCGGCCTTAACGCACCGAAGCATGGGTCCCTCACATAACGAGAGGCTTGAATTTTTGGGCGACTCTATAGTTAATTTTGTAATAGCAGAGGCCTTGTTCAGACGTTACCCCGAGGCTCGGGAGGGCAAGCTCACTCGGATGCGTGCGTCTTTGGTTCGGGGTCAGTCGTTGTCGGAGCTCGCGAGGCGACTTCAATTGGGTGAGGCCATCCGTCTCGGCAGCGGTGAGAGAAAGAGTGGTGGTCGTCGACGAGATTCTATTCTCGCAGATACCATGGAAGCGGTGATAGGGGCCGTTTTCCTCGACGGAGGGATGGTGGCATGTCAGGAAGCAGTTAACAAATGGTTTGAGTCAGATTTTGCGTCTGTGAATCCCCATCAGGTCGACAAGGACCCGAAAACTGCGCTTCAGGAGTGGCTTCAGCGTGAAAAAAAGAGATTGCCGGTGTATCGAGTTTTAGAGGTGCTTGGTCCTGCGCATCAGCAAATTTTCCGCGTTCAGGTTCAGGTCGACGGGCTAACAGATTTCCCATTAGGGACCGGTGGTTCTCGACGTGAGGCGGAGCAAGCAGCAGCGGCAGATGCATTGATTCGTTTAAGCGTCTTATGAACACTAAATTTGGTTTTGTTGCTATCGTTGGAAGACCCAATGTTGGAAAATCAACACTCTTGAATCATGTGCTGGGATTCAAACTGTCAATCACTTCTCGCAAACCCCAGACTACCCGTCATCGTATCCTCGGTATTTGGACCGATGGTGATATTCAAATTGCTTTTGTTGACACGCCTGGTATGCATACAGCCCAGCCTAAGGCAATGAATCGTGTTATGAATCAATCTGCGGAACGAGCGCTTGCCGGCGTTAATGTAATAATGATGTTAACCGAAGGAAAAATTTGGAACGAACTCGATGAGCGTGTCTATCGAATGATCCAACGATCGAACTGTTTCGTTTACTGGGTTATTAACAAAGTCGATAAGTTAGAAGATAAGAACGATCTACTTCCTCATATCCAGACAGTCATCACGGATCATGTGTTTGATGAAGTGTTTCCTATTTCAGCGCTAAAAAGTCTGAATCTGGAACTTTTGCTTGATGGATTGAGAGAACAGATTCCGGCAGGATCTTTTATGTACGATAAAGATCAGATCACAGATCGTTCAGAACGTTTCCTCGCGGCGGAAATTGTAAGGGAACAGATTACGCGACAACTTGGTGACGAAGTACCTTATGAAACGACAGTCGAGATTGAGTCGTTTGAACGTAGTGACGATCTTGTTGGAATCCATGCCCTGATCTCGGTCGAGCGAGATGGGCAAAAAGCCATTCTTGTAGGTGAGGGTGGCGCTCGTTTGAAACAAATAGGGATAGAGGCCAGAAAGCGTTTAGAAGATCTGCTCATTGCCCGCGTCGCTTTAAAACTTTGGGTCAAGGTCAGGGCGAGTTGGTCGAATGATGAACGTGCACTAAAGTCGCTGGGTTACTTCGAGAGCAACTGATGCAAAAGTTCTGGGTCATCCGGAAGCAGCCTTATCGTGAGAACAGCGCTTTATTAACTGTGCTGGCTGAGAACAATCGGCTCACCAGATGCATCGCGCGAGGTGGATTGAAGGCTAGCGAGTTCCAACCATTATTTGGATTGTTGTCTTTGAAAAAAAATCTTGCAAGCCTAACAAAAATTGAATCAGCAGGGTCTAGAGTGCCACTTCAAGGGACGGAATTGATCAGTGGACTCTACCTTAACGAAATTACAAATTGGATCCTGCCAGAAGGCGCTGAAGTGGAGAGATTGTTTGACCTATACACGGATTCGGTGAAGGGTATCTCACTCAAATCGTTTAATACCTTGCGTCAATTTGAGCGGTTTTTATTGGAAGCGGCTGGAACATATCCTGTTCTTGATATTGATCGCAACGGCAAACGTCTCCATGCTCGAACATACTATCGGTTGCACCAATTTCAAGAATTAGTCGAAGTGAATTCTGATGAAGTTGATGCTCTGTGCGGTGCGGATTGGATGGCTTTATCAACGGGTGTCTATACTGAACCGGTTGCTGCGAGGCATGCAAAGTGGTTGCACCGACATTTGTTGGACCACACGCTGGGAGGTCGGCGTTTGGTATCTAGGGAGATGTTGTCGGAAGTGAGAAAAAGTAAATGAATCAATACGTAAGGCTCGGTGTCAATATCGATCACGTGGCTACGTTGCGTAACGCCCGTGGTGGGAGTGATCCAAACTTGTTGCAAATGGCTCTGGCTGTTGAGGAGGCAGGTGCTGATGGTATTACTGTCCACTTACGTGAGGATCGACGGCATGTACGTGATGACGATGTTTGGTTGATGAGGGACCACCTTCGCACACCAATGAATCTGGAAATGGCGGCAACAGATGAAATGGTCCAAATCGCACTTAAAGCCACGCCAAAGGCATGTTGTATTGTTCCTGAATATCGAAGAGAGGTGACTACGGAAGGGGGGCTCGACGTGGTGAATCAAGTCTCTGCACTTAGTGCGCAGGTGGCGAAACTGTCAGATGTCGGGATCGAGGTTAGTTTATTTATTGATCCTAATACAGCGCAAATTCAGGCCGCGCAAAAGGTCGGAGCACCGGTCGTTGAGTTGCATACAGGTGAATATGCTAATGCGTTCACACCGGAGCAAAGGGACTTGGAACTGAAACGGCTAGAGAAGGCCGCGGTGTTTGCACAACGGCTAGGCCTCATAGTTAACGCAGGGCATGGACTTACAAAGTTTAACGTTGCACCAATAGCCAGTATCGGTGGCATGCATGAGTTGAATATCGGGCACAGTCTGGTGGCAAGAGCGCTGATGGTGGGGTTGCCGGAGGCCGTGAGAGAATTCCGTTTGATCATGGATCGCGCTTGTAGATGATTAGCGGTATTGGTATCGACTTATGTGACGTTGAACGAATTCGAAATGCATTGCAACGTCATGGAGATCATTTTGCTTCGCGTATTCTTGATCCTTTGGAGTACTCAGAGTTTCAGGCTGTGAGGGAGTCACAGCGCCCTCAATTTCTTGCTAAGCGCTTCGCGGCAAAAGAGGCAATTTCCAAAGCACTGGGGACTGGTATTGGGCGGGGATTTGGGTTTCGTGATCTGTCTGTGCGCCATGACGAACTCGGGCGTCCGGTGGTCAAATTGAATCCCAAGAATAGGGTACTGAGCGACACCCCTCCTTGTAAGATCTACCTCAGCATTAGCGACGATCGTTCACATGCTATTGCTTTTTGCACAATCGAAATTTAAGCAACTTACCGGTTAACAAGACGCCTAAGTGCGTAATAAATGCGCTGTTCTGACGTTTTTGCAAGAAGTTTTCTACTAAGTTGCGGACTGAGCGGTTTTCGGATCCACACCTCAACGAGAACCCCCGGGCGCATTATGAGTTTCGAGAAATGGTTAAAAAAGGGAGCGTCCGTTCCCCATGTATAAAACTGACGATCTTTGTCAGATAGTTTGTCGCCATGTCGCTCACGGTAAATGAGACTCACCGGTTGAATGTAAGCATTTGCACGCTTTGGTGCTTCAAAAAGTGTGCTCTTGAAAGGCAGGATGGTTAAGCCGTCCGTTGATGTTCCCTCCGGAAAAACAATTACGTTTGAGCCCCGATCTAAGGCTTTAACGAGCGGACGAACCTCCTCATTAGCCTTTGAACGCTTGCGTTCAATGAAGATCGTACGTTGTAACCAAGCTATCCACCCGATTACGGGCCACTCTCTGACTTCTTTCTTGGCTACAAATACGGCTGGGATGAGGCTACCCAGGACGAATACGTCAAGGTATGACACATGATTCGCAACGATACAGAGTGGTCGGCGGGGACTGAATTCATGAAATACACGGATACGGATCCCCAGAATACGTAGGGCACCCCTGTAAAACCGGAGTCTGAGGTGACGACCGTCACCGGTACCTAATAAAAACCCGGCAGTCTGTTGAAGCAAAGACAACACAAACCATGCGATAAGCAGGGCGATGCGCAGGTTAGCGCGTAGCAGGGCGCCTAATACCTCAACGTTTTTTAGCAGCTTGGGGTGATGCGATAACAGGGCGTATAAACTCCATCAACTTTCATTCGGTTTTCAGATATAAGTCGTTCTAGTAACAATTCGATCCTACCCCCGAGTTCAGATGTTACCCGAACTTTAAATGGTCCTGATTCATTTATGAGCTGGCGTGTTTCAGGTTTCACGTTCCCCGCTACAATCCCTGAAAATAGACACCGAAGTTCCGAGGCGAGCTGCTGCGAGCTTTGACTTAATGACAGATTGAGCCCACTCATTGACTCATGTGTTGGCACGAAGCTTGTCGTCAACAAGTCAGGAATTTCCAAAGTCCAATTAAAACAGTAAGCATTGTTAGTTTCTTGCCGATATTTTTCAACTCTATCACGACCCGCTTGCATCGTTTTAGCTACACAGGCAGCGTCGCCGATCACGACATCAATGTGGGACGTAATGTCCTGTCCAAGCGCAGTTTCGAGGAATGTTCCATAGGCATCGATAATGGGTCGGGAAGACTCAGGGCCTGTAAGAACTACTGGCAACGGATCCTCCCTATTGGCGGGCGTTGTCAATATTGCGAGTAGGTATAGGATCTCCTCCACGGTGCCCGGACCACCCGGGAAAATAACAATACCATGAGCGATCCTGACGAAAGCTTCCAGTCGCTTTTCGATGTCGGGCATTATCACGAGGTCGGATACTATTTCGTTCGGCGGCTCAGCGGCAATGATCCCAGGTTCACTGATACCGATAAAATGCCCAGCTGAATATTTCTGGCGCTTGTGCGCATAGAGCGCCCCACGCATCGATGCCTTCATCGCACCGGGTCCGCATCCGGTACATATATCAAACCTCCGTAAACCCAGTTCCTGACCGACGGCTTGCGCGTAGTCGTACTCGGGACTACTAATGCTGTGACCGCCCCAGCAAACAATTCGGGACACTTTTTGGTCCGAATCGAGCACTTTTGCGTTGCGTAGAATTTGAAATACTAAATCGGCGGATTCGGATCCAGTTGGTTGGCTAAGTCGCGTTCGAAGATAACGGCCATGTAGAAGGTCTCGTAACACTGAAAATAGGTGGTCGTTGATCGTTGCAATCAGGACGCCATCGACAAATGCTTTCGCGGGTGCATTTTTCAATACCACCTTCAGCCCGCGGGGATATCTTTCGAATTCCAAATCAAAGTCGGGATACTTAGCAAACAGACCAAGACCATCTTCGGTCGCTGTGCCAATGCTTAATACTGCGAGGGTGCAGCTACGGATCAATGGATAGAGCGTCCGGTCGGTACGATCGATCAGCCGACCGATTTCATCCTGACTTAAAAATGCAAGATGATTTACAGGAAAGACAGATATTTCTGCCACCTTGTCAACTTCAGTAATGGCTCTTGACCGACTCATGCGACATCCTAAGTATTGTGATTTAAGGTTACACATGTAGTTGGAATAAAAAAGTTCCGAGTTGATTTTTTCGTTGTGATCCTTCAGTTTCCCTGTTGAGCCGTTGTGAGTCTGTTTTGCCGTCATTTAGCTGTGAAATCCCCCATCCAAGATCGAGAGACAAGTTGCCGCTCATCCTCAATTTTCCAGACTTGCCGGTGACTGACGCATTGTCTGAGTTGGAAGCAGCATTCCGATCGCATCAGGTGATTATCGTGGTCGGTGAGACAGGTTCTGGGAAAACAACGCAGTTACCGAAACTCTGTTTGAAACTCGGTCGTGGCAAAAAGAAACAAATCGTTCACACGCAACCACGGCGACTTGCGGCACGTTCCGTCGCAACTCGTATAGCAGAGGAGCTGCAGTCTGATCTTGGTGATTTGTGTGGCTACCAGGTGCGGTTTGATCGTCAAAGTTCTGATGGAACCCCTATCAAGTTAGTAACAGATGGTTTGCTGTTGGCAGAATTTCGAAATGATCCATTACTCGAACGTTACGACACGGTTATCATCGACGAAGCGCATGAACGCAGTTTGAATATCGACTTTCTGTTAGGCATTCTTAAGACGATTCTTCCAAACCGGCCAGATCTCAAGGTGATCGTCACTTCGGCAACGATTAACTATGAAAAATTCAGTGCCCATTTTCTTAACTCACCAGTGATTCAGGTGTCGGGTCGGACCTATCCCGTAAAAATTCAGTATCACCCAATGAGAGAATTGGACGTATCGAAGGCGGACGGGGTTGGCTTGGCACAAGCGATTCATCAGGCAGTTATTGACTTGCGTACGATCGATCGAGAATCGCGAAAACCGATGGGTGATATTTTGGCGTTCTTACCCGGTGAGCGTGAAATTCGGGACGTATCTCACTTTCTAAGACAGGCATCGGTAGACCGTCTTGACGTGTTGCCTCTCTATGCGCGGCTTGGAGCGAAGGAACAGCAACGTATTTTCAATCCAGTTGACCGTGGATCGCAACGTCTTGTTTTAGCAACAAACGTTGCAGAAACATCGTTAACAGTTCCAGGAATCCGCTATGTGATTGACTCAGGGCTCGCCCGGATCAGTCGTTATTCTCCACGCAGCAGGATACAGCGCTTACCCATCGAACCCATCAGCCAAGCAAGCGCGAATCAACGATCTGGTCGCTGCGGCCGAACAGAGCCTGGGATTGCTATTCGTCTCTATGAAGAGGATGACTTTAAGGCAAGACCTGAGTTTACCGATGCTGAAATTTTAAGGACGAATTTGGCCTCCGTTGTGCTGCAGTGCCTCGATCTTTCACTCGGCGATCCTCTTGATTTTCCGTTCGTTGATCCGCCCGAATCACAGTTGATTCGCGATGGTATTCAGCAATTACGAGAGCTTGACTTGGTTACACCAAAAGTGCGGTTGACTAAGCTCGGTCGACGAGTCGCCAACATTCCACTGGACCCGCGTATCGGGCGAATACTATTAGATGCAGAATCACGGCGCGTGTTTTGGGAGGTCAGTATCGTCGCTTCCGCGCTATCGATACAAGATCCTAGGGAATCTACATTTGATGATTCGTCAATTTCAGATGCGAGTAGTCAGTTTATATCGTTGCTAAATCTTTGGAATTACGTGGAGAACACGCGTAGTGATTTGTCGAACTCAAAGTTTCGACAATGGTGCTTATCAGAGCGCCTCAACTACAATAGATTAAGAGAGTGGCGGGAGATTCATCGACAGATTTTACTGAATTTTCGAGGTCAGAAACGCCTATCCGAGGGCTATGAGCTTGATCGCGAAGGGTTTCACATAGCACTTCTTACCGGTCTTTCTAGTCAGATTGGACGGCGCGATGAGGTAGACTATCAAGGCGTTAGAAATCGGCGTTTCCGTATCCCAAAAACAACATTAGCATCAAAGCCCCTTTGGGTTTTGGCCGGAGAGTTGGTCGAGACGCATCGGATAATTGCGCGTACCGTTGCTCAAATTGATCCAAAATGGGTGGTCGCGGCAGTGCCAAGACTCCTCAAGTACACACATCAGGAACCCTTTTGGTCCAAAAAACAAGGCCGAGCCCTCTGCTATCGGTCGACACGATTGTTCGGTCTCACATTACGGGAACGAGAACCAATCAGGTACGCATCCGTTGACCCAAATCATGCGAGGCAATTGTTTATCACTGAAGGCTTAATTCTCGGTGAGATCAAAACGAGGTTGCCGTTTCTGACCCATAACAGAGGGATTTTCTTGGAGGCGTCTGATATAGAGGCAAAACTGCGGCGTGTGGACTTGATGAGAAGTCCCGACGATATGGTTGATTGGTTTGGCTCCCGATTTCCAGACTCAATCAACGACGTGCGGGCCTTGGAGGCCTGGTGGAAAACAGCCTCGGAAGATGAGCGGCAATTGCTCTATCTGTCTATCGACGACCTAAAAATTGACCAGGAAGCAGCCGTTAGCACCGAGCACTATCCTGAACAGGTAGAGCTCGGGCATTTAAAACTACCTGCCAGCTATCAGTTTGCGCCAGGCAAAGACGAAGATGGTGTGACGGTTCAGGTTCCGCTCGAAGCCCTGATGCAGTTAGATCCCGATAATTTAGAATGGGCTGTGCCGGGTGCAGTCGAGGAAAAGGTGGAGGCTATGGTCCGTGGATTGCCAAAGTCGATCCGACGTCAATTGGTTCCAATTCCTGATTTCGTGCGAGATATCATGCCATTGATCGACCCGAATTCTGGTAGTTTGGGCCAATCAGTCGCCCGGTGTGTCACAAAACGAACCGGTATTTCCGTCGATGTGCTGTTCTGGGCGGACAAACAAATAGATCCCCGTCTGAAACTCAGGATCGAGGTTGTCGGTTCAGACGGTCTAGTGATTGATGCGGATCGTAATCTGGCGAAACTTCAGGATCGATTGAACGATCAAGTCAGTAAGCTCAAAATAAATGATGCTCAGGAAGTCTTTACCGATTGGCCAACCGGATTAGACCTCGCGTGCGACTCAAGCACGGTCCTTGGCGGTATCGAAATGAAAAAGTTTCAGAGATTGACGTTGCAAAACGATGAGGTCCTGTTGACATCTGTTTTTGATCCTAAAGACGCCACCGTTCAAAATCAGGAGGCTGTGGCGCAGTTATTGGTAGCTCGGTCTGCTGACTTATTTCGGTTCTTAAAAACAAAAGACGCGGCATACCAGAAGGCATCGATTGCGGTGTGTTCAAACGAGACCGATCAACACAAGTTTAACCGGTTAATCGTGTTGTCTTGTCTTGAGCTGGGTAAGGAGGTTTTATCCGAGACGCAGTTTGTGGATGCAAAAAAGTACGTTCGTGAAGAGGTCATCAATCAAGCCATTCGGATATCTGTATCGCTTGAATCGGCTATGGCCCGATATCGATCCCTGAAGCAAAGGCTTGGCGGAAAAGTCCCCGCACCGTGGCTCAGCTCAATTACTGCTATGAAATCTCATATTCAGACTCTTTGCGAAGCACCATTATATAGCACTCCGCCGGACCGTCTGATCGATCTCGACCGATATTTGCACGCGGTTGAGCAAAGGTTAGAGAAGCTTCAGTCCCGTCTTTTACTCGACGCGCAGTGGCAAAAAGAGATCGAGGACCTCGAAACGAGTCTAAAAAAATTGTGGCCGACTTGTCCTAACGATTGGCGCTATCAGGACCCTCAGTTAGTGGGTCTTAGGTGGCAAATTGAGGAATTTCGTGTGCTTTGTTTTGCTCAATCGTTGAAAACACGTGATAAAGTCTCGTATAAACGGTTATTTAATGCTTTGAGGGAATACCGAAAACTATGACGCGTTCTTTCTACTTCGTTGTTGCTTTGTTTTTTTCGCCTGGCCTTGTGTTTGGTGAGACTGAGACTGATCCCTTCGAGGGCTGGAACCGTGCAATGTTTGCCTTCAATCAAAAAGCGGACAGTTACGTTTTGAGTCCGGTTGCTAGAGGGTACCGAGCCATTACACCAAAACCAGTCCGGACAGGGGTCAGTAACTTCTTCAGTAATCTCGGTGAACCCATTACTGCAGTAAATTCGGTCTTACAGGCGAAACCTGAGAAGGCCGTTCGTTCTTTGACCCGATTTATTTTCAATTCCACGATCGGCCTGTTTGGGCTCTTTGACGTGGCGGGAGCCATGGGTATTGAACGGGAAAAAGAGGATCTGGGTCAGACCTTGGCTTATTGGGGTGTCGGCTCAGGCCCATATTTAGTGCTACCGATCCTCGGCCCCAGTAATTTACGTGACCTCGGTGGTCGTATTGTCGACAGGCCACTGAACCCAGTCAATTGGCAGGACGAGGTGGGAGTGACCGAGCTTATGGTCGCTGAAGGGATTCAGACCCGAGCGCAGTTGCCGATGGAGCTTAAATCGGTTGGAGATCCGTATGTGTTAATGCGCAGCGCCTATGAGCAGCGTCGCCGCTACGAAATCAATGACGGAATCGTTGTTGATCTGTTCCTTGAAGACCCGTTCCTAGAAGAGAATTCACCCGCTCAATAACGCTTCGAGCGTCTCTTGATCCTGAACGAATCGGGTTATCCCGTCGGCGAGTTTTTCGTTTGCCATTTGATCGGCGCATAACGCAAGAAAGAACTCGTCACGCGTAAGTGTCTCTATGGTTTGACCCGTCGGCTCTGTTATCGAAATTGGCGCTACTGATTGGTCGCGAGAGCCAAGTTCCTCCAAAAGAGCAGGCGAGATTGTTAGGCGGTCGCAACCCGCGAGCGCCAGTACCTGTTCTGCGGTCCTAAAAGAGGCGCCCATCACTATTGTTGCCACTGTATGTGATTTGTAGAGGTTGAGTATGTTCCTGACCGATAAAACACCGGGATCCTCGTCCGTCGATCTTGGGAGGTCGCCTCTGGTGACAAACCAGTCGTAGATCCGACCAACGAACGGGCTAATTAATGTGGCGCCAGCATTTGCCGCGGCAACCGCCTGTGCCTCGCAAAACAGGAGTGTCAGGTTGCACCCAATACCCTCTGACTCAATTACTCTAGCGGCTTGGATTCCTTCCCAGGTTGACGCTAGCTTGATCAGGATTCGGTCTCGTCCGATCCCATGTTCCTGATATTTTTCGATGATCATGTGTGCCTGCTCGATTGAGCGTTCAGTATTGAACGACAAACGGGCGTCCACCTCAGTCGAGACGTATCCCTCGATCCTGTTTGCGATCTCGACGCCAAAGCGGACTGATAAATCAAGGGCTGCGCCGGCGGCGGATTCAAAACGGCCGCTATCGAGGCCTTCCTGGGTTTTTTTAATCAAGCCTGCTGTGACCGGTGACTGGGCCTGTTTCAGAATCAGGGACGGGTTCGTTGTCGCATCGATTGGTTTAAAAAGCTCTATCGCATGAAAGTCGGCGGTGTCTGCGACGACAATGCTGTGCTCACGAAGTTGGTCTAGGGTATTCATATCATCTCTACGTTAGGGATCTCGGCGAGCGCGTCCTCAACTACCTTCCAGGTGGCGCCTGGAAGATGCGAACGCTCGCTGAGGATTCGTCTGTACCGCCGAGCTCCAGGAACGTTATGATACAGACCAACGAGATGTCTTGTCAGGTGTTTCAAGGGAAAACCCTGGGCAAGGACAGACTCGACATAGGGCTGGTATGCCATTAGCGCCTCAAACGCTGTCTGATGGGGCGGATCGGACTTGAAGATGTGGTGATCCACACCTAGTAGTATCTGCGGCGTCTGGTAAGCGGCGCGACCAACCATGACGCCATCAAATATCGAGAGTTGTTGGGTACACTGGTCTAATGTATTAAGTCCGCCATTTATAATAATTTCCATATCCGTGAACTGATTCTTCATTTTCTGAGCCAAGGCATAGTTTAGGGGTGGTATTTCTCGGTTCTCTTTCGGAGATAATCCCCCAAGAATTGCCTTTCGCGCGTGGATAATTACACGACTAATATTTTTTCGACGGAGCATTTCAAGAAATTCGGGCAATGTTTGCTCTATTTCTTGATCGTTTACACCCAGGCGAATCTTCGCCGTGACATGCGGCCCATGTGAACCAGCGGCATTGAGCATCGCCTCAAAACATTCCGAAACACGGTCCGGGTCGGTCATTAATGCCGCACCGAAGCATCCCGCCTGAACCCTATCTGACGGACATCCGAGGTTAAGATTAATCTCGTAAAATCCCAGATCTTTTACGTATTCAGTAGCCCTGTACAGCTCGCCGGGGTCCGCTCCGCCGACCTGTAATGCCAAAGGATATTCCGCTATTGAATGCTGAGTGAGGCGGTCGAGATTTCCGTGGATCAGAGCGGGTGCTGTAACCATTTCAGTATACAAGAGGGCTTTTTGGGTTAACTTACGCGCAAACACACGCCAATGACGGTCGGTCCACTCCATCATGGGCGCGGTTGAGAAACGATAATGTAAAAAGGTCATTGAATTAGGTTTTTATAGAGAATCGCTGTCTTTTAATTTATGTTATTCAACTTGAGTAATTTAAACTAAATACTCGGTTGAATTAATTTTCTAATTCATTATATATAAACGCACAGTATGTTGAATTAAATTCAGGGGAATATTTTGGTTTTAAGTAATACTATCCGGCTCTCCGCCTTAAATATTAAGGAACTTGAAAGTCTTAAAAAGAAAATTGAAAAAGAAATAAAAAAACGTCGCTCAAAAACCCAAGAAGAAGGGTTGAAAAAGATCAAACTAATCGCCGCCGAGTATGGTCTATCTGCCAGTGAATTAAAGAATTTATCCGTTGTGAGGGCACGGAAAGTTAAACCAAAGACAGTTAAAAAGCGTGGCCCGGTTGCGCCAAAGTATCGTGATCCGTCAAACAGTTCCAACACATGGACCGGCCGCGGTCGGAAGCCGAAATGGGTCGAGGCGTTCCTCAGCTCGGGCGGGCGGCTAGATCAGATCACCATTTAAAATCCCGTAGTTTTTTAGTAAGCGTTATACTCCGTCTCATCCGGAGGATAAGATGACCGTTCGTACACGTATAGCGCCCTCGCCGACGGGCGAGCCCCATGTCGGGACCGCCTACATTTCTCTTTTCAATTATGCCTTCGCCGCGAAACATAGCGGCCAATTCGTGTTACGGATAGAGGATACCGACCAGAAGCGTTCGACAGCCACGTCGGAGAAAGCCATTCTCGATGCGCTTCGTTGGACTGGTCTGAGTTGGGACGAGGGGCCTGACGTAGGGGGTGATTATGGTCCCTACCGCCAGAGCGAGCGTGCTGAGATATATCAAACTCATTGCGAGACACTGATTGGCAGTGGCCACGCGTTCCGTTGCTTTTGCTCGGCACAAGAACTAGACGCGATGCGGGCCGAGCAGATGGCCGCGAAGCAAACACCCAGGTACGACGGGCGCTGCTCACGCTTGTCAGCCGCCGAGGCAGACGCCCGAAAGGCGCGGGGCGAGGAGTTCGTTGTCCGGATGCGTGTCCCGACAGACGGGGACTGTGTGTTTAGCGACAGGCTGCGGGGCGATATACGTATCCCGTGGTCCCAGGTCGATATGCAGGTACTGATGAAGGCCGACGGTCTGCCCACGTATCACCTCGCAAATGTTATCGATGATCACCTGATGAGAATCACGCACGTGATCCGGGGCGAGGAGTGGCTCCCGTCGGCGCCAAAGCATCAGCTGCTTTATCAATATTTTGGTTGGGACATGCCAGAGCTTTGCCACCTCCCGCTGCTCCGCAACCCAGACCAGTCGAAGCTCAGCAAACGAAAGAACCCGACCTCAATACTTTTTTATCGTGACCAGGGATATCTCCCCGAGGCGCTCCTTAATTACCTCGGCCGGATGGGCTGGTCGATGCCAGACCAGCGGGAGCAGTTCACGCTATCAGAGATGGTTGACGCGTTCGATATCGACCGTGTGTCACTCGGGGGGCCGGTCTTCGATCTAGAGAAACTGACCTGGTTGAATGGTCAGTGGCTTCAGAAAAGTCTTTCCGACAGCGACTATATCGAACGCCTGACGAGCTGGATGTGCTCGCGGGGTTTTTTTGAGTCGGTCTTGCCGCACCTCAAGTCTCGGGTTGATGTATTTTCTGATGCCGGTCAGTGGTTAGCCCCGCTGTGGTCTCGGGATGTTTCGTTGTCAGCCGATACGCTCGAGGCGGTCGGTTTAGAGCAGCATACCTTAACGAGTGTCTTGCAATACTTGATCTGGCGTCTTGAGGCACTAGGCTCATGGAGTCGTGAGACCATTGAACCTGAGGTCAGGTGGGTTTGTGATGCGTTGGATCTTAACCTTAGAGAAGTGATGCCTGTCATATTCTTAGCTCTCAGCGGGTCTAGGCAGTCCATGAGCGCCTTTGATCTCGCGGCATTGCTTGGCCCTGATCGGACGAGGGTCCGTCTAAGGTCAGCCCTGGAATTGAGTGGTGGCATCTCCAAGAAGGCACTCAAGCGCCTCGAGAAGGGCTACCAAGACGCGACAACGACCTCGTCGTAGACGCCTGCAATGCTACTGGTCGGAACAGCAGGATTTGAACCTGCGACCTTCTCGTCCCGAACGAGACGCGCTACCAGGCTGCGCCATGCTCCGACATCGTTTACTAATTGTAGTGCTAAAGTCCGTGGTTGAGTATCTCGTTGAAGCGAGGCTCGGACCAAGACCGAGGCCGTCACCATAGATTCTTGTTGAGTTACCGGTCCCGACCCAGTTGAGCGTGACCAGATTTGTTTCCTGTTTCTTGATACTCTTTGGCTGACCGTACTGATCGAAAAATATGTCCGTATTCTTGCCCGTCTGGGACGCTGATGTCTCTCTCATAAGTTCACTGGCTGTCTAAAAACAGCCGGTCAACAGATATGCTAGAAAGATAAATGAGAACCGGGTGGCGAGGTTCTCTCCAGGTTGAATTTAAATTTGGCAAGTTTTATTAGACCCTGTCAGGTCTCGCAACCTAACTAAAAGAATAATTAAGTTTTTCAAAAAATGATGGAAGGCAGACCCTCTCCGCCGGTGTCCTTTGACAATGTAAATTTAAAATTCGTTGGTGACTTTTGATCTACCGAACAGACCTAAGCGGGGTAACCCTCGGGTGATTAAGGGCAACACAAATCACTTAAATTTCTGGAAGATTTACGTTCTGAAACAGGGACTCGAAAGAGATTTAGCCGATAACCCAGACTTTGGCAAACCTTTGCAATATGACGATCTGATTTTGGGTGCTACTACATGACAGTCTCTCTTAGTCGCTGTAGAGTACTCCAAGGTGATGTTGGAGTCCTGAAACACGAGGGAGAAAAGATGCGCGGCCCACATGATATCGGCGGTCTCGATTTCGGACCGATCGATCCGGAAGAATATTCTCTAACATTCTGGGAATTACAAATTGATGCGATACGAGCAGTGATTGGCTCCAAGGGGATTGTTTCGACACATGAAAATAGAAGGACCATCGAGCAATTTGGGCACGAAATATATGACACGTTGTCTTACTACGAACGATGGACTGCTGCGTTACAGCGTCAAATGGTAGACAAGGGCATCCTGACTCAGGATGAAATTGATAAGAAAGTAGCGCAACTGCGGACCCGGTTTCGAGAAACCGGAGATCTGGAGGATTTCTGATGGCGTCGGTCCATTTTAGTCCGGGAGATCAAGTTGTAGTTCGCGGAGACTATCCGATAGGACACTTTCGAACGCCCGTGTATGTCAGGGGGTACAATGGTGTGGTGGTGCGTTATCTGGGGCACTTTGAGAACCCGGAGCCACTAGCATATCGTCTGCAAACTCATTTGCTCGCGTTGTTCAAGGTTCGCTTCAGGCAGAACGATCTTTGGCACAATTACAAGGGGTCCGCTTTGGATACCTTAGAACTTGATTTGTACGAGAACTGGTTAGAACGAGGTTGAGAACAGTGGATAGTGTTGACCACGATCACGATCATGATCACCCACACCAATCGGACGATAAGGTTCGAGCCTACCACCAAGTATTGGGTCAGGCGCTGAAGGAATTACTCATCGAGAAGGGCATAATCAGTCCCTCTGAAATACAGTCTGCGATGGAAAAACGGGAAGCCATCACGCCAGCCAACGGCGCTAAGGTGGTCGCCAGAGCGTGGTTGGATTCCGAATATCGTGAACGTCTTTTTACGGACGCAAACTCGGCCGTGGCGGAGTTTGGGATAGAACTTCCCACGACTCACTTGGTTGCACTGGAAAATACCGCAAAGGTTCACAATGTGGTGGTCTGTACACTTTGCTCGTGTTACCCCCGCGATCTATTAGGGCTGCCGCCGGCTTGGTACAAGAGCAAAGCCTATCGCTCGAGGGTGGTCCACGAGCCGCGCGAGGTTTTGCGAGAGTTCGGCACGTCTCTGCCTGACGATGTCGAGCTGCGAGTTCAC
>PBDH01000026.1 GCA_002717305.1 Gammaproteobacteria bacterium | reverse complement strand
CCCATCAGGGCAGTCGACAGCCAAGCAAAGTAATGTAGTTAGTTCGATATAACTTCATGATTTGAGGATGCCAATGAACGACCGATTGTGCAAGTCAGTTTTTACAAAGCGATTTTGGGTGGCTGAAGCCAATCATACACCTTTAACAATCCTGAAATCACGATCTACGCCATCAGACAAAGCATCAAGCGCTGCCTGATATGCGTTGGAATCATATGCGCTCTGCGCAACAACCAATGTCGGCCACTCAACGATGACCGTTCTCTCCAATAGCCCGGAGCCCGAGGCGTAGATTGAAGGACCACGAACGAGAAAGCATCCACCCTCACTCTCGACGACTAACTTTGCTAATTCGGCATAAGCGCTTAGTTTTTTGGAATCATAAATCTCACGATAACAACTGACCCAGTACCCTTTTTGCATTTTTCATCCTCTAAGGTGGTAGTTTTTTGTTTCTAAATAACTAGCTAGCTTCATCCCACCCAAGGTACTGGAGGCCACTAAACCGATCAGAACGAACATTTCAAGTAAGTGGTCGGTTCCGGGTCGAAACAGCAACACCAATACGAGGCTCACAACAAACCCAGTGCCACCATAAAGCACCTGACGCCGAGCTTCATTCTCTGACACACGGGGAATATCCTCATCGATGATTCCTCGTTTACTCTTTTTCCTGCGCATCCTGTTTCACTTCTAAGCGATCTTTTAACCAGAGCACCGGTCCGCTTAAAACATAACATCCAGTGAGTAAAAACAATACCCTGGGCGGATCCAGCGATACAAAAGCAAAAATGAGAGCGGCCGCCATAATACTCAGCAACGGAACTCGAGCTTTTAAATCAGAGTTTTTGAAAGATGGATATAGAACAGATGAAACCATTAAAAGACCACAGACCGCTGTTAGAACAACCATCACCAACGCTACCGTCTCGCCTTGGATGTTAGAGTCAACTAGTGTCCAAACCGCGGCCGCCAAGAAGTAAGCAGCAGCAGGGCAGGCGAGACCCACAAAATAGTTTGAGTCGACAACTTCGCGTTGTATGTTAAAGCGTGCCAGTCGTAGCGCTGTTCCCGCAACGTAAATAAAAGCAGCTACCCAACCCAGTTTACCGAGCGCGGACAGAGACCAACTGAATACTAAAACGGCGGGCGCGACGCCAAAAGCCACCACGTCGCTCAATGAATCATATTGTGCGCCAAACTCGCTCTGAGTATTTGTGAGTCGAGCTACACGACCATCAAGTCCATCGAAAAGACCCGATACCAGAATTGCAACCGCCGCAGTTTCAAAGAGGCTTTCGCCTTGGTAGACAGCTCGAGTCGCGGTAATAATCGAAAAAAATCCCGCTAGCAACCCGGCCGTGGTGAGGATATTTGGAAGCAGGTAAATGCCTTTTGAATGAGCCATCGCGAAAAACGGACCCGAAGGCCCGTATCTAACTAGTTCTTATCTTTATCAACTAGCTTGTTGGCCGCAATCCACGGCATCATAGCACGCAATTGCTCCCCGATCTGTTCTATCGGATGCGCTGCATTGTTCCGACGACGAGCGGTCATCGACGAGTAGTTCGTCTGTCCTTCAGCAATAAACATCTTCGCATATTCTCCATCTTGTATGCGACGCAGTGCCTCTCGCATCGCGAACTTCGATTCTTCATTAATAACTTCAGGCCCGGTGACATACTCGCCGAACTCTGCGTTGTTTGAAATCGAGTAATTCATGTTCGCAATGCCGCCTTCGTACATCAGGTCAACGATCAGTTTAAGCTCGTGTAGACATTCAAAATAAGCCATTTCTGGCGCATAGCCTGCCTCGACTAGGGTCTCAAAACCAGCTTTGACAAGCTCAACACAACCACCACAGAGGACAGCCTGTTCCCCAAATAAATCTGTCTCGGTTTCATCTTTGAATGTTGTTTCTATGATACCTGTCCGACCTCCGCCGACGCCAGACGCATATGACATAGCCACACTCTTTGCGTTGCCTGATGCGTCCTGATGGATTGCTACGAGATCCGGCACACCACCTCCCCGGACGTATTCACTCCGGACCGTATGGCCTGGCGCCTTCGGAGCGATCATGATCACATCAAGATCACTTCTAGGGATCACCTGGTTGTAGTGAATTGAAAAGCCATGCGAAAACGCCAGTGCCGCTCCTTGTTTGATATTCGGCTCAATCTCGGATTTGTAAAGATCACCGTGGAACTCATCAGGTGTCAGAATCATGACCAAATCAGCTTGAGCTACAGCTTCTGCTACCGAGAGAACTTTAAGACCATGTGCCTCCGCTTTTGCTACCGAGGATGACCCTGCACGCAAACCGACGGTAACATCTACACCTGAGTCCTTCAGGTTGCACGCCTGCGCGTGGCCTTGCGAGCCATAACCAATGACCGACACCATCTGGGATTGGATGATCGACAGATCGCAATCTTTGTCGTAATAAATTTGCATGAAATTTTTTCCTCTTGTTATCTTGACAGGCTATACAGACAGTACGCGTTCGCCGCGCGCAATACCGCTGACGCCACTTCGAACTACCTCCAAAATGGCCGAAGTACCAATCGACTCAATGAATGCGTCAAGCTTTTCACTCGCCCCAGTCAGCTGTACTGTGTACACCGCGGGAGCTACATCGACAATTTGACCGCGGAAGATGTCACATGTCCGCTTGACCTCGGCGCGCTGGGCACCAGTGGCTTTGATTTTAATCAGCAACAGCTCGCGCTCAATATGATCTCCTTCGGTAAGATCAACAAGTTTGACGACATCGATGAGCTTGTTGAGCTGTTTTGTGATCTGCTCAATGACTCCATCTTCCCCGACCGTGGTTACCGTCAGACGCGACAATGTCGAATCCTCTGTTGGGGCGACAGTCAACGATTCGATGTTGAAACCGCGCTGTGAAAATAAACCGACAACACGCGATAACGCACCAGGCTCGTTTTCCATCAGAACTGAAATAATGTGTCTCACTTCGTGCGCTCCGTTTTACTCAGAATCATATCTTTCATAGAGCCAGTTGGAATGTGCATCGGATACACGTGCTCGTCAGGGTCCACATAAATATCCATGAAGACCACGCGATCTTTCATCGAAAAACATTCTTCCATTTTCGTTTTCAATTGAGCCGGATCTGTCACCTTCATCCCAACGTGACCGTAAGCCTCCGCCAGTTTGACAAAATCCGGCAAAGAATCGGAGTAAGTCGACCCAGCGTAACGGCCGCCGTAATTCATGTCCTGCCACTGTTTCACCATACCCAGTGCCGCATTATTCAGATTGATAATTTTCACGGGCATATTGTACTGAGTGCAGGTGGACAACTCTTCAATGCACATCTGGATTGATCCCTCTCCCGTGACGACCGCAACCGCGCTCTCAGGATGGGCAAGCTGAACGCCCATCGCTGCAGGCAAACCGAACCCCATGGTCCCGAGACCACCTGAGTTTACCCATTGGCGAGGTTTATCGTACTTGTAATATTGCGCGGCGAACATTTGATGTTGTCCTACGTCGGAACAGATAAAGGCTTCACCGTTGGTCACTTCATAAAGGACTCGAATTACGTCTTGTGGCATGATTAGGTCGTTACGCGTGTACCGATCTCCCGTCCAAAGCCCATGCTTTTCACGCCAACCGTTTATGGTTTCCCACCATTCCCCCAAAGCTTCCTGATTAGGCTCGACGTCCATTTGGTCCAGCATCTCAACCATGTCTGCCAAGACTGATTTCACAGGCCCAACCAAGGGCACCTCGATGCGACGTACTGTTTTCTGAATGGATGCCGGGTCAATATCGATGTGGACGATACGCGCGTTTGGGCAGAATTTCTTCGGATTGTTCGTCACTCGATCATCAAAACGAGCGCCGACTGCAAAAATGACATCTGCCTGATGCATTGCTTGGTTTGCTTCATAGAAACCATGCATCCCGAGCATACCGATAAACTGGTCATCGGATCCGGGAAATGCTCCGAGACCCATGAGAGTATTCGTCACCGGGTATCCGAGCCGTCTGGAGAGTATCGTTAGCTCCGTGGCCGCATCGCCAAGGACAACACCGCCACCCGCATAGATGACCGGCCTCTTAGCCTCCAACAAAAGATCCAACGCTTTGCGGATTTGACCCGTATGCCCCTTCGAAGCCGGAGTGTAAGAACGCAGTTTGATGGTTTCGGGATACTGAAACGGGCGTTTTTCCTGTGGCGCTGTCATGTCTTTTGGAACATCAACAACTACGGGGCCCGGACGACCCGACTTGGCTATGTGGAAAGCCTTTTTCATGACACTAGGTATCTCTTCAATGGAGCGAACCAAAAAAGAGTGTTTAACGATGGGTCGTGAGCACCCGATCATATCAGTCTCTTGGAAAGCATCACTTCCAATGAGATGACTAGGAACGTTTCCTGAAATCACAACGAGCGGAATCGAGTCCATATATGCAGTCGCAATGCCAGTGATTGCGTTAGTCGCCCCGGGGCCCGAAGTCACGAGCACGACACCGACTTCACCAGTTGACCTCGAAAAACCATCCGCCGCATGCACCGCAGCCTGCTCATGCCGCACTAAAATGTGCTCGACTGAATCCTGCTGATAGAGCGCATCATAAATATGTAAAACCGCGCCGCCTGGATAGCCAAATATCATTTTGACTCCCTCTTCTTTCAGCGCGCGCATGATCATCTCACCGCCAGAAAGCAATTCCACTTCCGACCCTCTCTAATGAAATTAGTTAAGATAAACCGCGAATTGTGACATTCATAAACGGCCTGTCAACCGACAGGCCGCTGTAATTTAGGCGTGGAAGGTAATTCCACCAGATGGAGTAAGCTCTGCCTTGATAGTCGTTCCAACGGCAAAATCACCTTTTAGGAGCAGTTCGGCGAGCGGATTTTCGAGGTGCGTCTGTATGGCCCGCTTCAATGGTCGTGCCCCATATACCGGATCGTAGCCCGCTTCACACAGTTTTTCATTGACCTCACTTGTCAACTCTAATCCATATTCCAGCTCCTCGAGACGAGAGTGTAAATAGGACAACTGAACATCCAAAATGCCACGGATGTGGTCTCGGCCAAGCGAATGAAAAACAACAGTGTCGTCGATTCGGTTGATTAGCTCTGGGCGGAAATGAGTGCCAACCACACCCATCACCGCGTCTCGAATTGTTTCGTGTGACTCATTTACCATGTTCTGAATCAGGTCTGAGCCCAGATTCGATGTCATCACCACAACCGTATTCGAAAAATCGACTGTACGACCTTGGCCATCGGTTAGACGGCCATCATCGAGCACCTGCAGAAGAATATTGAATACATCTGGGTGGGCTTTTTCAACTTCATCTAAAAGCACAACCGAATAAGGACGCCGACGAACCGCTTCGGTCAAATAACCACCCTGCTCGTATCCGACATATCCGGGAGGTGCTCCAACAAGTCGAGCGACTGAATGCTTCTCCATGAATTCAGACATATCAATCCGCACCATGGAGTCTTCTGAATCAAACAAAAACAGGGCCAGGCTTTTACATAGTTCGGTTTTGCCGACCCCCGTTGGTCCGAGGAATAGAAACGAACCATTGGGCCTCTTCGGATCCGATAACCCAGACCGGGATCGACGCACTGCGTTGGCGACCGCTGTAACAGCAGTCCTCTGGCCTACCACTCTTGCATGTAGCGCTTCTTCCATGTGAAGTAACTTATCTTTTTCGCCCTCGAGCATCTTCGCTACAGGGATACCAGTCCACCGACTTACAACTTCAGCAATTTCCTCATCTGTGACTCGCGAGCGAACAAGCTTTCCTTCATTAGATTCATTGGCTTCCTGGGCTTCTGCCATCCGTTTCTCGAGTGTTGGGATCACGCCGTACTGGATCTCACTCATCCGAGCTAAATCACCAGCGCGGCGTGCTTGCTCTAAATCAATTTCAGCGCGGTCAAGCTCCTCCTTAGTTGCTTGCACACCATGGGTCAGAGCTTTTTCAGAGGCCCAAACCTCCTCAAGTGCGCTCGCTTCTTTCTCAACTTCGGAGATCGTTTCTTCAAGTTCGATGAACCGCGCTTTACTCGCTTTATCTTTTTCTTTTTTGAGCGCTTCGCGTTCGATTTTTAACTGAATCAATCGACGATCCAAACGGTCCAACTCTTCCGGCTTCGAGTCCATTTCCAAACGGATACGACTTGCTGCCTCATCCATCAGGTCAATAGCCTTATCCGGTAACTGTCTATCTGTGATGTAGCGACTCGACAATTTCGCTGCCGCGATTATCGCGGAATCAGAAATTTCTACACCGTGATGCACTTCATATTTTGGCTTCAAACCTCTAAGAATAGCTATAGTGTCACCTTCATTAGGCTCACCTACCAACACTTTCTGGAAGCGACGCTCGAGAGCCGCATCTTTTTCGAAGTATTGGCGATATTCATCGAGGGTTGTAGCGCCTACACAATGAAGCTCGCCCCGCGCTAGTGCCGGCTTCAGCATATTGCTCGCATCCATTGCACCCTCAGATTTACCAGCTCCGACCATGGTATGAATCTCATCAATAAAGAGAATAACTTGCCCCTCCTGCTGCCCTAACGCCTTCAACACAGCCTTCAGTCGCTCTTCAAATTCACCCCGAAATTTGGCTCCGGCAATCAAAGAACCCATATCAAGGGATAAGACGCGCTTGTCCTTCAGACCCTCTGGCACCTCGCCGTTAACGATCCGGGCCGCCAAGCCCTCAACAATTGCTGTTTTACCAACACCAGGCTCACCGATTAAAACTGGGTTATTCTTTGTACGACGCTGCAGCACTTGGACCGCACGCCGGATTTCTTCGTCTCGACCAACCACGGGGTCCAGTTTGCCGTCCAACGCTCGCGCAGTCAGATCAAGGCAATACTGATCTAAAGCACCACGGTTTTCCTCATGATTTTCGGTTTGCACTGACTCGCCTCCACGAAATTTCTCTATTGCTTCAGCTAAACGGTCTTGATCCACAGCGGCCGCCTGAAACGCCGCCTTTGTCGCCTTATCTTTCGATATCACAGCAAGAACCGTCTCCGAAGAGAGGAGGGCATCCTTCTGAGCCATTGCCTGCTTTTCAGCCAAATTAAACTGGCGCGCTAGATCCTGACTTATTCGTACCTCGCCGTCATGATTCTCAACCCGAGCCATCCTATCTAGGGCACTGTCGGCTTCTGCTAGCAACAGATCGGGCAGACCGCCAGCAGCCATAACTAGCGATCGAGCTGAGCCGCCGCCGTCGGTGAGCAACGCTTTTAAAAGATGCCAGGGTGACACCTCGTTATGGTCAAATTCTAAGGCAAGCCTTTGCGCATCCTGCAGAGCTTGCACGAGGCGATTTGTTAGTCGATCCAATCGCATTAGGTAATCCCTTATCTAAAACAACCTCTCATAATTAGGTAAGGTCAACCGACTATAATTACAAGTTATCCACAGGTTATTCAGTGAGCATAACACAGCTAGCCATCCGCCCAGTGACTCCCGAGCGACGGTAGGAGTACCAGCGATTGGAGTCACTGTATGTGCACGCATTAATTCCTTTTATATCAACGAAACCATGGTTTTCAAGAAGATCTGTGGCAATACCCCGAAGATTAGCAAGTGAACGACCAGCCCCGTCGACTGCCTCGAAATAACGAGCCCAAGCCGAATTTTTTGACATAAAAGCGTCCACAACATCCGGCCCTACCTCAAAGGCTTCTCGACTAATGCAGGGGCCGAGCCACACCTGAACCTTACTGGGATGAGGAAATTCTCGAAGTATGTTTTCAAGCACTCCAGAGACGAGTCCTCGCCAACCTGCGTGAGCCGCACCCACCAGGCCTTGGGTCGCAAACAAGACTGGAAGACAGTCTGCCGTCATGACACCGATCGGACAGTTGGGCTGATCTGTTACCACCGCGTCGCCGGATATCACTGAGGACTCTCTATTTACCCGGACAACGTTTATCCCGTGAACTTGTTCAGGAAAGTAGACACCACAGCCAAATCGGCTAGCAAGTTGTTCATGGTTTTTAGCAACACAATCCTTATCGTCGCCAACATGCCAACCCAGGTTAAACGATCCATAGGGAGCGGGCTCGGGGTAGCAGGTCGTCTGTAGAGCCAAAACTACCGGCCCGCAATCAATTTCAAACCATGGGTCAGACATCCGCAGCCCTCAAAGCGATTAACAAATCAATCAAATCGGAGGCAATTGGCACCTCAAATTCAACGAGTTCGTCACGCGTCGGATGAATCAAACCAAGCCTTCTAGCGTGAAGAGCCTGCCGCGGGAATCCGTCGATTAGTGCACGTACTTCTTGTGTCGCATGGCCAAGACCTAGGCGACCCTGGCGATAAGCCGCATCACCAACTAACGGGTGACCGATATGTGTCATATGCACACGAATTTGATGTGTTCGACCCGTTTCTAGCTTCACATCCAACCAAGCAAAATGTCCAGTTATCTCAGTCAATCGATATTTCGTGACAGCTGGCTTACCTGAAAACGCCACGGTCATTTTGGTTCGTTGAAGCCGATGCCGCTCCATTGGTGCATCAATCGTTCCCTCTTTACTGGGATGACCGTAGACGAGAGCGCAGTATTGACGGCTCATTGAACGATCCTTAAGTTGCCTCACCAGATTAGTTTGCGCTTTTAGGGAGCGCGCGACAGCCAAGATACCACTGGTATCTTTATCTAATCGATGCACGATACCCGCACGTGGGATTTCCTCTAGTTCTGGATATAGATCCAACAAAGCATTCACGAGGGTTCCCGAGGGATTCCCATGGCCCGGATGAACGACGAGCCCCGCCGGCTTGTTCACTATTATCAGGTCGTTATCGGCGTAAACCACATCCAATGGAATTGTCTCAGCTGTCCAGTCAACCTGTGGCTCAAGTGTAGCGTTAATCGCAATATTTTCCCCGCCTAGCACCCTATTTTTCGGCTTCAAAGGCTCTCCGTTGACTAATATCTGGCCATCGACAAGCCATTGCGAAAGACGTGCACGGGAGTAATCTGGCATCAGACGAGCCAAGACTTGATCTATTCGAGATCCAGATTCCTCCAAAGGCACTTTAAACTGTGCTTGAATATAGATCTTATCGTTTTGCCGATCAGCCATTTTTAAATTCGTTAGAAAAGGACTCTCATGATAACCCGGACTCTTAGCTTCCTGCTCATTTCTATTGTGTTGACAGCCTGCTCGGTTTTTGACCCGGAAGCCAATCTTAAGAGTGAAGAGCAATTATGGGACACGGCCCAGATGCACATGGATAGTCGTCGCTACCTTGACACAATCACTGCACTCGAGGAGCTCGATCGTCGCTTTCCGTTTGGGCGATATGCAGATGGTACCCAACTCAACCTCATATACGCTTATTTCAAATCATCAGAATTTGACCTCGCGCGCCTCACCGCTGATCGCTTCATTCGCCTAAATCCGGATCATCCAAAAGCTGCCTATGCGCAGTATATGAAGGGGCTCTCATCCTACGCATCAAACAATTCGGTAATATCCCGTTATCTACCAGGCGATGAGACTGGTCGCGATCTTGGTGGGGCGCGCGACGCAATAAACGATTTCACACAACTGCTCGATCGTTACCCAGAAAATGAATTTACAGAAGATGCTACCCTTCGTCTGATCTATGTGCGTAACCAGCTCGCTGAATACGAGGTCAACGTATCACGCTACTACATTCGGCGCGGCGCCTACCTTGCGGCAGCAAATCGAGCACGACAGGTGGTCGAGGGTTACCCCTCCACACCCGCTGTGATAGACGCTTTGATTATTATGCATCTGGCCTATGAAGCGCTGGGTTTGCCGCAAGAATCTCAGGATACGCTATTTGTACTATCCAAAAATTATCCGCAATATGTTGCTGGTGATCGTGGTGATCAACGTTTGGCCCCGGGAGTGCTCTACGATGAGGGCGAGACCTTGGCGGGCGTACTCACCTTTGGTTTTTTGGGAAGTGCACGCGACCTTGCCGACCGTTTGGCAATTTTCAGCGAATCTAGACGTCGAGATACGAGTCGTCGTCCACTAGCAACCCTTCGACCAGCGGAAGGCGGACCCAAAATCGATAAACCAGCCGTGGTTTCCGATGTTTTCTTTTAAAACGACCACCGATTCGCGATCGGATACCTCCGATCGCGGCCAAAGCCTCGTGCAGTTACTCGCGGACCAACAGCCGACTGCCGCCTCTTGTACTCGCTGATATCGACCAGCCGACATATTCGCTTCACCTCTTCCGAGTCAAAACCGGAGTCGATAATGGCTTGAGGCGATCGGTCAGATTCAATATACAGTGACAGCATCTGATCAAGCCGATCGTATGGGGGCAGACTGTCAGAATCCGCCTGACCCGGCGCGAGCTCAGCCGATGGTGGTCGACTGATGACACGTTCTGGGATAGCCTCCCTTTCGCGATTTACGAATCGAGCAAGATCGTAAACTCTTGTTTTCCAGACATCTTTTAATACCGCGAACCCACCAGCCATATCTCCGTACAGGGTGGCATATCCTACCGCCATCTCGCTTTTGTTACCTGTAGTTAGCACCAGAGCGTTCGTCTTATTGGAGAGAGCCATCAAAAGTACACCCCGACATCGGCTCTGTACGTTCTCCTCCGCAGCGTCAACTGGATGCCCCTCGAAGAAAGGCCCTAGCATCTCCAAAAATTCACGGACTATTGGTTCGATGGAAAGGATAGAAAACTCACATCCCAAGACCTCGGCTTGTCGTGTCGCATCGGCGACACTTATATCAGCCGTGTATAGATAGGGCATCATCACCGCGTGTACGTTTTCAGCACCCAATGCTTCCACGGCGCAAACGAGTGTCAGCGCTGAATCAATACCTCCTGACAATCCGACCACAGCCTTTTTGAATCCTGTCTTGGCAAAATAATCACGGACGCCCGTGACAATTGCCTCATATAACAACCAATCCTTGGATGGTAATGCGACTATACGGCTGCCAACTAGATCTGCTCCATTCCAGGTAACATCGAGCGTTTCCTCAGCAAAAAAATTGGCCTGTGCGACGATTTCTCCCCGCCGATCGACGGCAAATGAACCCCCGTCGAAGACTAACTCGTCCTGTCCGCCGACCAGATTTACGTACGCAATTGGTGTTTGATTGTTGCTAGCTCGATCCCTGAGGTGCCAATATCTCTCCGAGATTTTGGTCTCCGCAAATGGCGATGCGTTCGCGACGATAATACAGTCCACACCAAGCGCACAGGTGGCTTCGACAATCTCTGGGACCCAAACATCCTCACAGACCAACAAGCCAATTCGTATCCCCTCGATCACGCATACCAACGGTTCCGTCCCCGCAACGAAATAACGACGCTCATCAAAAACTTGATAGTTTGGTAGGGAATTTTTGTGATACGCGGTTAAACGTCGCCCACACTGATATACAACAAGGCTATTGTGCAGAGGTGTGGGTTTGAAAAACAGGTCGCTTCGGTCGCTTTCTCGGAGAATTTTTGATGCTACTGTCGGCAACCCAACACAGAGCGTCAGACCTTCGCTGATTTCACACAACTTCGTCTCGGCGAAGTCCAACTTTTGAATAAGCGCCGGTCGCAACAATAAGTCTTCGGGGGGATATCCAGTTAAAGCTAGTTCGGGAGCGATCAAGATGGAAATACCATCAGCCCGAGCTTGGTCTGCCGCTCGCGCAAGCTTCTGCAAATTATTGCTGAAATCGCCAACTGTGGCGTCCATTTGAAATAATCGGATTGAGCGTCGCGTCATAAGGCAATCCAAGGTTGATAGGGCGTGGGGTCAATAATCGGTGTTCGATCCACCATCTGGTCGCACAATAGTCGGCTAGACGCAGGACTCAAGACAACTCCGTTTCGAAAATGACCTGAGTTAACCCAAAGTTTGTCCGAGACTGCTCCAATCCAAGGTAATCCCTCAGGTGATCCGGGTCGAAGTCCGGCCCATTGTGCCTCTAATGGAATTTCCTCAAGTACCGGAATCATGGAAAGTGCGGATGCGTATAGAGACTCAAATGCATTTCGGTCAGGTATCCTTTCAAAACCAACATCCTCCAGTGTTGATCCAAATACGATGCGCCCGTCGGCCCGAGGTATTGCATAGCGCCCTTTCGCCAAGACAACTCGATTTACGAGATAACATTGACCAAACAACAGCATCTGCCCCTTCATTGGCTTTATCGGGCAACTGACCTTAACTCCCGCAAATATATTTCCCGTCCAAGCCCCAGCTGCTAACACGACTCGATCACTAGCGTAGCATTGACCCTGACTCGAGATCTTGGGCGAGTCAAGATCCCCCGACAATATGACCTCGCGATTTTCAAGCAATCGAATCCTAGGGTGATTTGAACAAGCCCGTTTCAGTGCTCGGCCCATTCTCGAATTCCTCACGCTTGAGACGCCCGGCATCCAGAGCGGCGTTTCGTCTAATCGTACATTCGGCTCGAGCGATCGCGCATCCTCGTCACTAATTTCAACGACTCTGGGCGATAGACCGACACCCCAAGCGAGAGCCTTTTCACGCTCGTGAGTTGCAGTTACCAACATTCCCTCAGTCGATAACTCAGCATCAATTCCAGTTGATTCATTCAGTGAGGCAATCAGATCGGGAAATACCTGCTGCGACCATGTGGCGAGTGCCGTAATCGGAGGCGCATGCCGCCACGGATACAGTGGTGAGATGATCCCACCGCCAGCCCAAGAAGCTTCCTGCCCCGCCTGCCCTTTATCGAACAACAAAACCGAAAGTCCTGCCTCGGCTAACTCCAAAGCGGACATCATGCCCATTACTCCAGCACCAACAACTGTCACATCGGCCGAATAAAATTGAGATCCCACCATCGCTTGATTATCGCATGCAGACGTCCGCCCATCAGAATCAAATCCACGCTAACCATACCAATGAATGAGTAGCAAATTTTCTGTTACACCTTTCGTGCTAATCCACAACATGCAGTTTTAATTCTTTCGGTAACGAAAACTGAATCGATTCAGTGACACCATCTTCTTGAACAACCGTATCGATACCTAATTCTCTCAAACGATCGCAGACAGCCTGAACAACATTTTCAGGCGCCGATGCGCCGGCAGTTACAGCGACGGCATTCGCCTCTTTGACCCACGATGAGTCAATCTGCTCTGGGCCGTCAATCAGATATGACTTAGAGCCCAATCGCTCAGCAAGTTCTCTGAGCCGGTTGGAATTAGATGAGTTTGGAGAGCCGACCACTAAAACAAGGTCATGCTCCAAAGCGAGCCGTTTGACCGCATCTTGTCGGTTCTGTGTGGCATAGCAAATGTCATCCTTTCGCGGGCCTTGGATATCGGGAAAGCGCCCACGAAGGATATCTATAATTCGCGCTGTATCGTCCATCGATAACGTCGTTTGTGTTACGAACGATACGCTCTTTGGATCGTCAATCACGATCATCCGCGCATCTTGTTCATCTTGAACGAGCTTCATGACACCGCCGCAAGTTCGATCGAACTGTCCCATAGTTCCGTCGACTTCAGGGTGGCCGGCATGACCTATCAAGATACATTCACGGCCTTCCGCTGAGAACTTAAGCACCTCCAAATGGACTTTTGTTACCAATGGACAGGTGGCATCAAACACCTTCAGTTTTCGGCGCGCCGCCTCGTCTCGAACCGCCCGCGATACGCCGTGAGCTGAAAAAATCACAATAGTATTATCTGGGACCTCATCAAGCTCATCCACGAACACCGCCCCTCGCGACTTGAGGTCGTCGACCACCGTCTTGTTGTGGACCACCTCATGCCGCACGTAAACCGGTGCCCCGAAGATCTCAAGCGCGCGATTCACAATGTCAATTGCGCGATCGACACCGGCACAAAAGCCGCGTGGATTAGCAAGGGTTGCTTGCATCAATGTGTCTCCGCCGGAGCTACAGAAAGAATTTCAACCTCGAATTCAAGATCTCGCCCCGCCAAAGGATGATTGAAATCAATTGTCACCATTCTGTCCTCAACTAACGAGATGACCCCCGGTAATTCAGATTTAGCTTTATCTTGAAAACTAAGTACTAAACCCTCGGCGAGTTCAACCGCGGGATCAAATTGATCTCTCGGGATCCGTTGTATATTCGAGGGATTGCGCTGCCCAAATCCATCCTTAGGCTCAATAGTCTTGACTTTCCGTTCACCTGCGCTCATCCCATGGATAACCATCTCGAAAGCTTCAGGCAGATTTCCATCACCAATAACTAGAGAAGCAGGTTTCTTCCCGAAGGTTGAATCAACCAGCTCACCAGTGTCAGAGAGCTTAAGCGAGAAGTGCAGTTCAACCTTGCAATTTGGGCCTACGTCTAGCATCTAGGTACCATCCAATCAACAAACAACCAGCAGCTAAAGTAATGCTTGTATCCGCAATATTAAAGGCTGGAAATGACCAACTTCCCCAATGGAAGTGCAAAAAATCAACGACATAACCAAAGGCAACACGATCAACCCCATTACCGATGGCGCCCGGAATCAAGAAAATAAATCCGCTCTGCATCCAGCGGCAAAGCTCAGGATCTCGCAAACACCAGACTGAGTATACCGAAACACCCACTGCGAGAGTCAAAAATAGCCATCGTTGCCACCCACTTGCGTCAGCCAGAAAACTGAATGCCGCCCCAGTATTGTGCAATAACGTGAAAGAAAAAAACGGTAACACACCGACCGGCTCTGCATAGTTCAGATAAGTGGACGCCAAAAACTTGGTGAACTGGTCAACCAAGAAGATCAACCCAATCACCAAAGCCAAATCAAGCCTCACGCGAAGGTCCGCTCTTCACCCACGCCCTCGATATTATCAACGCAACGCCTACAAAGTGTTGGATGAGTGCGTACCGAACCAACATCAGGACAATGGTGCCAACAGCGCTCACATTTCTCGGTCTCTGCGGCCCTCACAATGACGGATAGGTCAGGACATGTAGCGTCCGATATGGCAACTTCGGGAGCGGCGTGTAGGGGGCCCAAAGTAGCTTCAGACGTGATGGTAACAAAACGAAGTTCCTCCCCCAAAGCAGCTAACGCGTCAAAAGTTTGTCCGGCAGCGAACAATTCAACTTCAGCCGACAAAGAGCCCTTCACAAGCCCCTCGGTACGCGCTTCTTCTATGGCTTGATTAACCACTCCCTTAACAGATTGGATGAGCGACCAATTTACCCCCGCACAACCAGTCACCTCTGGTAGTACAGCTTCAGTAACCGCAAACACGAACCGATGAGGACGCTCACCCGGCATCGCCTCCCAAATTTCTTGAGCCGTGAAAGATAAAATGGGAGACATCCAACGTACCAATGCATCCGTAATCCAGTAGAGTGCCGTTTGGCAACTTTTTCTGGCATGGCATTCCGCCTTCAGAGTGTACTGACGGTCTTTTATGATATCCAGATAAAAACTACCCAGATCATCAACGCAGAACTGATGCAAGGTTTGGGTGACCTCAGAGAATTCATAACAGTCGTAATGATCCATAAGTTTAGTCGATAGTTCGCAAGTTCGTCGGATCATTTCTGCATCAAGAGACACCAGATCAGCCATTGGAATCTGATCAGTCTCGGGATTAAACCCGGTCATGTTTGCCAACAAGAATCTGACGGTATTCCTGATACGTCGATAAGTGTCTGAGGTTCGATTCAGAATCTCATGACTGACCGTCATTTCCTTAGTGAAATCGGTAGACGCAATCCACAAGCGTAAGATGTCCGCCCCAAGTGTGTTCATAATATCTTGTGGTGGTATCACATTCCCGAGTGATTTAGACATCTTGCGGCCGTTTTGGTCCACGGTAAACCCGTGTGTGAGAAGGCCCCCATAAGGCGCTTTACCATTTACAGCTACCGATGTCAGAAGCGACGACTGGAACCAACCACGATGCTGATCCGAGCCCTCAAGATATAAATCCGCAGGGAAATGCAGCCCATCTCGACGACCCAAGACCGAGGCGTGCGTCGTGCCTGAGTCAAACCATACATCTAATACGTCGGTGACCTTTCGGTAATTCGGTGCTTCGTCGCCTAATAATTCACTTGTCTCTAGATCAAACCAAGCATTGATCCCGCCCTTTTCAATCTTTCGGGCGATTTCTTCGAACAATACCTTTGTATCTGGATGCAATTGACTAGTCTCTCTATGCACAAAGACAGTGATAGGAACACCCCAATTTCTCTGTCGTGAAATGCACCAATCCGGACGATCCTCAAGCATGGCGGCCAATCTATTCTTGCCCCAACTAGGAGTGAATTGAATTTGCGAGTCAACCTCCTCACGCGCTGTCTCTAGGAGTCCCTCACCTTGCATACGAATGAACCACTGAGGAGTGGCCCGATAAATCACAGGTGTTTTATGACGCCAACAATGAGGGTAAGAATGTTCCAATCGCTCTCTATGAACCAACCTACCTTTCTCAGCTAGATAGTCAGCAATAACAGACCCTGCGTTTTCAACATGAAGCCCAGCGACCACAGCCACAGACTCAGCAAATGTGCCGTCATCACGAACCGGTGTCAGAAGTTCAAGATCTAGGGACGTGGCCGCATGAAAGTCCTCAAGGCCATAAGCTGGAGCTGAGTGAACGGCACCAGTTCCGGCTTCCAGCGTCACATGGTCACCCGTGATAACAGGGACTATACGTCCATCCCAAGGAGCTTCACATCGAATACCAGCTAAGGCACTACCAAGCGCCTCGCCAAGAATTTCAAATGATTCAATCTTGTATCTCGCAGCCAATGCTCCAAGACGACCCTCAGCCAAGACTAACGTCCAGCATCGCCCATCGTTCTCAAACCGAGCTAGTACATACGAGAGCTCTGCATGGACAGCCACAAATTGATTAGCTGGAAGCGTCCAAGGGGTGGTCGTCCAGATCGCCATCGCGGCCCCGGAGGCAACTTCAGGAGAAACACCGAATGCGCCCAGGATTTGTGTCGTGTTCTGGATTGGGAAGGCTACATCAACAGTCCACGTCTCTCGGTCTTGATATTCGACCTCAGCCTCCGCAAGAGCACTTTCACAGTCAGTACACCAATAAACGGGTTTCGCGCCCTGATGAAAATGTCCATTATTGATGATCTGACCCAGCGATCGAACAATATCCGCTTCGACCTTGTAGTCCATAGTCAGATATGGGTTATCCCAGTCACCAAGAATCCCTAAACGTTTAAAATCTATCTTCTGCCGCTCAATTTGCGAGGTAGCATACTCCCGACAAGCGTCTCGGAACTCACTTGTAGATCGGAATTTTCCACCAATCTTCCCGACCGTGGTCTCCACCTTGTGCTCGATTGGTAGACCGTGACAGTCCCAGCCGGGAATATAGGGAGCATTGAAGCCGGCAAGACCACGCGATTTGACGACAATATCCTTAAGGACTTTGTTAACAGCGTGGCCGATATGTATGTCGCCGTTCGCGTAGGGAGGACCATCGTGTAGGATGAATGTTTTCTCTCTCTTCGACTGCACATCCTGTACCTGCCGATACCATTCGTCAGCCTCCCATGAGGCAAGCATGTCAGGCTCACGCTTTGCGAGATTTCCGCGCATCGGAAATTCAGTTTCGGGAAGATTCAGTGTCTGTTTGTAATCAGTCATTCAATTTCAGATCCATTTAAAAAACTCAGCGATTCCCGAGCCTTATTGTTGTCGAACCTAATTCGTTCGGTTAATGCCTCAAGGCTCTCGAATTTCTGCTCAGCGCGAATAAATATCAGTGGAGTCACAGTCAGATGGAAACCATACAGCTCATCAGAGAACTCATGCAAATGTACTTCTAGTCGGACCTCCTGGCCAGAGACAGTGGGACGCGATCCGATGTTGGCTACCCCACTCACAACTCGCCCGTTAGGAATTTTAACCGAGCAACCAAACACCCCATGTATTGGCGGCGAGTTTCGCAGTGCTATGTTAGCAGTCGGAAAGCCAATTTGCCGCCCCAATTGCTGCCCATAGGATACTCGTCCGCAAAGTGCATATGAGCGACCAAGCATTCGTGCTGCGCCATCAAAATCGTTAAGCCTCAGTAGCTCGCGAATACGAGATGATGAGACACGTACTCCGTCTAATAGATGCGTCTCTGACTGTTCGACCGCGAACCCACATCGGTGACCTGCTGACAGCAGGTAATTAAAATCACCCTGCCTATCGCAACCAAAACGGAAATCATCACCAACAACCACCTGGGCAACGCATTTACCGGAGACCAACTGGTCAATAAAAGTACGAGCTGTCAGGAGTCTGATATCCGGAAACTTCAAGCACCAAATCGAATCAACGCCCAATGATTTCAGAGTGGCCACTTTTGTTTTTAGGCTCATTAATCTGGCTGGGGCGGACTGGCCTCTTTGTCTTCCGAAGAATTCCCTCGGCTGAGGTTCGAACAATAACACTGTCAAAGGAAGCCCGAGCCGAGTAGCAATAGCTTTTGCTTGTTCGATGACGCGTTGATGCCCCACATGCACACCATCAAAGTTACCAATGGTTAAAACATGTGGTGACCGGAATTCAACTTGTCGACCGAAAACAAATCGCATTGCGTTAACGTGCTGCTGGTGGTACGAGCAATGAAGTATAGCGGATCCCGACTAATCTCAATGTGATCAGATACAAAAATCCTGAGGTAAGCAATAAAATAAAGGTCCAACCAATACGTTCAATCACAGAGACATTTTCCAACGACGTCGAGGACGGCGCCCACCAGGCCACTTGAACCATTACCAAGATAGCTAGGGTAACTTGTGCCGCTGGACGCCATGGCGGCTGACGGACTTCATACCAACCGCGTCGATGCAAACCTCTAAGCAGCAATAATGCATTGACCCATGCAGATAAGGACGTCGCAAGGGCTAACCCAACGTGATCTAACGACCAAACCAGGATCAAGTTGAACACCATATTCAAGGCCATAGCGATAACACCGATTTTTACGGGTGTTTTAGTGTCTTGGTGCGCAAAATAGTGTGGAGCAAGCACCTTGATTAACATGAATGCTGGAAGCCCTGTGGCGTAGGCCATCAATGACAATGCTGATGCCTCGATGTCTTGAACAGTCATCGCCCCGTATTGGAATAGTGTCGCCAAGATCAATTCACCAAAAACGGCCAAGACTGCAGCGCACGGGAGCCCCAATACTAGGACCACCCAAACCGCCCAACTCTGTGTTTGATGTGATGCTGCGGCGTCTCCTTGGGCGAAGTCACGTGATAACTTGGGAAGAATCACAGTAGAAACAGCGATCGCAATAACTCCCAAAGGTAATTCCATCAAGCGATCTGAGTAGTAAAGCCACGATACTGACCCAGATATCAATAATGATGCGAGGACGGTATCAAGCAGTAAATTAATTTGACTGACAGAAACACCGAACAAAGCAGGAACCATCAATTTTAAGATTTTTGAGACACCCGGATGGTCTGCCAACAACGAGGGCTTAGGTAATAACCCCGCCGTCATCAGCGGAGGGATCTGGATTATCAACTGTACTACACCTGCAATCGCCACACCGATTGCGAGCCCTAGTACTGAGGGAGACATTAGGGGCGCCAAAAATAACGCACTCCCTATCAAGGATAGATTCAAAAACACTGGAGTCGCGGCCGATACAGCGAACTTTCCGATACTGTTGAGGATGCCTCCCGAGAACGCAACAAAACAAATGAAACCGAGATATGGAAAGGTCCAACGTAACAGATCAGCTGTCAGTGTCAGTTTCTCCGGATCGCTCGAGAATCCTGGCGCAAACAGCTTCGCAATCCATGGCGCTAGCAGAACACCGAGGATGCTGATAGCGATAAGGATCAATCCCAATCGGCCAGCCACCTGATCAATCAACCGCTTGACAGACTGGTCACCTTCCTTCTCACGTGTCTCGGTGAACACTGGAACGAATGCCTGGGCAAAAGCACCCTCACCAAAAAGGCGTCTCAAAAAATTGGGTATTTTGAATGCCACAAAAAATGCATCTGCGCCTGAGGATGCACCAACCGTGTTAGCTAGGACGATATCTCGTAGCAATCCGAGTACACGGGAGCCCAGCGTCCAACCGCCGACGGTGACACCGGACCGAATCATATTTTCTGTTGTCACGCTTTACTTTCCTTGACCTGAGGCCCCATTTTCGGTAGGTTTTGCGCCTCGATTTTTCAGTTATGTTGACTGATTCACAGTGTAGTGTAAGGGAGCAACCCCGGTGGCAAATAGTCCCCAAGCGCGGAAGCGCGCAAAGCAGGCGGATGTCCGTCGCAATCATAACGCTAGCCTGAGGTCACGGGCTCGCACGTACGTAAAAAAAACCTTAGCGGTTATTGCAACCAGCGACCAAAAGGCCGCGACAGAGGCGCTTCGTGAGGCAGTACCGATGCTTGATAGCATGGTCACGAAAGGAATTTACAAGAAAAATAAATGCGCACGGACCAAGAGCCGTCTTAACGCCAAAATCAAAGCCATGGCGTCATAATTGGCAACGGCGGGCAGATCAAACCAGCGCCAAATTATCACGATGCACCAGTGCGGCCCCTTCTAGCAACATCTGCCGATCCGAGAGCTGTACGGTCGTTTTTCCAAACATCTGGTGGGCTAGATCTGATCCATAATTAATCAAACCCGTAGCGATGCGTTCGCCATCTTCGGTCTCGATCGCGACGATATCGCCACGATCGAAACTTCCTCGCAAGCCAGTCACCCCAACCGGCAGCAGACTCCGGCCCTTTGTTTTTAATGCGTTAGCCGCGCCGGCATCCACAATCAATGTACCCCGTATTTGTTTATGGGATGCCAGCCAGCGTTTCCGCGCGGCCTGGGGCTTTAGGTCAGGATAGAATAACGAACCAATCTCTTCTCCCATCCGCAACTTTTCTAATACTTGATCAACGCGACCATTAGCGATCACAGTCATCGCTCCTGATCTTGCGGCCTGCTGAGCTGCAACTATTTTTGTATACATTCCTCCCCTGCCGAGCGTACCGCCTTTTTTTCCAGCCATTCCAAGAAGCCTATCATCTAGCGAACGCGCCTCGGGGATTAGCGCAGCGTCTGCGTGGGAGCGCGGATCCTTGTCAAAAAAACCATCTTGATCAGTCAAAATTACTAAGACATCAGCTTCCAGGAGATTCGTGGCAAGTGCCCCTAGAGAATCGTTATCACCAAATCGAATCTCATCGGTCGCGACCGTGTCATTTTCGTTTACGACTGGAATAACACCAAATTCGTTTAATTTTTTCAATGTATCGCGCGCATTTAGGTAGCGCTTTCGATCGGCAAGATCTTCATGTGTAAATAATACCTGAGCAGTGTCGTGCCCACACTGAGAAAAACAGCTCTGCCAGGCCTGAACAAGGCCCATCTGGCCAATGGCCGCAGCAGCTTGCAGTAAAGGTAGATCGTGCGGCCGTTTATCGATTTTTAGGGTTTTCAGACCGACAGCAATTGCCCCAGAAGAGACCAGACAGAGCTCGACCCCGTCTGCCATCAATACGGACATCTGCTCGACCCAGGTCTGCATTCTGTCGAAGTCAAGACCCTGACCGTCATTACTCAGCAATGCACTGCCGACTTTCACAACCCATCGCTTACCAGTCTTGAGTTTGGTGCGCTTAGTCACGAACTACAATGACCTCCATCGTATGATCATCGTCATCATCTCCATCCCCGAGGTGGTTACCTTTATGTTGTACTCGACGCTCTTCACGAAGCTCAGCGATTCGCTCATGGGCCTCTTCCGCCATTCGATCGAGCCACACACGCTCGGCAGACTCGGCATCAGAGTCCTCGCATCGCTGAGACGACAGCACCTCAAGCCGCGTCATCAGATTGTAGGCTAGTAACTCACAGCCTTCACCAGTCACACCAGAAATTACATGCACCGGGAACGGCCAATTGAACTTTGCTTTCAGAGACTCAATCAACGTCTTTCTGTGACCCGAATCAACTAAGTCTACTTTATTGAGGACCAACCAACGCTCACGAGCTGCCAAAGCTGGACTAAATTGCTCGAGTTCGTCAGCTATAGTCTCAACAATATCAACCGGATCCCCGTCGTCGATAGGCGCTACATCGACCAAGTGAAGCAATATGCGGGTTCGGGTCAGGTGTTTCAAAAACCGTGTACCTAACCCCGCGCCCCTTGCCGCGCCGGGAATCAAACCTGGTATGTCAGTAACCACAAAATTTCGATAGGGCGCTAGCGATACTACTCCTAACTGAGGAGCCAGTGTTGTGAAGGGATAGTCAGCGATCTTGGGCTTTGCAGCCGACAGCTGACTGATCAACGTTGATTTACCCGCGTTGGGAAATCCGACCATACCAACATCCGCCAGCAAACGTAACTCGAGTCTTAATTTAAAAGATTCCCCAAAGGACCCGGGCGTGGTTCGCCTGGGTGCCCGATTAGTGGATGACTTAAACCGAGTATTTCCTAACCCACCTCGGCCACCAATTGCGATAACCATGGCATCCCTGTTACGAACCACCTCACCAATTAAGTTGTTAGTCTCATCGTCGTAAACAGTTGTTCCGACAGGCACCTTCAGCACCAAGTCATTTCCACCCGAGCCGGTCTTATTACGACCAGCTCCAGGGCTACCATTTTCTGCTCGGTAACGCGGCTGGTAGCGATAATCGATGAGTGTGTTCAGATTTTCATCTGCGAGTAAAATCACAGAGCCACCATCCCCACCGTCGCCTCCATCTGGACCACCTCTGGGAATATATTTCTCACGACGGAAGCTCAAGCATCCTGCGCCCCCATTTCCGGCCTCCACTATAATTAATGCTTCGTCTACGAATTTCATTGGTCGTCCAGAACGCAAAAGCCCCGCTCGAGCGGGGCTTTTGCGTCAGTAAATACTCTTCTCAGGCAGGAGTTACAACACTCACAAACCGCCGCTTTTTCGGCCCCTTTACCTCAAACTTTACCTCGCCTTCAGCTTTCGCGAAAAGGGTATAGTCTGTGCCGCATCCAACATTGACGCCTGGGTGGAACTGTGTCCCACGCTGCCGGACTAAGATATTACCAGCCAGCACTTTCTCTCCCCCAAACTTTTTCACACCGAGCCTTTTACTTTCAGAATCGCGACCGTTACGGGTACTGCCCCCGGCTTTTTTGTGAGCCATTTTCGTTTCCTGCCTTAACTGGTAATTGCCGTAATTTTTATTTCAGTGAACCACTGACGGTGGCCTTGGCGTTTCATGTGGTGCTTGCGCCGTTTGAACTTCAATATCGTGACTTTATCGCCGCGGCCATGTTGAACCACCTCTGCGGAGACTTTTGCACCGCTAACAACTGGTGTGCCCACTTTGATAGTTTCACCTTCTCCGACCATTAACACGCGATCAAAATCGATGGTCGAACCAGTTTCGGCCTCAATTTTCTCAACCCTGATCAACTCGCCCTCTATCACGCGATGCTGCTTACCACCTGTTTCAATGACCGCGTACATATTTCTGACTCCGTTACAAATATTCTTGGGACAACGCCATCTCGAAGGCGCGTAATGATAGGGATTAAGCGAGCAGAAGACAAGACTTAATTTCGCTTTTTCTCTGCCGAATAATCGTTAAACTAGGGCTTGATTGATACCGGACAAGTGCATGCCGACAGCGGACCAACTAATTGACCTCATACGACCTGATTTTGATGCATTAAATGAGCTACTGATCTCTCAGCTCGGATCTGAAATCGATCTGATTGAGAAAGT
Organism: Gammaproteobacteria bacterium; assembly: GCA_002717305.1. Classification (GTDB taxonomy): domain Bacteria; phylum Pseudomonadota; class Gammaproteobacteria; order Pseudomonadales; family Litorivicinaceae; genus HIMB30. The sequence continues at coordinate 3,010 of PBDH01000026.1, read as the reverse complement.
AAGCCAGTACCTTATCCAGTCCGGTGGTAAGCGTGTCCGGCCACTTGTCACCCTGATGGCGGCAAGGGCCTTAAGGACGAATTCCATGCATCATATTCCTTTGGCTGGTTCGATCGAGTGTCTTCATACAGCGACACTCCTCCACGACGATGTGGTCGATAAATCCGAAGCACGACGTGGGCAACCCAGCGCTAACGCTGCGTTTGGAAACGCTGCGAGTGTTTTAGTAGGCGACTTCGTTTACTCGAGGGCTTTCCAAATGATGGTGTCAGTAGGGCGGCTTGACATCCTTAAAGTGCTTGCGGATACGACTAATCAAATCTCCGAGGGCGAGGTTTGGCAACTTAAAAATCAATACCGTGCTGATATCTCTGAGAGCGAATATGACCAAGTTATCACGCGGAAAACGGCGGTGTTGTTTGAGGCCGCCGCCGCCTGCGCAGGACTTATCACCGATCAGTCTGATGAAGTTATAGAGGCTTTAAAAATATATGGGCTCCAACTCGGCTTTGCGTTTCAGTTAATCGATGATTATCTCGATTATGCCGGCGACACCAATAGCCTCGGAAAAAATCTTGGGGACGATCTTGCTGATGGAAAGTGTACCCTACCCATAATTAGAGCACTTACTGAATCAACTGCAGCCGAAGAGGCAATGATCACCAAAGCCATCATATCTGGCGACCGAGATTGTTTTTATGAGATTTCCGAAATTGTGAATAGGACCAGCGGACTTAGTTATACAAAAGAAAGAGCATTAGCCGCTGTTAGCCGAGCAAAGAACGCGCTGGAGACATTACCGGATTCAGTGTTTCGGGAAGGGCTCATGGGACTTGCGGATTTATCAGTCAGCCGAGCTACTTGAGGTTAAAAATGGAAAAAGCATACTTCGCAGCGGGGTGTTTCTGGGGTATCCAACAACGCTTATCTCGCTTAGGTGGCGTAGAAAAAACCACCGTTGGTTACATGGGAGGTGTCACAGATTCGCCTGACTACAAATCGGTATGCACTGGTAAAACCGGCCACGCGGAGGTTGTGGAGGTCGAGTACGATCCTAAGGTAGTCGATTTCGAGGAACTTCTGTCGTGCTTTTTTGAGTGGCATGACCCCACCCAGATCAACCGACAAGGACCCGATATCGGCACCCAGTATCGGACTGCAATCTTCCCTCAAACAGATGAGCAGTGGTTAAGGGCCCAAGAAAAAATCAATCAATTGAGCAAATCAGGCCACTACGGTCAGCCTATCGCAACCAGCATTGAACACGCTGATAAATTCTGGCGAGCCGAAGATTATCATCAGGACTATTTAGATAGGCGCGGTCTCGGATACTGCGGGATCGAATAATGGCTCGCGTCCTTGTAACTGGGGGAAGCAGTGGTATCGGTCGAGCTACTGTCAACCGGCTTGCGCGGGCTGGTCATCTGGTAATCGCCACGTCTCGGAGCAAACAAGAAGAAATAACTAACGTTGAATGGTACCCCCTCGATTTGGATACAAAAAAGAGTGTTGAGGCGTTCTGTATGTCATCGCTGTGGGATCACAGGGTTGATGTCGTGTTTAACAACGCGGGTTTTGGTTTGACCGCGCCAATCGAATCAGCATCTGAGCCAGCAATTCGGACGCAATTCGAGGCCAATTATTTTGCCACCATGAAGATTACACAGAAAGCTATGGCGCATTTCAGAGAGCAGGGCCGAGGTATTCTGATGATCAACACATCCATTGGTGGCAGAATGGCGTTTCCGTATTTCGGGTATTATAACGCTACAAAACATGCACTAGAAGCATCGTATGAGGCACTTTGGTACGAATGCCTCGGATCAAACATTAGAATCAAGATCATAGAACCGGGGTTCACACAGACTCGGTTCGCTACGCATGGCATGCGAATGTCTGGGGAGGCCAGCCCCCACCACGCCCAAGCCCTGTCGCAGCTAGCGCACTCTATGCGAGCAGGGACAACCGCGACACCGCCGGATGAGGTAGCCAAAACCATCGTCGAGGCATTGTTCGATTCTCGAAATCGGTTGCGCTACAACGCAGGTAAGTACAGCGGCATACTTTTATTACTTCGAAGGGTTTTGCCCGATTGCTGGTTTCAACGACTCGTCGCAAAGGCTGTGCTGGGAGGCAAGAAATCGTTGTAGACCTGCCACAGCACGGTCGACTGTTTTTTTAAATCCAATCGCTAACAAAGGATCCAGCAAATTGAATGGAAAAGCCATATCGATCTCAGCCGTATACTTGATTTTTGTTCCCTCACCAGAAGACTCTACCTCGATGGTGTCAGTCGCTCTAGCTTTTGGTGCGACTCCAGATATAACGGCTCGGACTCCGGCTTCATACATCGATACCGTGTAAACCATATCGATAGGATTACCACTAAACAAGACACGAACTCGATATCGCGAGCCTTCACCAAATACTTTATCAAGCGACTCCACCGAGACAACTGAGTCATCCCATGATCGGAGGTACCGAAAATCGGTGATCAACCTTAGGACAGCTGTGGGGGCCTTATCTGAATAAATTTGTCGTTCAAAGCGCACTAATCTCTCTCCGCAAACGGACGACCCAAAGACAAATTCACAGACTGACGCCCTCCTTCGGTTCGACCAAAAGAAAGATATCCAGGTCCAACCGCAGTATCTGCGCCGATAAACAAAGAGCCACCTGACAATGTCTTATCCCAACGGAGATCATCGCGATCCTGGAAGACGTTGCCAGCTTCGAGAGAAAATCCAATAAACAAAGGTTGATCAATCGGAACGACTTCATACTCATTAAGTCGCTGGTAGCCCATAAATGAAAGAAGCCCTGCGTGCCGACCAGAAATCTCATTTGGACTGTAACCCGACAGTCTCGTAAATCCACCCAGACTATAACGTGGGGTAACATCTGCCACTGCGGTCTCAAATAAATATCCGAAATATCCTTGACCCAAGAGAGTCGTCCCTGCGCTGTGATACAGCGGATACAAGATGTCGAGTGTTACACCATCATACTG
>PBDH01000002.1 GCA_002717305.1 Gammaproteobacteria bacterium | reverse complement strand
GGGCATTCGTTCGACAATCGCCTTTCGGTTCGAAACATCCCATTTCCCTACACATGCCGTCTGATAGCCGACCTCTTTGAGCATCTCCGCAAAGGTGATTTCCGATGCGGGCATCGACCAGCCTTTACTGCGGACAGGATAGCGACCAGTCAGCAGAGCAGAGCGTGATGGCCCGCAAACTGGTTGCGCATAAAACGAAGTAAACATCGTTCCCTCCCCGGCAAGATTATCGAGGACCGGTGTTTGGTTTTCCTTGCTCCCGAAACAACCCAAATCGGCATAACCCTGATCATCGGTGAATATGATGAGGATGTTCGGTTGCTTCGACTTTTCTGCTTTCTTAATCGGAGCAGGGTAGGGTGCGGGCTTTGGATCGGTGTAAGGGACGAGGTAGCGAGGGTCCGGCTGGGTGCGTGCGGGGGCACCCTCTAGAGGCCAGGCAAACACTTCACTGGCATCCCGGTCTGATTTATTGAGTCGTGGCAAAGTCACAGACCATAGATCGAGTTTCTTTCGCAATCGGTCGGCTATCTTGGCTTCGGATTGCATACGATTGGTCAATTCATAAGGATCCTTCGCTAAATTAAACAACAGTTCCTGCTTATTGGAACGCCATAGTTTCCAATCACCAATACGGACTACCTGTGTATGCCAGAAATCCCAGAACATCGGTTCCACTCTTTCGATTTTGGCCACTCGCCCCGTTAATCGCGGAAGGAGATCCACCCCGTCAAATTCGTCAGGAATCACTCCGCCTCCGGCCTTGAGGGTTGTTGCAGTGAGATCAAGCGTGGTTACCATCTCTTGAATGACCGTACCGGGAATAATTTCGTTTTTCCAGTATGCAAACATCGGCACACGAATGCCTCCTTCGAACAGGCTGCCTTTCTCGCCGCGCATTGGCACGTTGTTCGAACCGTTCCAGACTCCGCCCTTTGTTCCCGGTGCTCCCCCCGGCAAACCCGGTTCCTCTCTGCCCATTTTACTTGGGGCTCCATTATCGCTAGCAAAGAGAATCATGGTATTCTCTTCCAGTCCATGCTCACGAAGTTTGGTCATCACTCCACCCACCGCGTCGTCGATGGATTTGATCAGTGCCAAACCCATCCTTCTGCGGTCATCTCTCCAATTCTCATAATGCGGATAATCGAGCTTGGGAAATTTTTGGTAATACGGGTCCGACTTTTTGATGAGAGGGATGTGCGGAGCATAGAGCGGCAGGTAGAGAAAGAACGGCTTGTCTCCGTCCTGGCTGAAGTCGATAAAAGATTCGCCGTACTTGCCCTGAAGGATCACACGATTGGCGATGCCTTCGGGTAAGCCTTTCCTGTCCTGATGCTCCACTGTCTTGCCATCGAGCGTAAGGTTGGTTGACCCGCTTTCCATCGAGCCAGTCCAATAGTAGTCAAAGCCCCGAGCCCGTGGATCGTGCTTGGGATTAGAGCTGTTCGACGGGCCCAGGTGCCATTTGCCCGAGAATCCGGTGAGGTAGCCAAGCTTTTTCATCCGGTCTGCGATGGTCAGAACTGGCTTGCCGGCCTTATCCGTACCTTTGGGATAAATACGGGGCATACGACCGCTGCCCTCACCTGCATCGCTCTGGTTATGGGGAAAAGCGAACTCATTTTGTATTCTCCCAACCATCAACCCGGCACGTGAAGGCACGCATTGCGGAGCTGAACTGTAACCGGCTTTCATCAACGCTCCGCCACTGGCAAGCTTATCCATAACCGGAGTATCAACATGTTTATCGATCCCGAAGAGTCCCAGGTCCGTATATCCATGATCGTCCGTGTAGATCAGAATGACATTGGGTCTGTTCGCCATAGCGGAGGCCATGATGCAGAACACTGAGAATAATCCTATAATTAAGTATTTTTTCATTATTAAAGTTTTCTCTTAGTTCAAAGATTTACCCGTCCTTTATTTAAAAGGGGAGAAATGTACTCTACCTGCAATCCCAAAGCCGGACAGAATCAAAAAGGATGATGCATTCGGATCCACCTTTGAAGGTGAACCGGTGTTTTCCATTGGCCTTAGGATTTATGATTGTCACTTTTTCGTGCTCATAGGTGTTGCCATGTCCATTGACCAGTACCCGGATTTTTCCGAGCTCATATTCAACCACCAGATCGATCCATTTATTTAGGGCCATGTCAGATTCGGGCTCAAAGAAAGAAGGTCCGTCCAGAAGTTTCACCCGGTGCCCACCCTCCTTGACGATCGCCAAGTGGATCATATGATGACCAATCTGAAAGGACGGACGTCCTGGCGTAAGCTCAGGCTTGGCAAACTGATAGCGTAAATTCATTACGAACTTCTCCGGTATTTGGTTAATGTGGGCAACGGGCTCTAGTCCCAGGTGGTGATCACGCTTAAGGGCTTTCATTGCCTCCTCCTTGGATTTAAAAAGTGGACCGACCGTCAAGATTCCATCCTTGATCTTCTTCCCCCTGGGTTGCCCCCAAAACTCTTTGTTTATTGCACCATTAAAATCATCAGAATAAATCAGTTTCCCTGACTTAAAAAGGTCGGATTTGAACTCAGTTGGAGCAGATTTATTGGATGCCCTGCTGTCGTCAAGCAGGGATAATGCATCATCAATAGAAATCAGTTTCCCTGACTTTAAAAGTTCGGGTTTGAACTCAGTTGGAGCGGATTTACTGGATGCACCCCTGTCGTCAATTAGGGATAATTCTGAACGCCTTTGTTTTTCGATTTCAAAATTATTTATTGGATCGGAAGGACTTTCAGAGCCGAAAACAGAAAACAGAGTGAAAAGAATACAATAGAATGGAGGAAGTAATTTCATAATGTTTTAAATGTTATGAGTTTTCATTTTCTTACTCTCAATGGATTCCCTCAAACAAATTCTTACTCTAATTTTTGCTTCTGATGCACTTTTAGCTAGTCAAAGCATATGCAAATTTTGTTAAATCAAATTGTTCTCAGAATTTTTACTTATTAATCAATACACATTTATGATCACTTACGACTACCATTGCGATGCGAACGGAGAAACGCTTACCGTTAGCCACAGTATCAAAGAGACTTTAACCACATGGGGCGAATTGTGCTCTTTGGCCAAGCATCGAATGGGCGAAACTCCACCCTTCGCTCCCGTTCGCCGACTCATTTCACGCGAGGAGCCACAAAACGATGAGTCCACGCTCTCCAATATGCCCAAATCCAAACCCAGCGGTGGCGGTTGCAGTTGTTGCTGAAGAGGGAGTCATACCTAAAGTTTTACTTATGATTACGAACCATATTGCAAAATGCGGCTCAGCTGTCGCCAGTCTTCTCCTTCTCGTATCCTTCGGTCATGCGGCCAACAAAGATGGTGAATGGATCCAACTTTTCAATGGCAAGGATTTGTCCGACTGGACCATCAAGATCCGCGGTCATGAGGCGGGGATCAACCACAACGATACATTTTCCGTGAAGGACGGGGCGATCCGGGTATCCTACGACAAGTACGAGAAATTCGACGAAACCTTTGGCCATATCTTTTACAAAACACCTTTCTCCCACTACGTCATCCGGGTCGAGTATCGTTTCCTTGGCGATCAGGTAGCCGGTGGCCCCGGATGGGCTTTCCGAAACAGCGGTGTCATGATTCACGGCCAAACACCCGAGAGCATGGACAAGGGGCAGGACTTTCCCGACTCCATTGAAGTTCAGCTTTTGGGCGGAAAAGGGGAGGGCAAGCGAACCACGGCCAACCTATGCACACCGGGTACGGACGTCGTGATGAACAAAAAATTGCTCAAGCGCCACTGCCTAAGCAGCAAGAGCAAGACTTACCACGGCGACCAGTGGGTTACGGTTGAGATCGAGGTGCGGGGAAGCAAGTCGATCAAGCACGTCGTCAATGGTGAAACGGTCATGGAATATACAAAGCCGCAACTCGACGATGGTACGCTTCTCGAAGGAGGCACCATCTCTCTTCAGTCGGAAAGCCACCCTGTGGAATTCCGCAAGGTGGAGCTTAAGAAGCTTAAGAAATAACCCATAACTGGGCGCAAGCCAGCCCGGAAACCTTAGGTTTCGATCTCTGAAGATCGGTGGTTCGATCCGGCTCAATCTGACTGGCTTTTGATACCAACCACCTTGACTACCTGCCCAACTGCGCCAGTCCATTCTTGTCTTTGCGTATCTGCTCCTTTGATAGGCAAGTTAGCCGAATAGGAGCATCTTTCTTTACGATTAAAAAGTCTTGTGGCTCTATAAGCTTTGAATGAAGGGTTTGAGTACAAGTTGTTTATTGGGATGGTTATTTTCCATCACTGCCATTTTGGCTGAACCTTTCCCCAACCCTGGTTTTGAATCCGGAAATTTCGACGGGTGGACCATTGGAGGGCGCAAGGATGCCCGAGCCCAGGTGATTCCATCCGGGCCGGTATTCGAAGAACTCGGACAGTCCAGGCACTTTCGCAACTCCGGCGGTTGGGAGGGTCATCCGGTCGCTCCCCTGTTGGATCGATTGCACAACCAACACCTGCTGCAGGTCAGCAGTGATGGATACATTCATGCAACCACGGAAAGCACGGTTACGATTGAAGCGGGCAAGCAGTACCAGGTTTCCCTCATTGCCCTTAGTCGCAACGGCGGGGAAGCCATGTACTACCTCGACGTGTATGCAATCGACAAGGATCGGCGGTTGCCCCTGGGCACTGCCCGGTACACGGCCCGCAGCGACGAACTGTTTCGACAGACCTTTACCTTCACCGTCGAGAAAGGTCATCCCCAGATCGGAAAACGAATTGGTCTAACTGCACGCTACCGGGGGCGGAACGTTTTGGACAATGCAGCCATTCAAATTTCACCAATCCGTCGAACTGGCGCGGAGGCGATCGCACGCCATCTACCGCTGGTAGACACCTTGGATACCGAGGGAAAACATCGTTTCATCATTCGAGGTTATGAGGATTTCCGTTATCTCAAATCGGTGCCCGTGGCGGGCTCGCTGGAAAACAGTGGGGCTGCGTTTCCTGCACTGGCTCAATTCATCCCCAAGGACAATGCCGGCTATACTCTCTACGATCTCGAAGGGTTGACGTTGGCAGATGGAGATGCGGCGGCTCTGACCCTTAGCATCATTGATCCAAGGGCGTATGCAGGTTTTGCCGTGGATGGCCAGTTGTTCGTTTTGGGGCGCCATGGAAACCGCAACAAAAAGCGCGACGACGGGAGCGGCATGAATCCCTTCCGTACCCCCGATTACATGATGTACACAGCCCGGGTATCAAAGGATCTCGGACCCGAAACGATCCTCATAGCGCGAACCGACGATCGTATCGAATGGTTTGCCTGCGGGCGCAAGGGAAGCTATGTCATCGGCAGATTGGGAACGGCTTCGAAGCTTAGCCTTTTTGCCCGAGGGAAATCGTTGATCAGCCAGTTTCGCAAAGGCAGGCTAGAGGCGGCTGACCTGGCTGAGCTAAGAGCTTTTGTTCCCGCCCCCCGCCATCCTCATGGTCGCCCCAATACGCCCGGGTTTCCCGGTACGCGAAGCAAAGATCCGAAGGCCTTGGCCGATGCTTTGTCGAATGACCTGAGCAAGCCCCTGTCTGATACCGAGAGCGAAGCGCTGGCGGGCTACGTCGCCGGCTACAACGCCCATGGCTTCGGCACCCGGGCGGACCCCATTTTCTCCCTGCCGGATTGGGCCATACCGGCCAGGATTTTCCTGATCACCCGTCGCAAAGAGGTTCTGGATCATCTGCTCCGCATTGCGGACCCTGCCATCCTTATGCGCAACGGCTTCGAGGCGAACGGAACCAAGTATGGCGTCCGGTTCGGCGGATCGTACCAACGCTACCTGAACCTGCATGACTTCTGCGTATTCCCCGAGGGAGGCTTCCAATCGGAGGCGGATCAAGGCGGCAAGTACTTCAATGAGCGGCATGAGTACGTTCGTAATGAGATTTCGCACACCAGCGATGCGGCCAATGCGCGCATGATCATGCCCTCCCTAGCAGCCTACTGCGTCTCCCTGCATCCCGAGATATGGGACGAGATCGTTCCCGATGGCGATCCCTGCAGGCTCGGGGCGACCTATCGTCAGCGGGCCGAACGTTACGTCCGAGAACTGGCCCTCAACTACGCAGACTACAAGGACCATAAGCTGTTCAATTTTCAGACCGAATTCATCTGGCACAATTACACTGCGTTCCATAAAGACAACGATCGCTATCTGGCCGATCGGGAAGTCTGGGAGCAGGCTCGCAGATCGGTCAAAGACGAGGAAGCCATGACGGTCTTCCTGCAGGCGAACCCCAAGCCCAAGCCGAAAGAACGGCGTGCGGGGATCAATCGTTTCGTGGCTGCGACTTCCTGTGCCGGATTTGCGGCCCGGGCGGCCGAGACCTTTGGCGACGCAGACTCAGCCCGTGCGATCGATGCCTGCGCCGAGAAGATCCTCAAGAGTTGGTTCAATACCTTTCAGTTCTATGCGCCCGGCCATGACGGACAGTACTTGAAGGAGCCGGACAAGTGGTACCGCGCGTGGGGATACCAGCCCAACTGCGTGAACCCGATGGCCAAGGATTACGAAACGAACACGCCGCGCGGAAAAGGTCAGGTGCGTGGTGAAGACCGCGCCCACATGAATTTCACGATGAAGTCGTTCTACATGCATTACGAGTCAGGTCGTTATGGGCATATAATGACTCCCAAACGGATGGGTGATCTAGCCCGTACTTTCAACGAGATGGTTCTACCTAAATACAACCAATGGCGTCCGCTTCCCCGGGCCTCCAAGCATCCGAACGTAGACCCCGCAGACGGAATCGGAGGGGTTCGCATACACCCGTTGCTGATGTTCGCGGAATTCAATGCTGTGTTGAAAGATAAGGTGCTTCGAGCACTGGCTGAAGGGGCTCACGAGCGGGGTCTATTGATCAACCGGGTTCTCCTTGCGGAAATGCGGGCACGCAGGCATGGTCAGATTCCCCGTGCCATCGTAAAGTGACGGGGCCTCGGCGGCCTCTCACTTTGACTGTGGCTTCGCTTTCTTTTTCTTGGGCTGACGGTTGATCTCGGGGATCGGTGCGGAAGTCGGGTAGGGGGCTTGGTGAGGTTTGAGGTCGTCCCCTTGGGCTGTTGTCCATTTCTTGAGCTCGGTTTTTAGTTCGGCCAGCTTGGCCTTGTGCTTGGGGTGGCCGGCCAGGTTTTTGAGTTCATTTGGATCCTTTTCCAAGTCGAAGAGTTCGAACTCGGGCCGGGTATGGTAGCTCTTCACGATGGCGGCGGCCTTGGGGTCGGTCTTGGCGGCCGCATACCAGGAGTGCCAGTAGGCTCCCCGTCCGTCCGAGCGCAGGCGGTCAGAATGGTTGGTGTGATAGGCATCGGGGGTTAGGTTATGGATATACTTGTACTTGCCAATACGGACGCTCCGGATGGGAAAGACGTTCATCTCCTTGTCGCCCGTGTTGGTAGTGAAGATCTTTTCACGATGAACTTTCTTTTTTCCAAGGAGAACCGGGGCGAAGGATTGACCATCGATGCCCTTCGGAAGCTTTCCGCCAGCCAAGTCGATTAGGGTTGGGAGAATATCCACCCAGCTGACCATGGCATTGGTCCGGAGGCCCGCCTTGATCTTGGAGGGCCAGTAGACCTGCAAAGGGACACGCGTACCGTAATCATAGAGGTTCCATTTGCCGAAGGGCCACTGTCCACCGTGATCGCTGGTGAACAAAAAGATGAAATTATCTCCGAACTTCTTCTTTGCGAATTTCAGTACCCGGCCCATTTCCTCGTCCATGCCTTCAATATCGGTTAGGTAACGGGCCCAGTGCTCGCGAGTCTCTTTGGTATCGATGAAGAAGGGAGGCAAGGTGACTTTTTTGGGATCGTAGTTCATTTCCTTGGTCCATTCGACGTGCGGCCGGCGATCCCCGACCAACAGGCAGACGGGACCCTCGATCTTCGTCTTACCGAAGTACTTTTCCACCTCCACGGACATGCCGGTCCGTTTGGGGTTGTTGAAGTCCATGCCTTCGAAGTCCCTGTTGCCATGTGCCACCTTGCCGAAGGAAGCGACGTGATACCCCATGTTCTTGAGTATGGGCATTAGAAACTTTGTCCCCGGTTTGACCTGGCTATGGTTGGGGTGAGCACCGTGTCGAGCAGGCATCAAGCCGGTAAGCAAGGAGAAGCGGCTCGGGCAACAGGATGGCGAAGCGACGTAGGCATCGTCGAAGGTCATGCCGCTTGCGGCAAGCAGATCCATGGTGGGCGTGCGTACGTCCTTAGATCCATGAATGGAGGTATCCAGTCGACCTAGGTCATCGGAGATGAAGACCACCAGGTTGGGCTTTCCAACAGCTCCCAAACAAGTTGCGGCAAAAAGGAGCGAGGGAAGGAATAATCGAAGCGTCAGTTTCATAAACAGGGAAGGAGGTTAAGGTCGGTTCAAATACACAGGCTGGGTGAAGGCTCCGTTCTCCGCGACGTCCCAAACCTCAAAACGAAACCATTTTAAGTCTTTCTTGGGAGAGTAGGCATGGCGAACCGTTCGCGTCCCAAAGTCGCTCGTTTCCGAAAGCTCGATCCGTTCTCGGTAGGTTTTCTTACCATCGCTTCCGATGATTTCCGCAAAGCTTAGTGGGAAGGTCCAACGAAGTTCGACCTCGAGGTTGATCTTTCCTCCCTCGTCAGGAGTCGCTTGCTTGGCAAACTCCTTTCCATTGATCCGCAGCGAAGGGATCAGCACTTCGCCCGTGCTGGTAAAGTATCTTCCTTTCCGCAAAGTCTCCAGAACCTCATCCCATCCTTCTTCGAACCGGGGGAGCTTATCCATCTTAAGGTAGTTTACGTTGAGGTGCCCGTATAATTCGGATTCCTTGTTCAGTTCGAACAGATCCGCTTCCCCCAAAATCATTTTTGGCTGTCCCCAGTCGTTCATGTCGTCGAGCAGATCGAGGACGCGTTCACCTAGACGATCCCTGGAGTAATCGGCCGGCATCGCTTTCCAAGCCGCTCCCAAGTAGTGTGGCGATTGATAAAAAGCCTCGCCCTTGTATTTGTCCGGATAACCCGTCGAAGACTTGATGCGGGGATGTGCGGTCCACATCAATCCGTCTTCGGCCTCCATGAGCTTGAGCACGTCAGCGGCAGAATGAATGAAATAAACCGCTCCCAGTTTGGCATCCCGGTGGACGAAACGTTTGCCAGCGGTTTTGAGGCCAAGGGATTTCTCCGCAAGGCGGATTTCCTTTTCACCGAATATCCAATGGACCGGGCGGGGGAAAAACGAAATCCAATGACCACCCAGATGACAGTTGGGCTCCTCGCCCGGAAGCACGAGGAGTTTACCGTCCGATAACCTTTTGCATTCCTCATGCAGTTTTTGTAATTCCGTGAGACGGGATTCACCTGTTCTTGGTCCGCCGTGGAATTCCGCCAAGTGAATCACGTCGATGCCCGCTTCCTTGATTTTGGCAACGAAGGGAGGCGCCTTGAATGGCTCGGGAATCTCGTCGGTACCAAGGCGCTTTTGTTCCTTGATCAAGGAGCGGGTATGCCAAAAGTGATAGTGCGAGGAGAAGCGCTTGTAACCATTCAGCTCCGGGAAGCGGTCATCGTTGGTGAAATTTTTGACTTCAGCCAGCGATGCATAAGGTCCGTCATCGGAAACCAAAAAGAACAGGTCCAAATGCTGTGCCGTTTTGGGCGGAGCATTGACCCAAGGCCGATAGCGGCCGTCTCCAAGCGGTGGCTGTCGAATACCGGTCTCGATTATTCCCTTTTTTCGCCACGCGTAATTCCCACCGAAGTTCTCGGCGAAATCAAGCGGATAGAGAAACTTGTGAGGGGAGGGGAATACGGTGAGCGAGCCACCCTCGAGCTCGACTCCGACCGCCCGGTACTTTGCCTTCAGGAAACCGGCGTCCTTGCCTCCATAAAGGAGCGAGGTTTTCTGCTTGAACTTGGACCTGCCAATTCCATCGTTGCGGTTGAGTTCAACGTGTTTCCATTCGCGATAAGAAGCCAAGTCCGATTTATCAATGGATTCGAGACTCTTCCCCGCCCGATGATACCGAATGGATTGGACGGATTCTTCGGGTAAGGAAAGGCCGGCTGCATACACGATAGCCCGGGCCTGCTTTTCGGTTTTGATGACCGCTTCCAAGTGAACCAAGGGAGACCCGGCATAAACGGTGAGCCAAAGCTGACCCGAAAAATCTTCGAATGAGAGATTGCCGAACTTGACCGTTGCCCGTTTTTTGAGCTGATCGATTGTTATGTCTTTTAGGTCTAGCTTTAGCCTCCCACTTGAGTAGGGGCGGGTATCCGGGTTGTCAAAGAAGACCGTCCATTTGTTCTTTGCAAGGTTGCGTTCGCCGATGAAGAGTTGGAAATCGGGGTTGGCTCTTTGTAAGATCGTCTTGCTTGCTTTTCCGGACTCGAACCGAAGGGACTCGATGAGAGCATCGGAAGACCGTAGCCCGAAAGTGATCTTGGCCCGCTTGTTTTTTTTGAGCTCCCAAGCCATACTTAGTCTCTCACCGTTTCGCTCGATCTGAATTTCCGAAGCGGAGTTCCTTTTTTCAAAAGCGAAGGAAACTTTTCCAAACAAGGAATTTGGATGCGCCGCAAAGCAAGCCATGAAGATGATAAGAAAAGTTTTCATTAGATAGGATTGGAAGTTGTGGGAATCCTTGGGGGTGACGATTCTTTTGGCAAATCGTAGGAAAGATCAATAGGGAATCCGATAGGGGCTTCGCAACGTCTGTTTGCCTTTCTTTCTCTTCGGCGAGGCTCTTCTTCAGTTCGAAAAGGGTGTCTCAAGAAGATATTTGATTTGATCCGGTCATACGAGTTGACGCTTTAAAGGTGGATATTTGTTTATTTATCTAAGGAACTTAAGTAACAATTATATTTGAGGGACATTACATACATAAAAATATTCACTATGAAACGAAACTTCCTGACGCTCTTTTTTGCCATCTTAACCACCTCCATCGTCTCTGCCGACGATCGTCCCAATATCCTCTTTATTGCAGTCGATGACCTGAACCACTGGGTCAGTCACTTGGGGCGCAACCCGCAGGCCAAGACTCCGAACATCGATCGTTTGGCTGCCATGGGCACAACCTTTACCAACGCGCACACGGCAGTACCTGCCTGCGAACCTTCGCGTTGCGCTCTCATGAGTGGCCGGCGTCCATGGGTAAGCGGATGCTACAAAAACGGACACGCCTGGCGGAAATATCAAAAGCCCGGGGAGGGGTTGTCCGCCCAGTTTTTACAAGCCGGATACTATGTTTCCGGGGCCGGTAAGATTTACCACCAAATGGATGTTTTGGAAGAGGAGTGGAGTGATTACATGGACAAAGCTAAGTTATCCGGTAACGGTCGGGGAGTCGACAAGTACGACGGTTACCACGTTGAGAAAACCTTCCCGAATTTGAAGGATGAAGACATTGTGGACTGGCATTCGGTTGATTACTGCGTTGAACGACTTTCCAAGAAGCGTAAAAAGCCCTACTTCATTGCCTGCGGGCTCTACAAACCCCACTTGGCCTTTGTGGCTCCCCGCAAATATTACGAGGATTTTCCCCTCGATAAAATCAAACTTCCGCCTCATATCGAAGATGATCTCGATGACATTCCTCCGGCCGGAATTAAAATGGCCAATCCACAGGCAGACCATGCCAGGTTTTTGAAAAGCGGGCGCTGGAAAGCCGCGATCCAATCCTACCTCGCCACCTGCGCCTATACCGACATGAACGTGGGCAGAATCCTCGATGCCTTTGAAAAAAGCCCCGACCGGAAAAATACCATCATCGTTTTCTGGAGCGATCACGGATGGTCACTTGGCGAAAAACAGCATTGGAGAAAATTTGCCCTCTGGGAGGAAACGACCCGCATTCCGATGATTTGGGTGGCTCCGGGCGTTACCAAGCCGGGAACGAGATGCAGTCAGCCCGTCGACACCATGAGCATTTACCCCACTCTATGTTCGCTGACAGGAGTTAAAAAACCTGACCATGTGAGCGGTCACGACATCTCTGCTCTCTTACGAAACCCGAAATCTAAATGGAAACATCCCGCAATCACCACCCACGGTAAAGGAAATCATTCCGTGCGGACGGCAACCGAAAGGTACATTCGATATGCCGACGGATCCGAGGAATACTATGACCACAAAAAGGATCCCTACGAATGGAAGAACCTGGCCGCAGTTTCAGACCTGAGCCGGTTCAAAAAGTGGTTGCCCAAGGAAGAAGCCCCGAACAAACCAATTAAGAAGAAAACCAAGAAGTAACTCTATTCGAAAAGGACAACGATCCCTTCGAAATTCTTATTTTTCTTTTTCCGGACTTTTATCACGGCATCGGCTCCGAATTCGGCGAGCCTACTTCTCATTAGACTGAAGGCTTCCTCCTTATTCTTGGGTCGTCCTTCGGTATAAATCCTAGCCACTTCTTTGTAGTCTTTTACTAGATCTCCTTCGGTGACCATTACACTATTCGGGGTTCTATTTTGATAGTTTTTAGTCTTCCAGCATGGATCATCCCATGAATAAGGACTGATGACGGTTGTGGGGCTTCCGGCACAACCTAAGAACATCAGGCTTAAGATCGTGAACGGAAGATATGGTTTCACCAAAGTATTCGTACCATACTTCTGCCTACGCCAACTTTTCCCGGCTCACGACGAATTTCTCATCGTATTCGTACCCTAATCCCGGTTTGCCGGAAGGCTTGAAGTAGTAGCCGTCGAATTTGATCGGTTCTTTGAAAAATTCGTTCCGATTTCAAAACTAGATGCCTTTCGCGTAACCGTCAGAAAGGTCTCCTTCAGAACGTCGTCGGCATCCGACAACGAAGGCTGTAACGCCCGAATGAATGCCCGAATGGCATTCTCATTACGCACAAAGAGCAACTGAACCTCTTCGGTGGGAGTTGGTCCTTCATTTTCTTTTTTCTGATTATTTACCATTAGGTAATGAATCAGAGTTAGAATTTGTTTCCAAAAATTTTCTGATCAAGACCTAACTCGACTGCCGGCAATGATTCATTGACGAAGGGAAATGGATAAATCCATACCTACTATTCCGTCTTGGGTCTTTCCCTTAATAGTTCGCGAAGGTAATTCGCTTCCATCGAATCCACGGCCCAAGCACAATGGGACTTTTCATTATGCTGGATGAAATAATTGAAGGAAGGCTTGGGTTTTCCGATCCTTCCCAAGAAAGGAACCTTGATACCCGGAAATGAATGGATGATCTCGTGAGCTTCAACCACAACAACATAGGTTCCGGATGTAAGAATCGGCAGCGGGTTCTTTGGTGGTTTTATGGCCGGAGGTAAAGCGTTTTTGTCTGCGTTGACCGAAGAGAAAAGAGCGGTGGTGCCTAGCTTCCCCTTGAGATACGCCACGACCTTGACTTTGTCGTGCACCATGCATGCCCCGGTGAACGAACCTTTGTTGATTTCAACGACCGCGACATAATCGTTTGTCGCAACCAAGTCCGCGAGTTGCTTTTGGGTTTCTTCGGACAGTTCGGCTTGCTTTTCAGCAAAGCAGAATGCCGGGATAAGGGATAAGGCGAACAGGAGTGCTCTTTTCATGACAAAGTTTAACTAGGCGGATTTTTGGCTTTCAGATAGTAATGACCTGAGGAACAGAATTGTTTCCTAAAAACATCAATTCAAGGAAAAACAATTACTTGGGTCGTTCAAAGAGAATAGAATTTCGAAAATACCCTTCCTCATTGAAAAATGGGGAATCCCCAAGAGGGCGGTTGCTTTTCTTTGATAGTTGGAATATCCGTTTCGGATGAAAAAATTAGTCCCTACTGTTCTTCTCGCCCTTTTCTCTTTTGCCACCGTTCTGACGGCTGGCGATAATGCTTTGTCCAAATCCGAAAACGCGGATGGTTGGAAACTTTTGTTCAACGGCAAGGACCTGACCGATTGGAAAATCGACAAATGGAACCCGGAAAGCATTTCCGTCAAAGACGGTTCGATCAAATGCCATGGCAAGCCCTCCATGGTCTACTACACGGGCAAGGGCAAGGACATGAAGGATTTTCATTTCAAGGCCGAAGTGATGACCAAGCCGGGGTCCAATGGTGGAATCTTTTTCCATACCCAATACCAGGACAAGGGATGGCCGGTCGGACATGAGGCTCAGATCAATCAGACCCAAAAAGATCCGGTGAAAACGGGGAGCGTGTACATCGTAAAGAAGAATTTAAAGGCTCCGGCCAAGGACAACGAATGGTTTCATTATGAAATCATCGTGAAGGGCAACCGCGTCGAAACCAAAGTGGACGGCAAAACCGTAGTGGTTTACGAGGAAGGCAAAGAAGTAAAAGGAAAGAGGAAACTTTCAAAAGGAACCATCGGACTTCAAGCCCATGACCCCGGAAGCATCGTTCTGGTAAAAAACATCAAGGTGAAGTCTCTCTAGGAAGACTTCCTTCCCTTGGATCTCAAGGAGAGTCAGGCAAGAGAGCGAAGGTCACTCCGCCTTGGTGCCGTCGACCTTCCATGATCCCGCGCGTCAGGTTGATCGCCTTATCTTGGTGTCGAATCACTTTCAGTTCTTCGATCTTGCTTTCTCCCGAAATTGCCGAGATCTCAAGAGCAAGCTTGTTCAGGATGAGAGGGACTTTGTGGATTACGCGAACTTCTTGTCCTTCTCGGAGTTGATCGAGCAAGACTTCCGCATCCTTCAAGACCACCCCGTCGTGGAGCAGATTCAGTGAAAGCGAACCCGGGTTTTGCCCTTTTCCCATCCGAAAGGTCGTTTCAAGAACCGCTCCTTGGAGCAATTCTTGAGCCATCGCCAATTGTACGGGTTTGGGGCCAATCGCCAAGGAGGGTTTTGAACTCAAGGTCTCGATTGCAACGTGGGCGTGAAAGGGAACAACGTAGACGGAACCTTCGAAGGATCCGTTCTGACGCAGGCTTTTGAGCAACCCGGTGTGCTCGGGGCCGGTTCCGAGACTGGCGATTTCGAAGGGTTCTTTTCCTCCCCGCCAAGCCCTGACCTGAGAGATACCTCCAGCGAGTCCGGGTTTTGGTTCGTCATGTTCGGCGATCATTCGACGCAAAGCAGCCGCTTGAGCGGCATTGAAGCCTTTGTCCAGATCCTCGGGCCACCACATGACGTGAAGAGCCGAAACGCCTCGGTCCCGGAGATAGAGCAACTGGTCGAGAGCTTTTTCTTCGCTGGGATTGAGAGAGGCATACTCGCCGACCAGCATGCCGTCATACCCTGAACTATGCGCTCCCTGGCCTATGTTGTATTTGCGGTCGTAATAGGTTCCGTAGCGGGAGAACCCAAAGCCCGCACCCGTCGTGAGTAGCCAGTCAATAGGGGAGATTCGGATATCGCGTTCGGATATTCCCACGATCGACCCAAAGACGTAAGAGCTGGGGATCTGATGGCTCTTGATTAGTTCGGGCGGAAACCCCGCGAGAAGGGCTTCCCGATAACTGGAACCCACTCGCCGGTAAATTTGGATCCGATTGTATTCGACCCATTCGCGGAAATAGCGGTTGTCCATATCGTAGCGATCCCAATCCCCTCGCAACAATCCTCGGGGAGCATCGAAGAATTCTTTGTCAAAACTTGTTCCCATTTTCTCGTTGATCGTGTCGAGATCCTCGTAAAGCGTAAGGAGATATTTGTAGAAACCCTCCAAGCTCTTCGGGTTGTAATCGCCAACTGAATTGCGTCCCGAAACGATCTCGTTCTCGTGATTCGGTTCTACGGCTACGGTCATTTCCGGTTGCGCTCGATAGTGAGGGGCAAGCTTTCGGTAGAGGGCGCGTTGCCCGTAGGTGTAATATCGATCGATTGATTCCTGTTCGAAGTTCTGCGTGCCGTAGTCGAAGAGTCGCTTTTTGAAATAACCGCCGCCGGTGGGTTCGTTCTTGCGGTCCAAAAGCAGATAGAGGGGGAGGGAGGTCGCCGGATCAAGTTGTTGAGTCAGGGCTTTGGACGGGCCAATGCTCCAACGATGAGTGAAGCAGGCATTCCAAACGGTTGGACTTCCTTTTGCATAGTCATCAGTCGATTTGCGGTGTTTACCTCCGAAGGCCCTACGGTTCCAGTCGATTCCCTCAATCCATTCCTCGTAACTTCGGTCTTCTATCTTTCCTGCCTGAACGAGTGGAGACCAGTACTGAGCGGCACCGAGAAAGTTGTAGAGGCTGTTTTTTACGTAACGACCGTCTTTGAATTCACCCCAAGTGGCCCAGCTATCGTTGTGGACTTCCTGAGGATCAAACCAGAAAACGTTTTCCATCCGTCCGGCATCGAGAGCGGGTTGCAAATTTCCCTTCTTCCATGGATACAAGGTGGATACCAAGCGTTGCGGTCCTCCGAGGTTGAAGTCACGGTCGGAATAGGCGGTATCGAACAGACGTGACCCGATGGCTGAGGCATGAAAGTCTACCGTAGTCGCGTCTTCTTTGGGCAGGAGCCTGAAAGCCCGCTTGGCCGTGAGGTTTTGTACGAAAAGCTGATCCACCTTCCCGCCTGTCTTGGTGAAAAGCTTGAATTCGCGTTGGTAGTTTTCCTTGTTTTTGCCTGGAACCTGAAAGACTTTCAACACTTTGCCGGTAAGCGATAAAAGGTAGACCGAAGGCTTGGAGGTCGATGCATACCGTGAGGTGATGGCAATCTCTTCTCCTTTCAGTTCGGGGCGATAGTCGCCCACGGAGACAACGTAGGGCGGCACTAATTCCTTCGGACCCTCGATGGCCCCTCTGGATCCACCGCTTGGGGAAAACAGGCGTATTTCGCGAGCCCGTGCGGAAATAAGAGGGTAGGAGAGGATGAAAGTCTCTCCTTTTCCATCGACTCCCGTCTCCACGCCGACGCCTCCTCGGATCTCGGGAGGGTAGGCGAGAAATTGAGTTTCGCATACCTGATAGGGCGAAAGAATTCGAACTATGGTATGGTTGTCCGTGTGCTCGCCTTCACCGGCTACGATCCGAGGACCCAAGGGAACGGGAGGACTGGCGGAAGGCTCGTTGGCCAGCCGTTTGGTTTCGGCATCGAGATCCAGATGGCGGTAAGCGCTGAGCGTTACCACGATCCCGTGTTTGTCTCTTTTTCTTACAGTCTCGATTGCAGCCTGCTGCGGTTTGACCTTTTCCAGATTAATGCCGAAGCGGGAAAGTTGATCGAAGTTTTGGCCCAGTTTGACACGCTGGCGTAATTCACGGGTTGCCGGTATCAGCCGACAATTCCGAATGCGATAGGTCAGATCGGGGTCGGTGCCGAAGTCGATCCGCACCCACTTCAATCGCTCTTCCAATCCTTGCCCACCGACTGTGAAATCGTGCAGGTGCCACCTCCATCCATTCGTAGGAGAAGTGTCCAGGGTTTGATTCCGAACGCCTGATTCGGAGAGGAAGTAAACAACAAGCGGAGTCGATTGGGGGGGAGCCTGATATTCGAAGGCCAGAACGTATGGTGTGTCCGGTTGATGGGCCTCCGCAAACCCCGTGGTCATGACGAACGGATCATCGCCTTGGGTCGAGATCGACCATCCGCCCTCGGCAAGAGCTTTCACGGTTGCCTGGTGCCCTTTTTCCTTGAGTGAAAAAGGAAGGTGGTCAAGCGAATCGAGGTCGAATTCGGGCTTCGCCTTAATCAAGCGCATATCCCTGAGGAGATACTTTCGTCCGGCTTCTTCGCCGAAGTCAAAACGCAGCCATTCAACCCTCTCCCTCAGTCCTCCTTCGCCTTTTGCGAGCTCGAAGGAGTGCCAACGCCAGTCCGCCGAGGAGGGCATCTCTTGATTGAGGTGCCGAAGCCCGCCCGGGGTCTGGTAGAGTACCTGGAAATTCTTGAGATCGATCGAGTTGCGGTACTGGAACATGACCCGATAGGCGGTAAAGGGATCGATCTTTTCCGCCAAGCCAACCGTACCGAGGTAAGGGTCGGACCCTGTCGTGCGAATGATCCGGGTTCCATCAACCTTGGTCTCCGTCGTAAGATCATGGCCTTTGTCGGCCAGCCCAAAGGCTTGATATGAGCGCTTCGTCCAATCGTTTGAATAGGCGAAGGTTGGAACAACTAGGCACAATGAGAGAAAGCTGCCTAGCTGCAGTACACTTGAAAGTCTCGTCATGGTTTGGACTTCTTGATAG